>JAKLKE010000495.1:934-4044 GCA_023150775.1 Myxococcota bacterium
AGCGAGTTCGGCGCGAGGCCGAGCACGTTGACTGAAGGTGGCAAGCCCTCAATCTCGCTGGGCAAAAAGTCGATGGTGTGAACGCCCAGGGGGTACTCGCTCAGATCGACGTTCAGCTTGGGCTGAACCCGGCGCAGCTCACGCACCAAAGCCTGCGGGCCGGAGATGTTCGCCCGGAGGCGGTGGTTAGGCTCCTGGGTGAGGGCCTTGTCGTCGGGGATCTTGTAGTCGACGCCGATCCAGGCGGTCTCCTCGACCACCAGCTCGCCTTGCACCCAGGCCCAGAGGCCCACCGCCAAGAGGCAAGAGACGAGCTTCGTGGCGAGGTTCTCCACGAGCAGGCCGCGCAGGGTGCGCAGGGCTCTGGCCCACCACGAGGCGCCTTCGAGACGACGGACCATGGCTCAGCGCCCCCCGGCCGCGAACCCGACGCGGGCGGCGCTGGAGGTCGGCGCGAAGATCTCTTGAAGCCGCTGGCGCAGCTCGTTCGTGTCGGCGACGGGGGTGAGCGCCCCGGCCATCACCAACGACACCGCGCCGCGCTCTTCAGAGACCACGAGCACCACGGCGTCGGTCTCTTCGCTGAGGCCCAAGGCGGCGCGGTGACGGGTGCCGAAGTAGCGGGCGATGTCTTTGCTCAGCGTGAGCGGCAAGAAGACCTTCGCCGCCAACAAGCGCCCTTTTCGGATGAGCACGGCGCCGTCGTGCAGGGGCGAGGTCGGGTGGAAGATGGAGGAGAGCAGCTCTTGGCTGACCTCGGCGTCGATGGTGTGGCCCGACTCGGCGACGTCGCTCAAGCTCGCGCCGCGCTCGATGACGATGAGCGCGCCGATGCGCCGTGAGGCCAACGCGAAGGCGGCCTGCACGATCTCTTCATGGGCGAAGCTGTCGGGATCTGAAGAGAAACCCGAGAACAGGCGGCCACCTGTCGAGGCGAGGCCCCGGCGGATGTCCTCTTGGAAGAGGATGAGCACGGCGAGCACGATGTAGACGAAGAACTTGTCGAGCGCCCAACGTAGGGTGAGCAGCTCAAAACGTAGGCTGAGCAGGTAGAGGCCGCCCAACGCGACGAGGCCCACGAGGCTCTGAAACGCCCGGGTCCCACGCACCAACAAGAGCGCCTGGTACAGCAAGAACCACATGAGCGCCACGTCGAGGGCGTCGCGGGGCTCCCAGTTGGCGAGCAGGAGCCTGGCGGCCTCTAAGCTCACGCGGCCCCCACGACGGCGGGGCGCGCCGCCAAGAACACGGCCAAGGCGTCTCGGGTGGCGGCGACGTCGTGAACACGCAGGGCGCTCGCGCCGCCGACGACCGCCGCCAAGGCCGCGCCGACGCTGCCATAACCACGCTCCAACGGCGCGTCTCGACCGGTCAGCTCACCGATGAAGCTCTTGCGGGACGCCCCGACATAGAGCGGGAAGCCAAGGTCCAACAGCTCAGGCAGGCGCCGCAGGAGCGTGAGGTTGCCTTGGGTGTCTTTGCCGAAGCCGAGGCCCGGATCGAGCCAGATCTCCGTGATGCCCAGGTCGGTCGCCCGGCGTAGACCGCGCTCAAGACCGGCGCGAACCTCACCCACGACGTCGTCGTAGCGGGTGTGGCGCTGCATGGTCTGGGGCTCGCCGCGCATGTGCATCACGACGACCCCCGCGCCAAACTCCGCGGCGGCCTCGGCCATGCCCGGCGCCCGCAGGCCGCCGACGTCGTTCACCAGCCGCGCCCCAGCCGCCAAGGCCGCCCGGGCGACGTGGGGCTTCTGGGTGTCGATAGAGACCGGCGCGCCCGCGGCGACGAGGCCCTCGATGACGGGCAACACCCGACGAAGCTCCTCGGACTCCTCCACCGGGGCGGCGCCCGGCCGCGTAGACTCCCCGCCGACATCCACCCAGGCCGCACCTTCAGCCCAGAGCGTGAGCCCCCGCGAGATCGCAGCGGCGGCGGACGCATCGCGCCCGCCGTCGGAGAAGGAGTCGGGGGTGACGTTGAGCACCCCTGCGATTCGGACGTTCAAGCGGGGGATTCTCCAGGCGGGGGCTTACGCCACCGCGCCGATGCTCTCCGGGAGGACGGGGTTGAGCCCATGCACAACACGCAAGAACTCTTCAGAATCGACGGTCTCTTTCTCTAAGAGGAGCTGGGCGATCTTGTGCAGGATGTGCACGTTGGAGATCAAGATCTCCTTCGCCCAGCGCTGGCCCGTCTCGACCAAGGAGCGGACCTCGTCGTCGATGGCGACGGAGGTGCTCTCGGAGAAGTGGGAGCGGCGGCCGAAGTCGCGGCCCAAGAAGACCTCGTCGTTGTCGTCCTCCCAAGAGACGGGGCCGAGGCGCTCGGACATGCCGTAGCGGCAGACCATGTCCCGGGCCATCTTGCTCGCCTGCTTGAGGTCGTTGGACGCGCCCGTCGAGAGCTCGTTGAAGATGATCTCCTCGGCGACGCGGCCGCCCATGGCCGAGGCGATGCGGGAGCGGAAGTCTTCGCGGGTGAGGCCGCTGCGCTCTTCAGGCAAGAACCAGGTGACGCCCATGGCGCGCCCACGGGGGATGATGGTGACCTTGTGCACGGCATCGGCCTTGGGCAGAAGCTGGGCGACGATGGCGTGGCCGGCCTCGTGGTAGGCCGTGCGTTTGCGGTCCTCTTCGTTGATGACCCGAGAGCGGCGCGCGGGGCCCATGAAGACCTTGTCCCGGGCGGCCTCAAAGTCGTCCATCTCCACCTTCTTCTTGTTGAAGCGGGCGGCGAGCAGGGCGGCCTCGTTGACGAGGTTCTCTAGGTCGGCGCCGGAGAAGCCAGGGGTGTTGCGGGCGACGAGGTCGAGGTTCACGTCATCCGAGAGGGGCGTGCGGCGGGTGTGGACCTTGAGGATGCCCAGACGACCGGCCATGTCCGGGGCGTCAACGACGACGCGGCGGTCAAAACGGCCCGGTCGGAGCAGGGCCGGGTCGAGCACGTCGGGGCGGTTGGTCGCCGCCATCATGATCACGCCCTCGTTGGACTCGAAGCCGTCCATCTCGACGAGGAGCTGGTTTAATGTCTGCTCCCTTTCGTCGTGCCCGCCTCCGAGACCGGCGCCCCGGTGCCTGCCTACGGCGTCGAGCTCGTCGACGAATATG
>JAKLKE010000496.1:0-257 GCA_023150775.1 Myxococcota bacterium
TTCGCGCCTTACGCCGAGTCCAGCTTCGTGAGCATCGGGCTCCAGTCGAAACGCGGCTGCGCGCTTCACTGCGTTCATTGCTCCGACACCTACCTCTTGGGCAACGCCGTTCGCCGCCGCACCCCCCAGGCCGTCGTGGATGAGATGCAAGAGCTGCGCGATCGTTGGGGCGTCAAGCAGATGTTCTTCTGCGACCAGATCTTCAACATCCCCGTCGAGCACAGCATCGCCATCTGCAAAGAGATCGTCGACCGCAA
>JAKLKE010000496.1:267-4026 GCA_023150775.1 Myxococcota bacterium
GGCCGTCACCTTGCCCGACGAGCTCCTACGCTGGCTCAAGGCCGCGGGCTGCGGGCTTCTGAGCTTCTCCCCGGACCACGTCGATGACCGGATGCTCAAGAACCTCGACAAAAACTTCCGCTACAAGGACCTCGTCTACACCTACCAGGCCGCGAAGAAGTACGACATGGACGTCGAGTACAGCTTCTTCCTCAACGCCCCGGGTGAAGACTGGCGTTCGCTGTTCAGCATCCTCAAGTTTGTCGCCGACGCCAAGATGCACTGCGGCCCCAACTTCCGCCTGTTCACCCTGTTGATGATGCAGCCGATCCGCATCTACCCCCACTCCCGCCTGCACGAGCTCGCCGTCGAGACGGGCTTGGTGGACCACGACGCAGACCTCATCGAGGGCAAGTTCTGGAACCCAGGTGGCCTCCAGTACGCCGTCGCGGGCATTCAGGCCACGGCGCAGACCTTGTACAAGGCGCGTCAACGCTACAGAACGTTCACGAACGCCGGGGCCGCGACGCTGTAACACTCCGAATGTCCTGACAAATCCTCCACACAAGCACCTCTGAGCTAGCGCAGTGTGGAGGAACCCCCCCCGACGACAGGACGTTCTCGTATGCTCTTCATCCTCCTGATGGCCTGCACAGAACCCGAAGAGAGCTCGACCAGCCTTGAGTCGAGCTTCGAGCTGGGGGAGGTCATCCCGAACGCCGTCGTGGCGTCGATCGATAGCCAAGTGGCGGGGGTGGCCTTCATCGAGTGGGGGGCGGCGGCGGGCGACACGCGGACGACGCGGCGGACGCCGATCGACGCGGGCGGGCGGTTTGAGGGCCTGATCATCGGGCCGCCGAGCGGCGAGCGCGTGAGCTTTCGTGCGGTGGTCGAGACCGAGGGCGGCGAACGTATGGAGGGGGCGCTTGAGACCCTCGACATCCCCTACGAGCCCGCCGATCTCCCGAACGTGAACGCCGTGGGCACCCTGCCCGGCAGCGCCCCCGGCCACGTCTTCACGAGCCTGATCTCCTCCCAGTCCACCCAGCTCGTCATCCTGAACGAGGACGGTCGCCCGGTCTGGTTCGTGAAGCTGCCGTCGAACGAGCTGGTGACCGCCTCATCCTTGGCCCAAGACGGCAGCGGCGTCCTGGTGTTGACGACGGACATGTCGCTCACCGCGCCCCAGACGGTGATCCTGCACTACGGCTGGGACGGTCGCCCCCTCCGCCGCATGATCTTGCCCGACGGCCACCACGACTTCGTGGAGCTGCCCGACGGCCGCATCGCCTGGATTCAGCTTGAGGCCGGGCCGATCACGATCAGCGGGGAGTCCATCAACGTCGCCCAAGACGCCCTGCGTGTGTCCGCCTGGGCGGAGACGGCCGACGTCGCGAGCCCCGCGCTGTTCTCGTTCTTGCGCGACTGGAGAAGCCCCGACAGAGAGTGTGAGCACCAACGTCACACCTTGTTCTACCAAGGCCGGGAGCTGCTCGACTGGACCCACGCGAACAGCCTCGACTACGACGCCTCCACCGACTCCTTCCTGATGCTCACCCACCACATCGACCAGGCCTTCGTGATCTCCGCGACGGACGGATCTCTGCGAAGCGAGATCCGCTTTGATGAGGGTGACCCGATGGCCGATGAGGGCGAGCCTTGGTCCCACGCCCACTCCTCGACGATGAGCGCCGAGAGGCTCCTCTTGTTCGACAACGGCCTGCACTACAGCCCGCCCCGGTCCCGCGTCGTGGCCTATGACGTCAACACCGAGACCGGCGCGCTCACCGAGACCTTGTCATTGTGGGAGCCCGAGAGGCGCCTCGTGTTCGCTTTGGGCGACGTGAAGGCCCTGCCTGGCGACGAGCTGCTCACCTCCTGGAGCACCTTGGGTCGCATCACCCTCACCAGCGCCACCGGCGAGGAGCTCTGGGCCTTAGAGACCTCCGCCGGGGCGGGCACGGGTCGCATCGAGTGGATGGCGGAGCTTCCTTGATCGTGTCGCCGCCAGGGTCGGACACGCTCAAGACCCAGGCCCCCCCTCACCCACGGCTACACTGATGTCGCGCATGGAGTCTTCAATGGTCTTGTTCGCCGCGCTCTTGGGCTGCCAGAGCCCCGATGGCGCCCTTCGAGCCGTCGATGTTCAGCTCGGCGAGACGATCCCCAACGTGCTGGAGGCGCGCTACGAGGCGGACTCCTCCGGCGCGTCGTGGGTGCGCTGGGGCTACAGCGAAGACGCCCTCATCCACGAGACCGCCCACCGCACGATGTCCCCCGGCGCGATGGAGCACCTCGTCGTCGGCCCGGCCTCGGGTCGCACGGTGTTTGTCCAGCTCGTCACCGCGCCCGACGGCGGCGATGAAGAGGCGAGCGCGGTGCTCTCCCTCGACGTGCCCGTGGCCCCCTCCGGCCTGCCGAGGCTCTACGCCCAAGGCACCCCGGGCGACGAGGGGCTCTTGCTCACGACGATCCTCTCCCTGGACTCCGGCTGGGTCATCCTCACGAACGCTCAAGGTGAGCTCGCCTGGTACATGCCCCTGGCGTTCCAAGAGATCACCAGCTCCGTTCAGGTGAGCCGCGACGGCGAGGCGCTCCTCGTGCTCCTGCAGAACGCCTTCGAGAACCAAGAGAGCACCGAGCTCCTCCGGGTGGGCTGGGACGGCGTGCTCATCGAGCGCACCAAGCTCCCCAGGGGCCACCATGACTTCATCGAGCTGCCCGACGGCCGCATCGCCTGGATTCAGGACGAGACGATCACCATGGAGATCGACGGCCAAGAGCGCGCGGTGATCAGCGACGCCATCCAGATCACCAAACAAGGCGCCGAGGCCCAACAAGACGCCGCGCCGATCTTCTCCTTGCTCGACCACTACACCCCCTCGGCGACCTGCCAGCACCAGCAGACGCCGGTCTCTTGGCAAGACAAGACGGCGCTTGACTGGAGCCACGCCAACAGCATCACCTACGAGGCCGAGACTGACCGCCTCTACCTCATGTCGCACTACCTCGACGCGGTGTACGTCGTCTCGGCGGCGGACGGCGCGCTCATCGACGACGTGAACCCCTACGCCGACTACCGCATGGTGATGGGCGGAAAACCTTGGTCCCACCCACACTCCTCCTGGATGCGTGACGGCGAGCTGCTCGTGTTCGACAACGGCATGCACCACAACCCGCAGATCTCGCGGGTGGCGCGCTTCGTCTATGACGAGGAGCGCCGGGAGATGACCCAGACCTGGGAGTACAACCACCCCAACAACGGCTTCGCCGTCGCCTTGGGGGACGCGCACCCCACGCCCAGCGGCAACATCCTCATCGCCTGGAGCCCCTTCGGCCAGGTCGCGGAGGTCAACGACGCCAAAGAGGTCGTGTGGACCTTAGAGACCGAGGCTGGCGCGGGCATCGGCCGGGCCCGCTGGCTGAGCGAGCTTCCCTGACGGGTTAGCGCCGCTCCCGCACGCGGGTGGCCCCGGCGACGGCGACGGCGAGCAAGGTCGCCGAGAGCGCGAGCAGCGCGGCGACCAGCTCCATCGGGCTCATGCCCATGTCGGTGACGTCCGCCGGCTTGAGGCCCAGCTCATAGAGCGGCCCGGTCATGCTGCGCAGCTCCCAGCGCCCCGGCACACGCCCCGCCTCGCTGAGCCGCTCGCCCATCTTGAGCGAGAGGTCGAAGGCGTAGCGCGCTGGGGTCACCCAGGTGAGCAGCTCGGCGGCCACGCTCATGTCGCGGATCGAGACCAGCACGCTGGAGAAGCAGATGTTGGGGATGAGCAAAAG
>JAKLKE010000497.1 GCA_023150775.1 Myxococcota bacterium
CCGCGGCCCTGGCGGGCAACGCCGTGGCCTTAAACATCAGCTCGTTGAGCTTCATGGTGCCGTTCGGTTTCTCGGCGGCGGCGGCGACGCGGGTGGGCAACCTGCTCGGCGCGGGGCTGCCCTGGGGGCGCACGGCCTGGGTGGCCATCGGCGTAGGCATCCTGTTTATGTGCAGCTCCGCCCTGCTCTTCTTCTTCGCGCCCGGGGCCATCGCCAGGCTGTACACCGCCGATCCCAACGTGCTCGCCGTGGCCGTGGGGCTTCTGCCCTTGGCCGCCTGCTTTCAGCTCTTTGATGGGGCCCAGGTGGTGAGCTTCGGCGTCTTACGTGGCGCGGGCGACACCCGGGTGCCGCCCTTGTTCAACCTTCTGGGCTACTGGGCCTTGGGCATCCCCGTGGGCTACTTCTTGGGCTTCAAGCTGGGCTGGGGGCCTGAAGGCATCTGGACGGGGCTCATCTTGGCCTTGATGGTGGTCTCGGTGATGCTCTTGTTTCGGGTGCATGTGGTGCAGCGACGCGGCGGCGCGCGGGTGGTGGTCGGATGAGCCCGGCTTGCCTGATGATGATCGGCGCGCTTCGCGCTGCAGAGCCCGCTCCTGAAGAGGCGGAGGCGCCGCCGGTCTGGGAGCGCACGGCCCAAGGCGGCGCCCAGGTCGGCGCGTCGAGCTTCGGCATCGTCACCTTGGGCGCGCGGCGCGGGCCGCTCTCGGTCAGCTTGTTCACCGACACCCTCGATCTTCGTTTTGGCCCGGAGTGGGCGCGGGGCCGGGCCTGGATCGGGGCGCGGGCGCAGTTTGGCGGCACGGCGGGCATGATGATGGCGCCTTGGACCGACGGCGCGCCCGACGCCTCCCGAGCGCGTATGGCGTTTTATGAGGGCGTTGACGGCGGCGCGCTGCGGTATTTACCCGGCGGGCTCTACGCGGGCGGCCAGGTCAACGCCCGGCTGTACCAGCTCAGCGCCCAGGGCCAGAGCGTCAGCGACGGCGTCTCTCAGCGCCGCATCCTCTCCACAGACGCCTTGGTGGGCCTCTGGCGCCCCCAGGTTCAGGGCTACGCGCGCCTCGGCCTTGATGTGTCCGACGTGGGCCTCTCGCCCCACGCCACCGTCGAGCTTCGCGCCGAGGGTCCGTGGCGTGTGGCGCCGGTCGTGGAGCTGCGCGCGGGGATCGCCGAGAACCAAGACGAGCTCAACCTCAGCCGCCTCGGCGGGCTCAACCCCTACGTCGTGCCTCTCGCTGGGGCGGCCTGGGCGGAGTGGTGGGTGGAGGACTACGCCGCGCTGCGGGTGGGGCCGCGCCTCACCGCTGGGTCGTTTGAGCTCGCGCTGATGAGTGATCTCGCGGTCTTTGATGGCCAGCAGGCGCTGGGCTTCGCGGCCTTGGGCGGCTGGAAGAAGGATCGCCGCTTCGTCGATCTCAGCGTCGGTTACGCGCCGTGGATCCCCCGGCAAGACGACGTGGGCCGCCTCTCGGTGTACGTCTTGGGCGGCGTGGACTGGGGTCGCCGGGCGCCCTAAGACGCGGGCTTCACCACCGTCAGCTCGCCCACGGGCACGGCGACGAGGCCGTGGGTGAGCAGCACGGCGTTGAAGGCGTCCTCCCAGGCCACATCGGTGAGGCTCACCGTGACCGTGCCTTTGACGTCGTCGCCCATGACGAGCTGCAGATCCCCGACCTCAGCGATGAGCGTGAGGGCCTGGGTGATCGGCGCGTCGACCAGCTCCAGGCTCACGGTCTTGTTGGGCTCGGCGGCGAAGGTGGCGAGGAGCGCGAGGGGGAGCATGGCGCCAGCATACAGCGCCTCGCGCCGGGTGGATCAGGCGATCCCAAAGAGCGCCAAGGCGCCGCACAGGGCCATGGCGCCGTAGTTGATCTGCGCCGAGCGTCGGTCGGAGAGGTGATGGGAGAGGCGCTCGCCGACGAGGTTGCCGAGCGGCAGCCCCACGGCGAGGATCGCCGCGTCAACGGCACGATCCGGGCTCATCAGGCCTTCAGAGATGTAGGAGCCAAGGCGCCCGGCGTGCATCCCCACGGCGACGGCGGCGCTTGTGGCGATGTAGCTTCCGCCGCTGAGCCCCGCGCTCAGCAGGAGCGGCGCGACGAGCAGGCCCGATCCACCGGCGTTGCCTGTGAGCACGCCGATGCCGAGGCCCGCCGGGGCCAAGGCCCATCGGGGCACGACGGGCGCCTTCTGCAAGAGGGGCCGGATGAGCGCGAGGCCCACGACGGCGGCGATGAAGAGGCTCAGCACCCGATCCGGCAGCCATGCCGCGGTGAGCCCGCCGAGGATCGCGCCGGGGAAGGCGCCGCTGACCACCCGGAGGGCGGTGGGGCGGTCTAACTTCTCGCGCAGCATAAACAGGCGGTGCATGTTGCCCACGAGCAGCGCCGCCGCGCTGATGGCCAAGGCCGCCTTGGGGCCCTCCACCGCCGAGAGCAGAAGCAAGACCACGAGCCCGCCGCCTAACCCGGCGACTGTTGTGAGCGCTCCAGCGGCCACACCCAGAAGAATCAGCAGCATAGACACCTCCTGCCCCTCTGTTTAGGCGAGGCCGATTCTTCGGTCCAATCGAATGATTTTGGGTTATCCATCAGCAAAACGGATGGAAAGAGCCCGATGCTGGATGAGCTGCGCACCTTCGTGATGGTCGTTGACGCGGGCAGCTTCACGGCGGCCGCCCGCCCCGCCGGGCGCAGCCAGCCCGCGCTCACCGCGGCGATTCAGCGCCTGGAGCAGACCGTCGGCGCGGTCTTGCTCACCCGAGGTCGATCCGGGGCCAGCCCGACCGCCGCCGGAGAGGCCCTTCTGCCCCACGCCCGCGCCGCCTTGGCCGCCGTCGAGGAGGGCCGCCGCGCCGTGGCCGAGCTGCAGGGCCTCCAGGCGGGGCAGGTGCGGGTAGGCGCTGGGGCCACCTTCTGCACCTACGTTCTGCCCGCCGTCTTGCGCGCCTTGCGTGAGGCGCACCCGGGCCTACGCCTGAGCTTACGCGAGGGCCACACCGCCGAGCTTCTGGAGGAGCTGAGCGCCGGGCGCCTCGATCTGGTCGCCGTTCCCGCCACCCCCGATCCGCCGCCGGGCCTCACCGTCGAGCCCTGGCTCCTCGATGTGCTGGTGCTCGTCGCCCGCCCGGGCCTGCCCGCGACGGGGCAGCCGTTTCTGACCTTCGCCCGGCCCTCGCCGACTCGCGCGCTCCTCGACCAACACTTCCCCGACGTCGAGGTCGCCTTGGAGCTGAACAGCGTCATCGCCGTGAAGGGCTCGGCCCGGGAGGGGCTCGGCGTCGCGCTGTTGAGCCGGGTCGCCGTGGCCGGGGATCTCGCCGATGGTCGCCTGAGCCTCGTGGACGACCCCCGCGCGCCGCTCACCCGGCGCATCGTGATCGCGCACCGGGGGGTGGAGCGGCTGTCACCCGGCGCGGCGGACCTGCGGGAGCGGCTCTTGACGATGCGGTTTGGGAAAGGGGCGGGGTTGAGCCCGGCCTGAGCGGTCCGGACTCAAACGGGCTCAGATGCCCAACAAGCCCGCCCGCCGCGCCTGTTCCCACTGCGCGGCGAACCGCTTGAAGTCCCCGGGGAAGGCCGCGACGGCGTCGTCGAGAAGCAGCGCCTCCTCCTCCTCCGGCCGGCTCGCCTCGATCACCTCAGCGAGCCACTGCAGGGGCTTGGGGCGGCCTCGAATGACGATGGGCTCCCCTTGACCGTGCAGCACGAGGCCCTCGTCAGACTCCAAGACCTCGCCGCCGATCCACACGAGGCGCTGGCCCATCGGCTCAAGCTCGGAGAGCGCCGATCGCACACGGTCGGGTGGCTCCGTCGTCGCCGGGATCGGGCGGTCAAACCAGGTCTGCAGCGGCTCGTGCAGGGCCTTGCCGCGCATCCAGGCGTCCAGCGCGGCGGGCAAGGGGCCGTCAAAACGGTCGTGAACACGGCTGAGCGGGTCGTCATGCTCACGGTCATTGTGGTTAAACGCGCCTTTGGGCAAGGGCCGCACGGTGATCCCGAACCGTGTGGGATCACGAAACAC
>JAKLKE010000498.1 GCA_023150775.1 Myxococcota bacterium
GGTCCAGTCGTCGATGCAGAAGGTGGGCTCGTCCTCAAGGGCGAGGCGCTGGCGCTGCATCTCGGCGTGCTCAACGGAGATGTCGCGGTTGCAGGGCGCGAGGAAGAACGGCACACGCCGGGCGGCGTGAATGGGGCTGCGCAGCTCGGGGAAGGCCGGGCGCACCTCGGGATTTTTGCGCGCCGAGGCGACGATGGTGAAGGTCCCGTTGGCGTCTGTGACGGTTGATGTTGCACAGACGACCGGGGCGGCTGAGGCCTCAACGGGGAGCTGCTCGGGGTTAAACCGGGCGCGCTCATCAAAAGAGAGCGCGGCGAAGCCTAACTCCGTCATCTCGCCGCCGCGCCCGCAGCTCGCGCCGTAAGCGTAGGGGTTGCGCTCGCTGCCGACCTCGACATCACCGTAGATCTGATCCTCAATCAGCACGTCTCGGCGTAGGCCCAGGCCCTCGGCCTCTTGATTGCGCACGGTCGGGAAAAAGTGCCGACCACGCCACTGCACCCAGGTGTTTGTCTCGTCGAACACGCCGTAGACCTGCAGGCTGCGGTTGGTGTGCGCGGGCCCGGGGCCGATGACGTTGAAGACCGTGCGGGGATCGAGGGTCAGCTCGCCGTCGCGGTGGTAACGAAGGCGCAGCTTCACGTCTCGGGGCTCGATGGGCACCTTGATGCTGGCGCTGCCGCAGAGGCTTGTTTCACCACAATCGACGGGGATGTGGGTGTGTACGTTGACGAACTGGTCCAGAGGAGTCCAGTCCACACGCTCGTCGTCGGTGGTGTAGGTCAGCTCGATGACGCTGGGATCCCCAATTCCTTGCTCGGCGGTGACGTTGTAGAAGATGAACAGAGTGTCCTCTTCAGCGAACCACGAGGCGTCAGCGACGGTGAACGCGGCGTTGACGTCAAACAGCGGCACCTTCCTGCACGATCCAATGGCGAGCAGGGTGAGGAGCGCCGCGAGGGGTCTCACGCGGCCTCCCCGGCGAGCACGGAGGCGAAGGGCCGACGGGCGCGGGCGAGCTGGGCCTGGAAGCCCCGGGCGAGGGCTTGTCGGCCACGATCGGCGAGGGCCACCTGCTGGGCGCGGTTGGGGAACACCGAGACGGCCTCGATGGAGCGCCGCAGCGACTCCGGCGCCGCGCTCAGCACCCGGCCACGGGCGTCGCCGTCGAGGAGCGACGCCCAGGCCGCCAGGGCCTCCACCTCGACGGACAAGAGCAGGTCGGCCAGCGCCTCGGGCTCCAGCGTGAGGAGCATGTCTGGCGTCAGCACACCCTGCACCCAGGCGGGCAAGCTGCCGTTGAGCGCGCGCTGGGCGTCTTGGAAGAGCGCAGACCGGGCGGCGGGGGGGAGCTTGGGCAGGAGCGTGGAGAGCGCGCCGGGGGAGTCAAAGGGCGCGCCGTGGTCGGCGACCTCCGCCCGGGCGGGCAGCGGGGGCAAGGTGTCGCCGCGCTGGGCGGCCTGGAGCGCGGCGAAGAGATCCGCCGTCTCGTCTGGGCCCAGGCGGTTGGAGCGCAGAAGCTCGGCGGAGAGCGCGGTGGTCTGGGCCTCGGTGAGCAGGCCGACGAGCTCGTGTCGGGTCTCCAGCGGCGCCAGGGCGAAGAGGATCGCCGCGTGCCGTGGCGGGAGCTGCTGCACCAGCCGCGCGAGGCCCGCGGTGCCGAAGTCTTCGCGCACGCTGCGCACGACGCCGGCGTCTCCTTGGGTGACCAAGGCCGCGAACAGCGCGTAGCGGTCCAGGGCGGCGAAGAGCTCGGCGTCTGTGGGCAATGTGCGGGGGTCGGCGTCGCGGAGCAGCTCGGCGAGGGCGATCTTCGGCCCGGCGATGTCGCCGCCGGAGGGGAAGGCCGCGGGCAAGGTGTTGGGGAAACGCAGCGCCGCCTTGGCGAGCACGGTGAGCTCCCCGGCGCGGAGCAGCTCACGAATGGCCGCTTGAAGCTCGGGATCGGGCTTCGCCGGGTCAAACGCGGCGAGGCGGGCCGACCAGCGGGCCTCTTGTTGTTCAAGGCGGGCGGCCTCGTCTTCGGTGGTGGCGGCGGCGGCGGCGACGGCGCTCTCCTCGGCGCCAGCTTCGGCGGTGGCGGCGGCGGGCGGGGCGGGCTGGTTGAGCTGGGCGAGCAGCGCCTGCTCCTCAAAGCTCGGCTGACCGACCCGGCGCCAAGACCAGATGAGCGCCGCGCTCGCCAAGGTGAACAGACCGAGGCCGATCATCCAGTACAGATGGGGCAACAGCTCCAACCACAGCTCACGCAGGGCGTCGTTCTCGACCCAGGGGTCTACGGGCGCTGGCGGCGGGGCGTCTACGACGGCCTCGGCGGCCTCGTCTACGGGGGGAGGCGGGGGATCCCGAAGGGACGGCGGCAGGGGCAGCAGCTCTTGATGACCCACAGAGACGTTGAGCCAGCCCGCGCTCAACTTTGACTGTAGGCGGCGGGACAGCACGGTCATGTCCGCGCCGTCTTCAGCCTTCTCATGGGCGAAGGAGCACTGGGCTTGGGTCAAGAACTCTTGCGCCACGACGCTGCCGGGGCCGAGATCCATGCCCAAGCCGGGCATCGACGCGGCCCGGGGCCGGTCGGCGACGCTGTGGCTCACGTAGGTGCAGCCTTTGGAGAAGCAGCGCGCGGCGTCACAGTCCTGGGAGAGCGCGAGCTCAAAGTCGTTCTCCAACATCCGCAGCTCACCGAGCACGGTCGCGGGGATCTCAGAGTTCGGCGGATCGGCAGCTTGGACCGGGCTTTGGGTCAACAGCAGGAGCAGGGTGACGCCCATCAGTAGATCCTCACGACGACGCGGCGGTGACGGGCGAGGCGCTCGGCCTCGTCGAGGCCTTGAAGCTCCTCTTCAGGCAGAGGCACGGTGTCGGCGTACCCTTCGACACGCACCCGGCCCCTCGCGACGCCGACGGTCTCCATGCGGGTGCGCACGGCGTTGGCGCGGTCGGCGGACAGCTCCCAGTTGGACTTGTACGGCGACCCGGCGGTGATCGGCTGGCTGTCGGTGTGGCCCTCCACCGCGAAGCCATATTGCTCCATGTAGGGCACGAAGGTGCTGAGCATACGGTCGAGCGTGTCGGTCTGCTCCACACGAATCGCGGCGCTGCCGGAGTCAAACACGAGGCCAGAGTTTAACGAGAGGCGCAGGCCGTCATCGTCAAGCTCGGTCTGGATGAGGTCTTGAAGGCCCTCGGCGGCGATCTTCTCCTCGATCTGCTGCTGAATCGACGAGAGGCTCTCCGGCTGCTCTTTGCCCGAGAGGGACTCGGTGATCTGCTGCATCCGTGAGCGGCTGATGTCCGACGCCGCGAGCAACATCACGAAGAAGATCAGCAGGTTCGTGATGAGATCGGCGTAGGAGAGCAGCCAGCCCTCGTCGCTCGTGTAGCTGCGGCGTTGCATCGTTTACCCCTTCGCCATGCCGCTCTCGCGGGCGGAGCGGGCGATGAGCTCGGCGACGCTCTGCTCACAGCGCTCTAAGGCGCCGAGGCGCTCGTCGAGCAGGCCCCGCAAGAAGTGACCGATGGGCCCGGCCACGCCGGCGCCGAAGGCCACGCCGTAGAGGGTGGCCAGAAGCGCCAAGGAGAGCGAGGCGCCGAGGTTGGTCGTCTCGCCCATGCTCTTAAAGAGCTGAATCATGCCGGTGATCGTGCCGACCATGCCGAAGGACGGCGCGAGCTTGGCGAGCAGCTCCCAGTTGCCCACGGCGGGCTGCCAGCGGGTGAGCTCGGCGTGTTTGAGCTCGGTGAAGGCGGCGGTGGTGGCCTCATGCGGCGCGCGGCTGAGCACCAGGTCCAGCATCCGGCGGATGGCCGGGTGGGCGCTGCGCTCGGCGAGCTCGACGGCCTGGGCACGTTTGCCCTCACGCCAGAGCGCGGCGATGGCCTGCCTGTCGGCCTCCAGCGTGTCCGTGCCTTTGCCCAAGGTGCCCGCGCCGGGCACGAGCTCCCGCAGGGCGGTGAAGGTGCGCAGCGACGTCGCGGCGGTGGAGGAGATCATCACCGCCGAGAGCGAGC
>JAKLKE010000499.1 GCA_023150775.1 Myxococcota bacterium
TCTCACCGACGCGGACAGCTTCGGCGTCGAGTTCTCCGACCCCTCCCTCACTGAAGATGACCGCGCGCTCCTGCTCGCCTCGACCTTCTTCATCGACGCGCTGTTCTTTGAGGGCCGCTGATCAGCGCGCCTGGTGATGTAGCCAGCACAGCCGGGTGTGCTCCTCGAAGGTGGGCCAGCCTGAGCGCACGACGGCCTCGCCGGGCTCTCCGGCGGCGCGGCTCTCTTCGGGGCGACACACGCGCCGGGCGGTGAGCTTTAGGCCTGACGCGGCGGCGGTGATCGTCTCCACCAAGGCTCTGAACGGCGCGCGGCTGTCGCCAGAGTCCGTGAGGCCCTCGACCAGCCGCAGGTGTTGGCCGTCTTCGCCCCAGAGATCGAGCACGCCGATGCGTCGCTCGTCGAGCACCGTGGGCCCGACGCCTAGGGTCTTCCGCGCGAAGCGCCCGGGGGCGGCGGCCGAGCGGCTGCGCACCACCGTCACCTCGCCGAGCACGCCCAAGATCGGCTCAAACCACGGCCAAGGCGTGCCTCTCTGCGCCCGCACCTCCTCTGAGTCACCCTCCCAGAAGGCGCGGCCGTCGAGCCCTCGCACCGGGCCGCCCCAGACGAAGGAGCGCGCCAAGGCCGGTCGCCCGAGGCGCTGGACCATGCTGCGATGCAGCACGGTCGTGGGGACCGCTTCGGCGCGCAGGCGCTCGGCCCGGGCGAGGAGCGCCGCCTCATCGTCGCCGCGCTGCACCACCTTGGGGTGCGCCGAGACGGCGTGCAGCCGCGCCGTCGCGAGGTCTTGGCCCAAGGCGCTGGCCAAGGCCGGGGCGCGGGCGGCGTCGGCGAGGCCGTCGATCACCAAGGCCCAGCCAAAGCGAAACAGGGGCAAAGGCACGGGGCTGGTCTCCCCGGCGCTGGCCTCGGCGGCCTCCACCATCGGCTCAACGGTGGGCTCAGGCAGCAGCGTCGGCAGGCGCCCGGCGAGCTGTCGCAGAATCTCCGCCGCCTCCACCAGCGCCCCGTCCGTGAGCCTGGCCCGCGCCAGGGTGACGGCCTCCTCGGCCTCGGTGAGGGCGCTCTCCAGCTGGGCGGCGGGGTCTACGCTCGGGCTGAGTGTGACATCTTCTTCGTCTTTTAATGCGACATTCTCTGCGACACCCGATGCGACATCCCCTGCGACACCCGATGCGACATCGGCCGACTGACCGGCTGTCACACCCGTCGCATCCACCGCTCCACCCGATGTGACAAGCTCCACCTTCGGCCCAGGGCCGAGGCCTGTCACATCTGTCGCAAGAATGCTCGCGACACCCGTCTCCGACGTGGTGTCGGCCTGGCGTAAGGCCTCGTGCAGGGCCTTCACCCCTTTGCCGCGCAGGGCCTCGTTGACCAGGCGGTCGAGATCGGCGGGCAAGACCCGGGCGCGGGGGGCCTCGGGCGGCGGCGCCGGGTTGGGCAGCGCCTCGCCGCAGTACAGGCAGGCGGCGCGGTGGGCGGCGTTTGGCCGAGCGCAGCGGGGGCAAGGGCGGGTCATGGGCAATTGTAGCCGTGATCCCAAGAACCTAAGCGGGCCTCACTCCCCCGAGAGCCGCTCATCTTCTGCGTCGAACACGGCCTCTAAGGCGGCGGCGGGCTCGCTCACCATAAAGCCCAAGGCGACGTAGTGGGCGCGCTCCTCGGCGGGCGCGGCGTGGTACCGCGCGACGATCCAGGCCGAGACCGGGGCCTTCATCGCCGGATCCTTCAACAGGCTCGTGAGCAGGGCCCGGTGGCAGTTTTGGGGTGTGGTCTCTAAGGCGAGGCGAAGGGTCTCCCGGGCCTGGGGGATCGGCGAGGCCTCAAAGGTGGCGATTCGGGCGGCGCAGCGGGCGGGATCCGCGAGGAGCGGGTCGGCCTCTAGGCGCGACGGCGCGGCGTCGAGGCCGCTCAGCGCGGCCTGGGCCTCCCCTGGCAGCGCGACGGCGAGGCGGGCCCGGGCCTTGGGCGCCCAGGGTGGGGTGCGCGGCGGGTCGAGGGTCAGGGTGGCCTCTACCTGATCCCAGCCCGTGCGGGTGAGCTTCACCGAGCCCCGGGTGGGCACCGCCCGCGCCCGGATGACGGCGTCCCCCTCAAAGGTCAGGGTGAGGGTGCTGGGCAAGGCCGGGTGATCCTCGGCGATGGGGCTCGCCGGGTGAACGGTCAGGCCCCGACGGCTGAGCGCCTCTCCCCAGGCGGCGGCGGCCGTCTGAGGGCTGGTGTCGGCGACCCAGGCGGCCTCTTGGGCCAGCACGAGCGAGAACGAGCTGAGGAGCAGGAACATGCGCCCCTCTAACCACCGCTCTACCGCTCGTCGCGCGAGCGCCCGGAGGCGCCCGCGCGAGCTTGGGGCTCAGCGCGCCATCAGAGCTCTAAGACGGCGTCCAGCGCGCCCATCTGGCGCAGGACCTCCTCCTCATCGGCGGTGAAGATGTCCGTGGCCTCGTCATCAAGCGGCGCGAGCTCCATGCGGCGGCGATCTTGCTCACGACGGCGCTCTTCAGTGTCGCGGAGCTTTCGCGCCAGCTTGTCTTCAGCCATGTCTACGGCGGAGAAGGCGTCTCCGCTGAGGGTAGACACGGTGATCGTGGTGCCGGGGAAGGTCATCCGCACACGCAGCGCCACACGCTCACGCACGTTGGAGGCGTCTACGTCGAGGCGGGCGTTCTCCGTGGGGATCTTGTGTCGCATCAGCGGCCGGGTCAGCTTCTCCTCTCCGTACTCACGCAGCTCATCGGTGAAGACATCATCAGGGGAGTGGAAGTTGATCTGCATTCGCGCTCCTGTCATCGGCGAGTGTCTTGCTTGGGGCCCCTGCCGCGCGGGCCCCTGCTGAGAGTACGACACCTTCACGTCACAATTTCGACACAAGGTCAATGAAGCCGGAGTTGACCGGGTTTCTGCGCTCGCATAATCCCCACGAGGCGCCGCGCGACGCGGCGCGTTCACCCGGGCGGCCCCATGAGCGTCTTCTCTACCCTACAAGCGCGCGGTTTTGTCCAGCAGCACACCGAGGGCGCCCCGGCGCTCATCGACGGCCCCCCGATCTCCGTCTACTGCGGTTTTGACCCCACCTCGGACTCGTTGCACATCGGGCACCTCTTCCCGGCGATGGCCCTGGCCCACCTCCAGCGCGCCGGGCACCGGATCATCGCCGTCGT
Organism: Myxococcota bacterium; assembly: GCA_023150775.1. Taxonomy (GTDB): domain Bacteria; phylum Myxococcota_A; class UBA796; order UBA796; family CAJQPC01; genus JADKFE01. The sequence goes on from JAKLKE010000499.1 coordinate 3,168, forward strand.
CGGCGGCGGCACGGCCATGGTCGGTGATCCTTCGGGCAAAGACGAGGCCCGGCAGCTCATCACCGTCGAGCAGATCGAGCAGAACAAGGTCGGCATCCGCGCCCAGCTCGGCCAGGTGTTGACCCTCGACGGCGAGCGGGGCCTGCTCGTAGACAACCAAGACTGGCTGTGCAGCCTTCACTACATCCAGTTCTTGCGTGACATCGGGCGGCACTTCTCGGTGAACACGATGCTCAGCAAAGCCAGCGTGAAGCTGCGGTTAGAGAAGGGCCTCTCGTTCATCGAGTTCAACTACCAGCTCCTCCAGGCCTACGACTTCTTGGAGCTCAACCGCCGCTACGGCTGCACCTTGCAGCTCGGCGGCGACGACCAGTGGGGCAACATCACCGCGGGCATCGACCTCATCCGCCGCGTCGAGGCCCGCGAGGCCGAGGGCTTCACCCAGCCGCTCTTGATGTCGGCCTCGGGCGCGAAGATGGGCAAGACGGCCGCGGGCGCGGTGTGGCTCGGGGCGCATCGCCTGGCCCCCTACGACTACTTCCAGTACTGGATGAACGTCGAGGACGCCGACGTGGGCCGCCTCCTGCGTATCTTCACCTTCTTGGAGCTCGACGAGATCGCCACCTTGGCGGCCTTAGAGGGCGCCGAGATCCGCGAGGCCAAGCGCCGCCTGGCGTTTGAGGCCACGAAGATCATGCACGGCGAGGCCGAGGCCAAGGCCGCCTTGGACGCCGCGCTGGCGGTGTTCGGCGGCGGCGGCGCGGCGGGCTCGGCCCCGGAGCGCGCCTTGAGCCTGCCCAAGCCGATGGTGGACGTGCTCGTCGA
>JAKLKE010000049.1 GCA_023150775.1 Myxococcota bacterium
GAACTATGCCAGTCTTGGGCGAGGGGGTGCGGCTATGCCGTGTAAGAATGACCTCAACCTCGACGATCACCGCTGTAATGCGGGTGTAATTCGTGAAGCCGCGCCTGAAGGTCATGTCTTCCGACGTAGGAGTGGATTTCTGTTATGAACAAAAGTGGCCAAAGTTCAAAACACTCGTTGGAGAAGACGAGCCCGATCCCTTCATCTTGACATTTTGCGATCGCCTCTTTAACGCCAGGATGCGAGTCTCGGTCGATGATACCCCACACTTCGTCAGCGCCAGAGTAGGAACGCTTCGCTTTGGAAAGCTCCTTGCGCTTTCTTAACGCTTGTTCTACGACAGTCTTAGGGACGCCACACTGGCGGATAGGATTAACTTGGAGCCCATTCTGGCTTGCTTGATGACGCAGATGTTGTAACCAGTGGGGCTCTGTCGCGCCTTCGCAGTATACCCAAACAGCGCGTTTCGGAGCGACTATCTGCGCCGGAGCTCCCTTTTTCTCCAGCATTGAGGCCGACCGACGCGGGCCCATCACTCCACCTCTACAACAGGGCTCAGCATCATGCCAAGGTTGCCCGTCTGAGGAAGCCCGCCGACGCGCCCCTCCATGTAAACTTTCGCCATGTCGTCCCGCCGCAAGAGCTTGTACTGAGACATTGGCACGAGTTGAGAGCTGCCATCAGCGTTTTTTTCTGATAGTAGCACTTCGTCTCGGCGCAGATGCCCCATGAGGCTGACGTCGTGGGTGCTGAACAAGAGCTGCGCACCCTTGGGGTTTGAACGAGGGTTGGTGTACAGCTTGATTAACTCGGCACACAGGACGGGATGGAGACTTCTGTCGATCTCGTCGATGAGCGTAAGCGCACCTATGCTGAGCGCGGAAAGGATCTGGTGGAGTCGGTTAATCAGGGAAACTGTTCCCGAACTCTCCTCCTCAGGCTCTAGCCAGGTTCCAGTACCATGTGCGCCAAAATGGAGCAGCTCAATTCGCTTAGGGTCACCGTTCTTCTCTAGGCTTGATTGAAGATCATCAGCCATCTCATTTATCTCTTTGTCGTCTGAGTCCCGGAAGTGCTCTATTAGCTTCTCAACGACAACCCGCTGGCTTTTCACTCGAAAGTCCTTGACCCCTACATCGGCGGCGCAGATTAGGCGTTGAACCTCCGGTCGCCGCCTCTCTTCAAACAGAGGGGACTCAGAGAACATCATTGGCTTGTGTGAGCTTACAGGCAAGTCGAATATAGTAAGATTATTGATCGCCTTATAGATTGCGCCAAGTTGTTCGTGGTTCATTTGCGCTGCCGTGCTCAGATAGAGAGCGTTGTCCCTGGTCTGTTGGGCGATACGTTTGCGGTCACCCTTCAACGAAGGGCCAAAATACCAGTCCTCGCGCAACTTGCCTTTGCGCTGAAACCAGACCTGTTGGCTTCCGGTTGGCCAAGCGTACAGCCACTCCTCCTCAAAGATGTGCGTTGAGCAAACGAATCCATAGAGATACCGAGTACCATCAACGACGAATTCACACTCGAACTGTGACGGTGACTCGCGGCTTTGATCATCGAGCTTGAATGGATGATAGGGAATCTCATCGGTTGGCGAAAGGTGAGTCTGAGAGTTCAGAATGTGGCTGACCATTCGCTGGAACGCCTTGATGACCGTCGTTTTGCCAGAGGCATTGCCGCCGTAAAGCGCCAACAGGGGCAGGACACCGAACTTGGCATGAGGCAGGTCAGGCTTTATTGGCACATGAACGTCTTCGTCCTTGACCCTTGTCGCCAAGAACGACACTTCGGTGGCGTCCCTGAATGAGCCGTGGTTCTTGAATGCGAAGCGGAGAAACATGGGTGGGCCTCGTGTGGAAGCAGAGCGCGATGGATCAGGTACACGGAGAATATAGCGATGGGTTTCATATCGTCAATGATTATAAACGAAGTTTTATCGAAAATCGTCAGAAACGAGCCTAAAACTACCCCTTCTCCCCCCGCCCCCTCCTCCACCCCACCCCCAAATCCAGCTGCTCCCACTCCACCGCGTCCGTACCATCCAGAAACCCGAGCTGCGCCGCGCCATACGGCGCCCCGAGCCCACCCGGGTTGAAACACAGGCACTCGTTGAGCCAGGTGGCGGCGGGGCTCTCGTGGATGTGGCCGCAGACCAAGGCGCCGCGGTGGGACAAGGCCCGGGCGCGGATGGCCTCGCTGCCGACGTGGAGGTCTTCGCCCCGGGCGACGAGGTCCAGGGGGGTGCCGGCTGGCGGGGTGTGGGAGAGGAGGATGTCGCAGTCGGGGCTGGGGCGGGCGAAGATCTCCGCCTCGGACCACTCGTAGGGGAAGCCGAAGCGGGCCGGGCCCGCGCCGCCGATGCCGTAGACGCGCAGGCCGGCGAGGAGGCGCACGGTGCCGTCGCAGACGCCCTCGCCGTCGATGGGGCCGAGGCGGGCGGCGAGGTCGTGGGGGTCGTGGTTGCCGGGCACCCAGGCGATGGGGCCCACGGCGCGGGCGGCGTTGAGCACCTCGGCGACGGAGCGTAGGTAGCGCCCCCACACGGCGGGATCGGCGGTGCGGCCGCGGCCCAAGCCGTGCCAGCCGAGGTCGCCGACCAACAAGAGGCCATCGACCTTTCGTTCGGCGGCCCGGGTGAGGCAGCGGGCGAGGTTGTCCATGGCGTAGTGCACGTCGCCGATCACCGCGAGGAGCGGCATGGTCAGGCCCTTCTGCTGGGGGCGGTCTCGGCGAGCAGCGCGTCGACGGTCTGCTGGTCGGCGCCGGGGAACTGGAAGTTGGCCAGCTCCTCGGGGCGCACCCAGCGGAGGTCTCGCACCGTGCGCGCTTGGGGCTCTCCGGCGCGCAGCTCCGCGCGGTAGACCATCAGATCGAGCACGTAGCGGTCGTACTCGTGGGCGACGTGCAGCGCGAGGTCGCCCACCTCGACGTCTACGCCCAGGCGGCCCCGCAGCTCCCGGCGCAGGGCCTCGGCGTCGGCCTCACCCTCCTCGACGCGGCCGCCGGGGAACTCCCACAGCAAAGGCAACACCGCCGACTCGCGGCGCTGGGTGATGAGGTAGAGGCCGTCTCGCTGAATCTCCGCAGCGACGACGCGCACATGAGGCTTCTCGTCCATGGTCTCTCCGAGCCGGGGGCCCTCCTAATCTTGGCGCGAGGGCGGCGCCAGCGGGGGCGGCGACGCGGCCTCCCCGGACGAGCGCGGCGGCTGAGGTCGGGGAGGGGCGCCGTGGCGATCTGTCGCACCTTGTGGCGCCGACCTCGCCGACCCGGGCCCTGGGAGGACGAGCCCCTGCGGACGACGTGGCTGAGCGCCCTTGGGGGCCGCGCCGCGACAATCAGCCACGTCGGCCTCGGCGCCTTCGGGATTATTCCTGGGCTCCCCCCGATCGGAGACTCTATGCTCGACGTGCTCATCCTCGGCGGAGGCCCCACCGGCCTCCAAGCGGCGCTCACCTTAGGCCGGGCCCAGCGCAAGGCCCTGGTGCTCGACGCCGGACCCCCTCGAAACGCCCGCGCGGTCGAGGTCCACAACTTCTTGACCCGGGACGGCACCCCGCCGTCCACCCTGCGCGCCTTGGCCCGGGAGGAGCTCTCCCGCTACGGCGTCGAGGTGCGCGGCGGGCGGGCCGTCGAGGTGTCGGGGGCGAAGGGCGCGTTCGTGGTGCGGGTCGAGGGCGGCGGCGAGTTTGCCGCCAAACGTGTGATCCTCGCCGGGGGCATGATCGACCACTTGCCGCCGATCCCCGGCCTGGAGACCTTGTGGGGCGACACGATCTTTCAGTGCCCCTACTGCCACGGCCACGAGCTGCGCGGACGACGCTGGGCGGCGAGGATCACCGCGCCGGCGATGGTCAACTACGCCTTGGTGGGCCGGGGCTGGACGCCGGACCTCGTCGCGCTCACTGAGGGCCGCTTTGAGGTCTCGGATCAAGACCGCGACCGCCTCGCCGCCGCCGGGGTGACCCTCGACGAGCGCCCCATCGCCGCGCTGCGCCCCGCCGAGGGTGAGCCCCACCACCTCGGCGCCGTCATCTTCGCCGACGGCGAGGCCCTGGAGCGCGACGCCATGCTGCTGCGCCCGGAGCAGAGCCAGACCCCGCTCGTCACCGCCTTGGGCCTCGACTTAGACCCCCAGGGTTACGTCGCCGTCGGCTTTAACCGCGAGACGTCGATCCCCGGGATCTACGCCGCCGGGGATCTCTCCTCGCCGATGCAGGCGGCGATTGCCGGCGCGGCCTCGGGCATGATGACCGCGGCGATGCTCAACCACGAGCTCTGTGTGCACCCGAGCTGAGCCCAAGGATCGGCGGCTCGGCGACAGCGCAGAGAGAACGAGGACCGAACAGCGGTGGTCGTCCAGATTGAGGTCATCTCGCTTGCCGGGCACCCCCTGGTCGGCCCCGTCTCACCTCAGCATGAGCCCCCATGCGTCGGCTCGCCGAGCCCAACCAGGTCGCGCCCCTCGGCGCGATCTAACCTCAATCTGGACGACCACCGCTGCAATCCGCGTCGAACCCAGCGGTCGGCGCGGACTCCGCGTATGGTGTCGCTGTCCTGAGGAATCCCCCCATGTGCCTCCGTGCCCCTGCGCTGCTGCTCCTGCCGCTTCTCGCCGCCTGCTCCGACTACGACATCAACCCCAAGGATGACGTGTTTGAGCCCGTCGACTCCGAGCCCCTGGAGGAGAGCCCGCCCATCGACGACAGCGACGAGCCCCCGGCCGAGGACTGTGACGGCTTGGACAACGACTCGGATGGCAGCGTCGATGAGGGCTTCGGCGACGTAGACCTCGACGGCCTCGCCGACTGCTTAGACTCCGAGTGCAGCGTCGAGCTGCCCGAGCCCGTGAGCCGCAACCTGGAGGAGTGTGGGGAGGTCATCGACACCTCGACGCCCCCCAAGAACCCCTGGTCGTGGGTGATCCAGTGGTCGTGGCGCGGCGGCGCGGTGTACTCCACGCCCATCGTCGCCGACATCGACGCCGACGGCAAACCCGAGGTGCTCGTCACCGCCGCCACGTCTACGTCCGACCTCATGGTGTTCAACGGCGAAGACGGCACTCTGCAGTGGAAGGCCGCGGGGGTCGACAACCAGTCCGGCCTCGCCGCCGCGGATGTTGACGGCGACGGCTACGCCGAGGTCTTCGCCACGACGGGCTCTTGTTACTCCGCCCACACCGCCCGGGCCTATGATTACACCGGGGCGCTCCTGTGGGAGACGACCATCGGCACGGCCTGCGAGACCTACCCCACCGTGGCCGACATCGAGGGCGACGGCGTCGCGGAGGTGGTCGTCAACGAGTACATCCTCGACGCCCAGACCGGCGCCGTGAAGTTTAAGCTGCCGTACACCAGCGACAACTGGGGCGCGCCGGTGGTGGTGGATCTTGATCTCGACGGCAAAAAAGAGATCCTGCTCGACAACGACGTGTTTGACTCCACTGGCGGCCTCCTGTTCACCTGCGGGCCCGGCGGCACGGCGAACTTCCCCCACCCGGTCAACATCGACAGCGACCCCGAGGGCGAGGTGCTCTTCGCCAACAACGGGGCGATCGTGCTTTGTGACACAGACGGCACGGAGCTTCGTCGGGCCACCTGGTCGAGCTACGGCATGGCCGTGGCCGTGGCGGACTTCGACAACGACGGCGAACAAGAGTTTGGTGTCGCCAAGAACAGCAGCTACATCCTCTACGAGCGGGATCTCACCCGCCGCTGGACGACGCCGATCACGGACAGCTCCGGCCTCGCGGGCAGCACGTCGTGGGACATCAACCTCGACGGTGTGCCCGAGGTCGTCTACGCCGATGAGGCCGACATCCTCGTGATCGACGGCTCGTCGGGCGCCGTCGTGCTGCGGGAGGGCTCCCACACCTCGGCCACCCTCGCCGAGACGCCCAGCGTGGCCGACGTGAACGGCGACGGCACGGGCGAGCTGATCTATGGCTCCAACGGCACGCTGAACGGCCTCACGGTCATCGGCTCCAAAGATGGCGACTGGCCCTACAGCCCGCCCTATTACAACGAGTACGGCTACTACTACGGCAACATCAACGCCGATCTCAGCGTGCCCACGAACCCCGACCCGCCTTGGCTCACCGACGCGAACCTCTTCCGGGGCCAGCCTTCAGCGAAGTATGTGCAGAGCGGGCTCACGAACCTCACCGGCGACATCACCGACGTCTGCGCCGCGAGCTGTGAGACCGGCGGCGTGGTGAACGTCGTCGCTTTGGTGATCAATGATGGCGGCGCGGACGCCCCCGTAGGCACCTTCGTCGGCCTCTACGGCAGCCTCGGCGGCGTGAAGATCCCCTTGGCGACGGAGGTGTTGACCAGCTCGCTCAGCGCGGGATCGTCGTTGGCGCTCAACTTCGCCGTCGCCGCCGAAGACCTCAAGGGCCTCGACGCCTTGGTCGTGGTGTTTGACTCCGACGAGGCGATCACCGAGTGCGTCGAGACCGACAACGAGGGGGAGTGGGTGGATCTGCCCTGCCGATGAGCGCGGACGCCCAAAGGTCGCGCTGACTAGGCTACACTGACGGGCCCCCCGGTCTCGGAGCGCCTGTGCTCATCTCCTTCGCCCTCCTCTTCGCTTGTGGCCCCGGCGGTGAGTCCGCTGAGGGCCCCACCTGGCACAGCGACGTGTCCCCGGCGCTCCAAGGGCAGTGTACGCGCTGCCACGCGCCGGGCGGCCAAGGCGCGGGGGACTTCACCACCCCCGAGGCCGTCGCCGCCCTCGCCCCGGCGATGATCGAGGCGATTCAGTCGGGCCGGATGCCGCCGCCGGTCTCCGACCCCGAGTGCCAAGACTACCTCGGCAGCGAGCACCTCGCCCCCGACCCGACCCTCGCCACGCTCTTGCAGACCTGGATCGACGCTGGGGCCCCCGAGGGTGACCCGGCCTTGGCCCCGGTGGTCGAGCCCGTCACCGAGGAGCTCGCCGATCCCGACATCGTGGTCACCATGACCGCGCCCTACACCCCGACCTACCAGAGCGCCCGGGATCCGGGCAACGAGTACCGCTGCTTCGTCATGGAGCACGGTCAGACCGAAGACTTTTACCTGCGGAAGATGGCCCCGGTGATCGACCAGCGGTCCATCGTCCACCACGCGCTGTTGTTCACCGTGGCGGATGAGGACGTGCCCGATCACGACGTCGCCATGGGCTGGGACTGTATCGACGACGCCTTCGTCGGCGGCGACGGCTACGAGAGCGTGCTCAGCGGCTATGGCATGGTCGGCGCCTGGGGCCCGGGGGCCGTGCCCGTGGAGCTCACCGAGGGCTACGGCTTCCGTGTGACGCCCGAGATGAAGCTCGTCATCCAGATTCATTATTACCAGAGCGACGACACAGACGGCGTCGCCGACCAGTCCGGCTGGGCGTTTGAGGTCTGGGACGAGCCCGTGCTGCCCGTGCTCATCGGGCCCTTTGGTGTGTTTGACTTCCGCATCCCCGCCGGAGACGCCGACTACAGCGCGGAGACGAGCATCAAGCTCCCTCTGCCGATCACGATCCACGGCGTCTTCCCCCACATGCACGTCTTGGGCAGCTCCTACAGCGCCGAGATCACGGCCCCTGACGGTGAGGTCAACTGCCTCACCCGGTCAGACCGCTGGGACTTCCACAACCAGCTCACCTACACCTATCGCGAGCCCATCGAGGTGGAGTCGGACTCCGTGGTGAGCCTCCGCTGCTCCTGGGACAACAGCGCCGAGAACCCCAACCAGCTCAACGACGAGCCCAAAGACGTGCGCTATGGCGAGCGCACAGACGAGGAGATGTGCTACGCCTTCTCCTACGTCTCGTTGGGGAACTGAGGGCGGAGCGTCGGAGCCTAACCCCCGACGCTACTGCACCTTCAGCACGATGAACTCGACGCGGCGGTTGGTGGCGCGGCCGTCTTCGGTCTTGTTGCTGGCGACGGGCTGGCCCTCGCCGAAGCCCGCGGCGACGAGTCGTTCGGGGGAGACGCCACGCTGGATGAGGTAGTTTCGGACCTCTTCAGCGCGGCCTTGGCTGAGCTTGAGGTTGTTGAGGTCGGCGCCTTGGTCGTCGGTGTGGCCCTCAACACGAAGCAGCGTGATCTGCGGGTTCTGGGCGAGGACCTGGGCGACCTCGTCGAGCAGGCCGTAGGACTCGGGCTTGATCGTCGTCTTGCCGGTGTCGAAATACACGCGCTCGGTGATCTCGATCCGTTTTCCGCTGAGCTTGGCGCGGCCGTCTTCAGGGCAGCCGTCGTCGTCCTCGACGCCGTTCATGTCCTCTTTGGCGTTGGGGCAGCGGTCGTTGATGTCGAGGAGGCCGTCGCCGTCGTTGTCGGTGTCGGGGCAGCCGTCGAGGTCGTCGGTGTTGTCGAAGTCTTCAGCGTCGTAGGGGCAATGATCGACCTCGTCGTCAAAGCCGTCGTTGTCGCTGTCGTTCTCGGGGTCGGCGTCGGGGCAGCCGTCCTGGTCCATGAAGCCGTTGACGACCTCGGCCTGGTCGGGGCAGCGGTCGACCATGTCGGGGATGGTGTCGAGGTCGTTGTCGGAGTCGGGGCAGCCGTCGCCGTCGCGGTAGCCATCGGCGTCTTCGGGGTCGTCGACGCACTGGTCGTCGAGGTCCTCGACGCCGTCGCCGTCGTTGTCGATGTCGGGGCAGCCGTCCTCGTCTTGCCAGCCGTCTACGTCTTCAGACTCATTGACGCAGGCGTCGTAGGCGTCGGCGATGTCGTCGCGGTCGCGGTCGCGGTCGTCGGGGTTGAACGAGGGCGCCCAAGAGACGCCGACCACGCCGCGCACGTCGGGGGTGCCGAGGCCGGGGATGAGGCCGAAGCCGCCGCCGGCCTGCACGACGAGCCAGGGCGAGGCGAAGAACAGCACGCCGAGGTCAAGCTCGGCGGGGGACTGGGCGCGGGTGCGGCCCCAGCTCTGACCGGAGAGATCGGCGATCAGCTCGACGCTCGGGGCGGGGCGAAAGCCTGCGGCGAGGCTGTACAGCACGGCGTCGCCCGTGGGCACGTCGCGGACGCGGTCGTCGGGGCGGATCGCCACGCCGAGGTTCACCGCCGCGCGCCAACGATAGGCGCCGAGGCGCACCTCACCGTCGGAGAGCTCGGCGATGAGCGTCGGGGAGACGCTGAGCCCACCCTCACCGGCCAAGGCCGCCGGGTCGCCTGTCGGCAGCGAGATCGGCACGGCGACGGCGAGGCCCAAGGGGCCGTTCGCGGCGGAGAGCGGCGCCACCTTGGGCGTGAGGCGCAGATCGCCGATGGCCCTGGCGGAGAGCGGGACCAGCTCGCCCACCCCGGTGAGGCTGGCGACGTCGTAGCCGGTCTGGCTGAGCACGACGGGCAGGTCGGCGCTCAAGGAGAAGAGCTGGGTGACGCCTAAGCCGAGCTGCAGGTTCGTGACCACCCGGGACTGCACCGGGGCGCGGTAGGTGTCGGCGGCGAGGGGCTCACCGTCGGCGCCGACGATCACGAAGGGGTCGCGGGCGGCGTTCGCCCGGGCGGCGACCCCGAGCTGCAGGTGGCCCAGGGTGTCGGCGGACTGGGCGGTGAAGTAGCCGAGGTGGTCGCTCGGCGGCTTGTAGCGGTCGAGGTCGATCCCACCTTCAGCGGCGAAGGCGGCGGCGGAGACCCAAGAGAGCAGGCCGAACATCAGCGGGTCTCCTGGCGACGGCGGCGGGCGAGGCCGAAGGCGGCGGCGAGGGCCCAGGCGAGGCCCCCGGCGGCGGGCAGCGCCGGGCCGCAGAGCAAGGAGCTGCCCTGGGCGCCGCCTCCGAGCGCGTCTTCAGCGCAGTCCTCGTTGTACAGGCCGTCACAGTTGTTGTCGAGGGTGTCGCCGCAGAGCTCGGCGGCGTCGGGGGAGACCTCGGCGTTGAGGTCGTCGCAGTCGCCCTCGTACATGCCGAAGCCGTCGCCGTCTTGGTCATACACGTCGATGACGCCGTCGCAGTCGTTGTCTTTGCCGTCGATCTCCGCGTCCGCGTCGGGCAGGCCGGGGTGAATCTCGGCGTCTTCATCGTCGCAGTCGTCGCCGCCGCAGACCTCGGCGTCGTGGCCGTCGGCGTCTACGTCGCAGAGGTCGGCGCCGTCGCAGTCGTTGTCGATCTCATCGTAGGGCAGCTCGACCGCGCCGGGGAAGATCTTGTCGTCCGCGTCGTCGCAGTCGCCCAGGGCGGGATCGGCGCAGAAGCCCTCGCTGGGGTCGGAGACGGTGGAGAAGATGCCCGGGTCGTAGCGGTCGGCGGCGAGCTCCGTCGCGCCGTCGCCGTCGAGGTCGAGGTCGTCGATGTAGCAGTCGCAGTCGTCGTCGATGCCGTTGGCGACGCGGCCCTCGGAGGAGGTGGGGCCGACAAACTCGTCCTCGTCGTCGCAGTCCCCTTCAGTCTCGGTCCAGCCGTCGCCGTCGTCGTCGGTGAGGCCGTCGTCGCGCACGCCGTCGCAGTCGGCGTCGTCGTCCAAGGCGCCGAAGCGCTCGCTGGCGTCGCCGCCGTCGATGGTGCCGACGTTGACGTAGGCGTCCTCGTCGTCGCAGTCGCCCTCGCTGGGGGTGAAGCCGTCGCCGTCGCTGTCGACGTCGTCGCCGGGGCAGGCCGTGTTCACCGCGCCGGGGGTGCCGTAGATGCCTTTGGGGGAGATGAAGGTGCTCGCGTCGCACCAGTTCACGTCGAGGCCGTTGGCCCACTCGCTCGTCACCGTGGGGCTGAGCTGGGTGGCGTAGCCGTCGGTGAGGCCCCAGGTGGAGTCCCAGACGACGGCGTCGATCAGCAGCGCGCCGTAGTAGACGTAGATCTCGTCGCCGGTCTTGTCGAGCTTGAAGTTCGTGAAGTCGTAGACGTGGTCGAGGTTGATGTTGCCGTTGACGTTGGTGTCGGCCCACACCCCGAACACGAGGCGATCCCCGGCGGCGAAGTAGCGCACGTTGGTGGGCGCTGAGGTGTTGATCTGGATCTCTTCGCCGTCTTTGTCGCGGATCGAGACGCCGTTCAGATCGAGGGTGCGCCCAGAGACGTTCACTAGCTCAAACCACTCGCCGTAGTAGTCGGCGACCTGTTTGGGCTCGGCGAGGAGCTCGGTGATGAGGATCTCGCCCGCCTTGGCAGGGGGGTCCACCGCGTAGGCGTTGGCGCTGAGAAGGCAGGAGAGTGCGGCGAGCAGCCAGCGCGGTCGCGCAGCCATGAGCAGTCCTCGGCGGGTGGCCCGTACTATAGCACCGCCCTCCCGTTTGAGAATGTAGTCGTTGACTACATCCAGCTAGTTGGGCGTGGACGGGGCTCTGGGGGAGACGACGCACTGGAGGTTGAGGAGGTCGTCATCGGAGACCCGGGCCGGGGTCGGGGTACACACGCCGAAGGGGTCTGTCGGCGTCGGGCCGTCGTTGTCGAGGTCCACAAAGGCCTCAAAGATCAGCGCCCCGGCGTTCTGGGGGGCCTGGAGGCTGAATTTGCCCGGCGGCAGCTTGAGCTTGCCCAGGTAACGGCGGCCGCCGGGGGCCTGGGGATCTTGGGTGAAGGCGTCGAGGTCGATGACCGCGGCCTCTACCCCGACGAGGCGCAGCTCTCCGGCCAAGGTGACGGGATCTTCGCCGAGGGACTTAAACAAGGATCCTCCCCCGGCGGGAGGCGCGGGGGTGGGGCTGCCCGAGGCCGTGCCGCCGCCGCCGACGTTCGCCCGGCCTCCGGGGGTGAGCCCGAAGTCTTGCACCAGCTCCGCGGCCTCGGTGAGCGTGACCTGGGCCCGGGCGTAGGGGTCATCGGGGCTCGGGCCGTCACCTTTGAGGTCTTGAAACGCCTCCAGCACGACGGCGCCGTAACCCCGGGGCATCCGCACGGCGTACTCGCCCAGGCCGTTGAGCTGAATCTTGCCCAGATACGCGTCCCCGGTGGTGGACTTGGGGTCGTTCACCCGCACATCAATGGCGACGGAGCCCTCCATGGGGCTCGTGATCATGCCGCGCAAGACGAGCCACTCCCCCTCCCAGCCCTTAAACACGTCGGCGCTGGAGCCCCCGGCGTTGCCTTGCCCGGCGGCTTTTGCGCGGCCCCCGGCCTCTAAGCTCAAGGCGAGGGGGCTGAGGTCTGCCGTGCCGACGACGACCTGCGCCGTGGCGAAGGGGTCGGCGTCGTCGGGGCCGTTCCGGCCGGGATCTTGAAAGGCCTCCAAGGTCAAGGCGCCGAAGCCGGCCGGCGCGAGGATCTCAAAGGGCCCCGGCGCCGAGAGCATGATCTTGCCCAGGTGGCGGTTTCCGCCCGGCGCGTCGGGGTCGGGGGCGCGCAGGTCGATGTCGATGGGGTCGTCGCCGGGCGCGGTGATCACGCCGCTGACCTTCACCGTGGGGCCCTCGACGCCCTCAAAGGGGCCCGGGGGCTGGGCGTTGGGGTTGTGCTCGACGTCTTGGTGCTCGGGGCCGCCGCCGTCGCTCTTGGCGCTGCCGTCGCCGTGCTTGACCTCTTGGTGCCCCGAGCCCGGCGCGTTCGCCGTGAAGCGGGGGTCCAGCGGTTTGGCCTCCCAGGTCACACGCTCAGGGCAGCCGCCGAGCAGGGTGGCGGCGAGGGCTGCGGCGAGGGTGGGGACACGAAGGCGGCTCATCGGCTGGATCTGTACCACGCGACGGTGCGCCCTAGGCCCTCGTCCAGGTCTACGGCGGCCCGCCAGCCGAAGCCGTCGGCGGCCCGGGAGGTGTCGAGGCACTTGCGCGGCTGGCCGTCGGGCTTGGACGTGTCCCAGACGAGGCGGCCCGTGTAGCCGCAGGCCCGGGCGATGGCGGCGACCAGCTCGGCGACGGGCACCTCGACGCCGTTTCCGATGTTCACCGGCTCGGGGCTGTCCCAGCGCTCCGCCATGCTGAGCACGGCGTCCGCGCAGTCCTCGACGTAGAGGAGCTCGCGGGTGGCCTTGCCCGTGCCCCACACGACGATCTCCTCCGCGCCGGAGTCCACGGCCTCCAAACAACGCCGGATGAGCGCGGGCACGACGTGGCTGCGCTCGGGGGAGAAGTTGTCCCGGGGGCCGTAGAGGTTTGTGGGCATCGGGAACGCCACGCTCAGGCCGTACTGGGCACGATACGCCCGGCCCTGCTCCATCAACACCCGCTTGGAGAGCCCATAAGGCCCGTTCGTGGGCTCGGGGTAACCCGCCCAGAGATCGGCCTCTCGCATGGGCACCGGGGCGTCGCGGGGGTAAGCGCAGACTGAAGAGACGCCGACAAACCGCGCGGCCCCGGCGACATGCGCGGCGTGCAGGACGTGGGTGTTCATCAAGAGGTTGTTGTAGAGCACGCTGCCGGGGTGCTCGCGCATGTAGCCGATGCCGCCGCCGTCCACCGCGGCGTGGAGCACGAGCTGCGGGCGAGCGTCGATGAAAAAACGCTCCGTCGCGGCGCGGTGAAGGAGGTCCAGCTCCGCCCGCCGAGGGGTGATCAACGTCGCCCCGGCGGCGCGCAGGCGGTCGGCGAGGTGGGATCCCAAGAACCCGCCCGCCCCGGTGAGCAGCACCCGTCGCCCGTCCCAGAAGCCCACAGACACCTCCGAGTTGGGCGAGCCCGCTCAGACGTTGGAGTACGGGCGGCGGAAGTCTACGAGGCGTAAGCCCGAGATCAGCTCGTCCGTGCCCCGATGAATGTCCACCTCGGTGAAGAAGCCGAGGCGGTTGATCTTGGCGTAACTCACCGCGTAGTCACGTTTGTCGGCGTCGGTGCCGACTTCAGCGAAGTGCACCATGAAGTCGAGCTTCTTCTGGAGGAGCATGATGATGTCCTCCTTGGTGTAGTTCATCGAGTCTTGGCCGACGTTGAACACCTCGTTCTGCATCTCCGCCCAGTGGTCCAGGGTGAAGGTGACCGCGCGGGCCATGTCCCAGACGTGGATGAAGGTGCGGCGGAAGTGTTTCTCGTACACCACCAGAAACCGCTGCACGAGGGCCTGCCAGGCGAAGTCGTTGATCATCAGGTCGAGGCGCAGGCGCGGCGAGAGGCCGAAGGCCGTGGCGAAGCGGAACGAGACGCTGTTCGGCCGCGCCATACACATCTGCTCGGCGAGGGTCTTCGTCTCGCCGTACAACGACAAGGGGTTGAGCGGGGTCTCTTCGGTGCAGATGCCCATCACCTCGCCGTAGTTGCTGCCCGTCGAGGCGTAGATGAGCTTGGCCTGGGCCGGGAGCAGCTCGATGACGTTCGTGGTGCCCTGGACGTTGACGGCGCGAGCCCGCTCGGGCTCCTTCTTACACAGCGGATAGCCCACCAAGGCCGCGAGGTGAACGACGGCGTCGGCGTCCTGGAGCACCTCACCGAGCAGCTTGCGGTCGAGGATGTCCCCGTGGGTGAACTTGAAGTTGGGCCGGATGAACAGCTCCAAGATCGTGTGCGGGCCGTACATCAGGTTGTCGATGACGTGTACCTGGTAGCCCGCGGCGAGGAGCTGGCGCACCAGCACGCTCCCGTAGAAGCCCGCGCCGCCGGTGACCACCACCTTGGTGCGGGCGCGCTCAGATCCGTCCTTGGACATGGAGCACCTCCTCTAAGGTCAAACGAAGTCGGGCGGCGTGCCCCGCGCCGAAGGCGTGGCTGTTGCCTACGAAGAAGCCTCGCTCATGCACCGCGTCGGCGACCGTCAGGTCCCCGGAGATACGCGCCCCGGGCACCGCCGTGAACGCCGGCTGGCGCGCGAGGTTCGAGCCGGAGATCGGCCGGGTCTGGATGCCCCGGGACTCCAGGTGCGCCATCACCGCCCGGCGGTCTAGGTCTTTATTGAGCAGGATTGGGAAGGCCATCGAGGCGTGGCGTTCACCCGGCCGCTCGGGCAGGGTGTTCACCCCGGGGAGCCCCACGAGGGCCTCACAGAAGAGGCGATGGCTCTCGCGGCGGCGGTCGAGCCAGGCCGGGAGGCGCTGGAGCTGCCGCAGACCAAAGGCCGCCGCCAGCTCTGTCGGCCGCAGGTTGTAGCCCGCGGTGACGAACAAGAAGCGGGGGTCGATGCTGTCGTGGGCCTTCTCTAAGGCCGCCCGGTCGCCGCGCTCACGCACCCAGCCGTGCGCGCGTAACGAGCGCAGGAGGTCGGCGAGCCCGGGGTCGTTCAGCACGACGATCCCGCCCTCAATCGTCGTGATGTGGTGGCTGAAGAAGAAGGAGAAGGTGCCCATCACCCCCTGGGCGCCCACCCGCCGCCCGCCGCGCTCGGCCCCGGGGGCGGCGCAGGCGTCCTCGACGACGGTGAGCCCCAAGGCCTCTAGCCCCGCCACGTCGCCGGGCTGGCCCATGAGGTGAACGAGCAGGGCGGCCTTGGTGCGGGGCGTCATCGCCGCTTTGGCCTTGGCCACGTCCAGGCAGAGGGTGTCGGGCTCCACATCGACCATCACCGGCACGAGGCCGACCTGGGCGATGGGGAAGAGCGACGTAGACCAGGCCACGGCGGGCACGAGCACCTCGTCGCCGGGCTGAAGCTGGCCCGAGGCGACCAAAGCCGCCAAGGCGATGAGGTTCGCCGAGCTGCCCGAGTTCACCATCACCGCGTGCTCAGCGCCGCAGTAGGCCGCCCACGCCGCCTCAAACCGCCGCACCTCAGCGCCCATGGTCACATAGGTGCTGAGCATACAGTTGAGCGCGGCGATCACCTCGTCGGCGCCATAGGGCAGCACCTGGAGCGGCATGCCCAGGCTCGGATCGTGGGTCTCCTCAGGGAGGCCCTGCAGCTCCTCACGGATGAGGGCGGCGATTCTCTCGCGGCGGTCCATCGCCAGGGCCTCCATCTAGTCGCGGAGCGGTCTCGCGTTGTGAAGCTCGCTGAACAGCACCTTGAGGTGATCCTTGCCCACGGGCCAAGAGAGCGCCTTCGAGGCCCCGCCGATGCGTTGGCCCTCGTTCGTCGCTAACTCAGCGATGGGCCAACGGCGGGCCATGCTCCGGATGCTGATCTGATACTCGATCGGGAAACGTTTCACCGAGGTGTCCAGCGCCAGCAGATCCGCCCGGCGCAGGGCCCGGAAGCCGTTGATCGTGTCGGTCACCCAGGGCCCCTCGTTGAACAAGAGGTTCGCCAGGGCCGTGAGCCCCTGGTTGGCCCAGCTTCGGGGGCGAAAGGGCGAGACGTCCTCCTCGTTCACCGCGCCCCGGGCGAAGCGGGAGGCGATGGCGAGGCGGGCGCCGCCGAGGAGCAGGTCATCGAGGCGCTCGATGTCGTCGGGATCTTCGTTGCCATCGGGGCTGTAGAAGATGAGGCGCTCGGCGTGGCAGGCCTCGGCGGCCACACGAAAGGCCACGCCGCGCCCGGGGATGGTCTGGTCGAGGATCGGCACCCCGTGGGCGGCCAAGAACTCGCGGGTGCCGTCTTTGGAGCCGCCGTCCACGGCGACGAGCTCACGAAAACGATCCCGGGGGATGCGGTCCCACAAGGCGTTGAGGCCCTGGACCTCGTTTAAGGTCAGCAGCACGATGGCCGCGTCGCGGATCATGGTGACCCCAAGAGCTTGTTCTCGATGAGATGTTGGGCGACCAGCTCGGCGATGAGCCCGTTGCCCTCAGCGTTCGCGTGGCCCTTGTCTTGGGGGAAGAACAAGGCGCGGCCCCGGGCGGCTTCAGCGATGGCCTCGGACGGATCGAAGTGGGCGATGCCCGCGCTCTGCGCCTCCAGCCGGAGCACGCGGCGGTGGGTCTCGGTGTAGCCGACGACCTCCAGGGGGTAGCCGAAGTGCATCGCCCGGCCCCCGGCCTCCTCGATGAGCCCCCGCAGCGCGCGCAGGTTCATCAGGTAGTCCGGCGGCGCCACACGAAACTCGCCCTCCTCGCCGCCCTCCTCACGCTCCTTGGCGCGCACGGCGACCTTGCCCGTGGCCACCTTCACGCCGAGGTAGAGCCGGGATCGCCAGAGGATCGACTGCTTGAGGAAGCTCTGCTCCCCGGTGAGGATCGCCTGGCTGAGGTCGGAGTACGCCGCTTTGCGCGCGTCTTGAACGATGTAGCCGATGAGCACCAGGTCGGGCTTGTAGCGGTGCAGAAGCTCACGCCACAGCCAGAGGCCCTGAAAGCTCGTGTAGCCCGGCTGCCCGGCGTTGATCACCTCGACCTGCTGGCCCTTGGCCTGCAGGATCGCCTCCAGACGCGCGGGGTAGCTCTCGTCGTCGGCCACGCCCCAGCCGAAGGTGGTGGAGCAGCCCAAGGTCATCACCCGGAACACGCCCGGCGTGCGCGCGGCCTCATGCAGCGGCGCGCGCAGCCCATCGGCGTTCGTCGTGAGCGGGAAGCTGACGCCGAGCTCCTTGTGGGGCGTCGGCTCGGCGCGCAGGTTGGGGTCGGTCTTCCAGTAGATCTCCTTGTGCGCGAAGCGCGCTTGGGGATCCACGGTGGGCCAGCCCACGGCGCGCAGCGCGATCTCCGCGCCCGCCCCGAACAGCAGGACGCTCAACAGCGAGAAGAGGAGCTTTCTACCGGTGCTCAGATGAACCTCCCTGGCGGCCTGCCACGGGCGGAGCTGAGTTTACCAGACTTGTGCGCGGCGCGTGGCCCGAGCCGAGGCGAGGCTCGGGATCATCGCCGGGAGATCACTCCGCGCCGGGCGGGGAGATCGTGATGCCGGTGTGGTCCTCTAGGCCGCCGGACTTGTACCAGGTGTTGTCGTACCAGGTGTTGTCGTTGATCGAGATCGACAGGGTGCCGTGGCGGGGCGCGGTGTAGGTGGTGGTGACCCCGATGGGGAAGATCTCCTCCACGCCGTCCTCTGTCACAAAACGACCGATGAGCATCCCCGGGACGCAGCCCTCTTTGGTGCAGGGGTAGTCTTCGGGGGGCACGCCGGGCTGGCCGGTGACGTTCATCCAGTCGCCGCCTTGGGTGATGCGGTAACGGTCGGCCTGGGTGGCGACGATCTCCGCGGTGTTCCCCGCGCACAAAGGCACGGAGAGCTGCCAGCCGCCGGTGATCTCCAGGTAGTCAAAGAGCGTGTAGGTGAAGGGCACCAGACACTCTCCGGCGGTGAGCTTGTCGGGCAAGGCGCGGAGCCAGGCCGACCACTCGTCCAGAGGTGCGCCGGCGCCCATCACCTGCTTACACAGCTCCAGGTTCTTGCGGGACACGGCCTCGATCTGCTCGGGGCGGCCCAGGAGGACCGTCTCGACGTCATCCGCGAGGGACGAGACGAACTCGACGCCGTCTTGACGTTGGCCACGCCACTGGGTGAGCTGCTCCTCAAGCGCCTTCTGCCGGGCCATCTTGCGGGCCGAGATGCCGCCGGTGCTCTCCAGCTCGTCAAAGTCGGGCGGGAAATAACACTGGCCCTTCCAGCCTTCTTCAGCGTGCCAGCCCACGGGCGGCGGAGCAGGAGCGACCTCCTTCTTGGGGCCACACGCGGTGAACATCAGCAGTGGAAGGAGGGAGCGGGTCATGAGGGCTCCTGGCCGGGAGGACGTTGTGGGTGAATCGCAGAGACACGAACAGGGGGTGCAGGAGCTTATCCTGATCACCCCCTGAACGGGCGCTCACATCAAGAAGACCAGCTCAGCTGATCGCGAGGAAGCCGAAACCGAAGGTGAAGAGCACCAGGGTCTCGATGAAGACCAGACCGATGAGCATCGGGGTCTGGATCTTGTCAGCGGCCTGGGGGTTCCGGGCGATGCCCTCCAGCGCGGCGGCGGTGGCGCGGCCCTGAGCGAGACCACAGCCGATGGCGGCGAGGCCGACGGACAGACCGGCGCTCATGCCGATGCCACCGAGCTTACCAGCGCCGGCGGCGTCCTGGGCGAAGGCGGGGTTGGAGACCAGGAAGAGGGCCACCGCGGTCAACGCGACGGTCATCAGCTTGGAGTTCATGGGGCTCTCCTGGGGAGGCGTGGCCCCCGCGAGGGGGCTTGAGGGTGAGGGGGACAGCGAGACGAGAGGGACAAACGAGAGATGAGGCGACCGCGATCAGTGCGCGTGGGCGTGATCGTGATCGTGACCATGATCGTCGGCGTGGGCGTCGCCATGATCGGCGTGGGCGACGGACAAGGCGATGTAGATCGTGGTTAGGAGCGTGAAGACGAAGGCCTGCACCATCGAGACGAACATGCCCAGGCCGACGAAGCCCGCGGGCACGAGCAGGGGCACGAGGTCGCTGGAGACGCCGAGGAGCAGGTGGTCGGCGAACATGTTGATGTACAGGCGCACCGAGAGGGTCACCGGGCGCAGCACCAACGAGAGGACCTCAACGGGGAAGATGAGGATCGCCAGGGCGGGCATCGGGCCAGCGAGGTGCTTGATGTAGTTGAAGCCGTTCTCTTTGAGCCCAGCGTAGTTGAACACCAAGAACACGACCAGGGCCATCGCGAAGTTGTTCGAGATGGAGGAGGTCGGCGGCAAGAACCCAGGGATGACGCCCAAGAAGTTCGAGAAGAAGACGTAGAGGAAGATCCCGCCGAGGAGCGGGAAATACTTCATCGTGAGATCGCGGCGGCCGATGATGTTCTCGCAGAAGTTGAACAGGCCGCTGATCAAGATCTCCATGAGGTTCCGCGCGCCGAGGTTGTCGGCGGGGATGTACTGCTCCACACCCCCCTTCGCCCGGGCGGCGTTGAGCCCCGAGCGCGCGGCCAACGCGATCACCGTCAAGATGACGAAGACCGTCCAGGCGGCGGGGATGACATGCGCGTTGGCCAGCTCACCGTGGGCGTGACCCGGCAGGGCCTCTAGCGCGTGCAGGACATCGCCGTGCTCGACACCAGGGATGAGGAAGAACCAGGAGAAATGGTACATCAGGCCTCCTGCGCCTCGACGACGGGCCGAACCAGACCGAGGGCGCCATGCGCCGCGACGGAGACCACCACCACGAGCACACCGCTCATCACCGGCAAGGGCTCAAACGCCCCGAGCAACACCACGAGGCCGAGGCCCGCGGCGAGGCTCTTGATCGGCAGCATCAACGCGACGCCGCCGAGCTGGCCTGTGACGAAGCGCCGCACGATCACCGACATGAAGAAGAGGTGAACGAGGGAGAAGATCGCGCCGGAGAGGACGCCGACGCCCCAGGCCACGCCGCCGAGCACAAACGCCACCACCGTCATGATGACGGCGGTGATGACGCTGTCTCGCGAGAGCGAGGAGGGGGTCAACATCGTCAGATCCAGTGGGCCGAGGCGGCTCTCGGCGGTGTGACGAGCGGGGCCGCCCATGGATGGGTCAGCCGGATTTGGGGCTGCCCTCATAGCACGAGCCCTCTGGAGCGTCAAACGACGCAGGAGGCGGGAATCACGGGGAGACGCTGGCGTCGATGGCCTCGGCGATCCCGGCGGCGAGGGTGTCGAGGTCGTGATCGGTGAGCGTCGCGGGCAAGAACGCCGCCTCGTATTGGCTGCAAGGAAGGTAGATCCCCCGATCGAGGCAGGCCCGGTGGAAGCGCCCGAAGCGGGGCAGATCGCAGCGGGCGACCTCATCAAACCGCCAGGGGGCCACGGGGCTGAAGTAGATCGTGATCATCGAGCCGACGCGGTGCATCGACAGGCCCGCCTTGGCGACGATGGGGCTGAGCCGGGCCTCAAGCCCCGCGGAGAGGGCCTCCAAGCGCTCGTAGAAGCCCGGCGCGCGCAATAGCTCCAACGTCTTGCGCCCGGCGGCGACGGCCAGGGGGTTCCCGGAGAGCGTGCCGGCCTGGTAGACCGGGCCCACGGGGCTCAGGCGCTGCATGATCTCCCGACGCCCGCCGAAGGCCGCCAGCGGCAGGCCGCCGCCGACGATCTTGCCCAGGCAGGTGAGGTCGGGGCGCACGCCGAAGCGCTCTTGGGCGCCGCCATAGGCGAGGCGGAAGCCCGTCATCACCTCGTCGAAGATCAACAAGGCGCCGTAGCGGTCACAGAGGGCGCGTAGGCCCTCCAGGTAGCCGGGCTGGGGCGGGATGCAGCCCATGTTCCCGGCGACGGGCTCGACCAAGATCGCGGCGACGGGGGTGGCCTGGAGGTGGCGCTCGACGGCGGCGAGGTCGTTGTACGGCGCGGTGAGGGTGGCCGGGGCGATGATGCCCGGGGAGCCGGGCTGGGCGAAGGTGGCGACGCCCGAGCCCGCGGCGACGAGCACGCTGTCATGGGCGCCGTGGTAGCAGCCGTCGAGCTTGAGGATGGCGTCGCGGCCGGTGAAGCCCCGGGCGAGGCGCAGGGCGTGCATCGTCGCCTCCGTGCCTGAAGAGCACAGGCGCACCTGCTCGACGCTGGGCACGGCGTCCACGATGTCTTGGGCGAAGAGGAGCTCCGCCTCTGTGGGCGCGCCGTAGCTCGTGCCCCGGGTGGCGGCCTCTTGAATCACCGCCACGACCTCGGGGTGGGCGTGGCCGACGATCATCGGTCCCCAAGAGCCGATGAGGTCGATGTAGCGGTTGCCGTCGGCGTCGATGAGGGTGTGGCCCTCGGCAGACTGGACAAACACGGGGTCGCCGACGACGGCCTTAAACGCGCGCACCGGGGAGTTGACGCCGCCGGGGATGACACGCTGGCTGTCGTGGAAGAGCTGGCTTGAGCGGTTCATGGGGATCTCCGTTTGGGTGGCCCCATTAACCCAGCTCAGCCAGAGATCTTGCGGTAGAGCGCGTGGCGCAGCGCGGGGTGCTGCAGATGGGCGATGGCCTGGAGGAATCCTGGGGGGAAGGGCGCGCGCAGGGCCTTCCGCACGGCGGGGTCGCCCAGGCGGCGCTCGTCACACAGGGCGTCTCGGCTCCAGCCCGCCCAGGCCGCGAGCTGCAGCATCGGCACCTTCGCCGCCCGGGCGTCGGGCGCTTGACCCGTCGCCGCGCGCCAGGCCTCCTCGACCAAAGCCCAGGTCTCGGCCCGCATCGCCGGGGCCAAGGCCAGGGGCTCCAGCTCAAAGGGCAGGTGGAACGAGCCCGAGAGGCGCAGGTGTTTGTCGGGGGTGGCCGCCCGGCGCAGGGGCCCGGCGTCGAAGAAGGGCAGCTCACGCAGGCCCATGGCGTCCCAGAGGGAGCAGTCGCTGCGGGAGAGCGGGTCGAGGCCCTCGGAGGGGCCGTGCAGGTTCGCCGCGCGGTCGATCAGCACGGCGTCGGAGTCGGAGAGCACGCTGCGTGGGGTCGAGCGGAAGCTCACCGGGCTGTTGCGGGCGCGGCGCCAGCTCCCATAGGCGCTGAGGCTGGTGCGGCTCCACTCGCTGAGCTCGTCTTCAGGGCCCTCGACGAGGAGCTGGGCGCGCTCGGCGGGCAGGGAGAAGGCCAAGACCCGCACACCCTGGGCCTCGCCGCGCCGGGCCATGTGGCGCAGGAGCCACATTCGGTCGCCGTCATCGCGGAACAGAGGTCGGGCGCAGTCACGGCCAAAGAAGAGCTGGAACCTCGGCATTTCAGACGAGCCCTCGGCGGGCCTGCGCTCAGTCGCAGGCGCCCCACATGCCGAGCCCCTCGGCGCGGGCGGCGTCTTCGTCCGCTTGGAAGTCCTTCTTGAAGTCGTTGTTGTCGTCGAAGGGGTAGGCCCAGGCGTAGCCTTGGCGCACCATGACGCGGTTCACGAAGCCGGTCTCGCCGAGGTCTTTGTGGGCGTAGGCCAAGGTGCGGTCGTAGGTGTCGGTGCACAGGTCGCCGAAGGTCAACCACACCAGATCGCCCTGCATCAGGTCTTGAAGGTAGCCGCCGGACTCGCTGGAGTAACACTCGGCCGGGTCGCCGTTGTGGGAGAGCTCCGGGGCGTCGATGCCGATGAGGCGCACCTTAAAGTCAGCGCCGCCCGCTTGGGGATCGACCCAGGCCGTGTCGCCGTCGATGACCGTCTCGACCCGCACCAAGGCGGGCTCGGCGCAGGGGTTGGACTCGGCGGGGAGCTGGGACAGGTCGAGGTTTCGGACCCGCTCGTCGTCGAGCTCTTGGGGGTCGGGGGCCTCGGTCTCCTGGGGGTCGCTGTCGGCTTTGGAGTCGTCTGTGGGGGCGTCGCCGCCGCCGATGCAGCCGAAGGTCACCAGGAGAAACAAGCTCATCTGCGGATCCCTTCTCGACGCTCTAAGGCGCG
The DNA here is from genome assembly GCA_023150775.1 of Myxococcota bacterium. Lineage (GTDB taxonomy): Bacteria > Myxococcota_A > UBA796 > UBA796 > CAJQPC01 > JADKFE01. The sequence goes on from JAKLKE010000049.1 coordinate 22,943, forward strand.
GGCGAGGCGACGGCCCAGCGCTGGGTCTTCACCGGTGCTGAGGCTGTCTACCAGAGCCGCGGCCTCTAAATCGCCGAGGTCTTGTAGGCACATCGTCAAGCCTAACGCGGCGACCTTCCGTTCGCTGGAGCTGGCCTCGGGATCCGAATGAACGGCGACGAAGAGGCTGCGCGCCCCGGCATAATCGGCGCCGGTGAGCCTGAGCCGCGCCTGGAGCAGGCGGGTGGCGCGGCGGAGCGTGGGCCACTCGGCGGCGCGCTCGGCGGCGAGGCGGGCGGCTTCGGGCTCGTCGGCGCGCTCGTGGGCCTCGGCGGCGAGGAGCCAGAGGCGCGCGGTCAGCTCGGGATCTTCGCTCAGGCGGGCGGCTTCAGCGAAGGTGACGGCGGCCCGGCCCGGCGAGCGCAGCTCTGAAGCCAGAAGCGCGGCGAGGCGCTCCCGGGCGTGCTGGGCGGTGGGGTGCTCGGGGTGCTCCCGCAGGAGCCGGTTGAGCAGGCGCACGCCCCGGTGGGCGTTGTCCCCTTCGGCGGCGGCGAGGAGCGCCCCGCGCAAGAGCGCCTCGGCCTGGTCCTCTTCCCAAGGGCTGAAGCTCGCCACCCGCTCGTAAGCGCCCAAGGCGGCCTTGGTCTCACCTCGGGCGGCGAGGCCGTCGGCCTGGTCCAAGGCCCACGGCGACCAAGGCCCCAGGGTGAGGGCCGCGGTGAGCGCCGGGAGCCCGAAGGCCAGTCCCAGGGCCCGCGCGAGGGCTTTGGGGCCCAAGAGCAGGGAGAAGAGCTTCATCTCGACCTCGTGTGCCGGGTCACGAGGGAGTGTACACCAGATCGGCGGCGCCGGGGGTCAGACCTCGGCGTCGGGGTCGGCCTCGGGCTCAACCTCAAGGTCGGGCTCGGAGGGCTCGGAGGGCTCGGTCGCCTCACCGGGGAGCTCCGTGGCCTCGGCCTCGGGCTCCTCCTCGTCGAGCCGGGCGACGGACGCGATGCGCTCGTCGTCGCTCACCCGCATGATGCTCACGCCCTTCGTGTTGCGGCCGACGATGCGGACCTCGCTGACGTGGGTCTTGATGACGCGGCCGGTGTTCGTGATCACCATGAGCAGGTCTTGTTCACCGACGATCACCGCGCCCACGACCTTGCCGTTGCGGTCGT
>JAKLKE010000004.1 GCA_023150775.1 Myxococcota bacterium
GACGTGCAGGTGCAGACTCCCGCCGCCGCCGGAGACCATGAGCCACTCGATCTCTTCTTCAAGCCGCCGGCCGACGGCGTCGAGCACGGCGCTGGCCTCTAAGCTGCCCCGATCGAGGTAGAGCGTCTCGATACGATCCAAGGCCGCGTCAACGAGGTCCGTAGGGGCCTCGGCGACGCTAGGGGCGGCGGTGAGCGCGCCCAAGGTGAAGAGGAGGACTGCGCGACGAACGAGCGAGGACACGGGGCTCTCCCATGTTTCAGCGTAACGTGGAACCGCGGCGGGCGCGCGTCTCCTTGACGTGCGAGGGGACTCTTGGGGTGCTACGCTTGCGGCCATGATCCACGATCGTCTCCGAAACCTGCTCGACGCGCTCATGGCGGGGCAGGTCGATCGCGCCCAGGTGCTCAGCACGCTCCTTCACGACGAGCTGATGGTCGATGGGATGCACCAGGCCACCGTCGACACCCACCGAGAGCTGCGCACCGGCGTGCCCGAGGTGATCTTCGGCCTGGGCAAGACCGCCGAGCAGCTCCTCACGATCATGCAGCGCCTCAACGCCGCCGGGCAGCCCGCCTTGGCGACGCGGGTGGAGGCCGACAAGGCCGGCTGGGTGATGGAGCAGCTCCCCGAGGTGATGTATTACCCCGTCGCCCGGGTGCTCTACCTGCCGACGTCGGAGCCCGTGCCCCAAGGCCGAGGGGAGATCCTCGTGATCTGCGCGGGCACCTCCGACCTGCCCGTCGCTGAAGAGGCCGCCGTGGTCGCCGAGCTCCTGGGCAACCGCGTGCGCCGGGTGGTCGATGTCGGCGTCGCTGGGCTTCACCGGGTGCTCGCCCACGCGAAGGAGCTGCGCAACGCCCGGGTGATCATCGTCGTCGCCGGGATGGAGGGCGCGCTTCCTTCAGTCGTCGCCGGGCTCACGGACAAGCCGGTGATCGCCGTGCCCACCTCGGTTGGCTATGGCGCGTCATTTCAAGGCGTGGCGGCGCTGTTGGGCATGTTGAACTCCTGCGGCTCTGGGGTGACCGTCGTGAACATCGACAACGGCTTCGGGGCCGCCTTTCAGGCCACCCGCATCAACCGGCTGCCATGACGCTCGCCTGGCTCGACGCACGGGCGGGTCTCGCCGGGGACATGCTCTGCGCGGCGCTCTTGGACGCCTCCGGCGACGCCGAGGCCCTCGCCACCGAGCTCCAGGGCGTGATGGTGGACCTCGGGCTCAGCGGCTTCACGCTTCGATTGAGCCGAGTGCGCCGGGGCGTGATCTCCGGGCTTCATTTTGATGTGGTCCTGGCGAATGATGGCCCCGCGCCGATGCCCGAGGCCGATCCGCGCCACCATGATCACGGCCATGACCACGATCATGGGCACGGGCACGAGCACGGCCACGATCACGGCCATGATCACGATCACGACTCCAGCCGGGACTGGGCGCAGATCCGGGGGATGATCCTTCGCTCCAGCTTGCCCCAGGCCGTGAAAGACGCCGCCGTCGCCGCCTTCGGGGCCCTCGCCGAGGCCGAGGCCCGGGTGCACGGGGTGCCCATCGAGCGGGTGAGCTTCCACGAGGTCGGCGCCGTGGACTCGATCATCGACATGGTCGGCGCCTGTTACCTGCTGTGGCGTTTGGGCGTGGCGTCCCTCACCGTGAGCCCGCTGCCGCTGGGCGGCGGCACGGTGCAGACGGCGCACGGCGTGCTCACCGTGCCTGTCCCGGCGACGATCGAGCTCCTGCGCGGCTTCCCGGTGTTTCAGGACGGGCGCCGGGGCGAGCTGGTCACGCCGACGGGGGCGGCTCTGGCTCGGGCCCTGGGCAAGCCGGGGCCGATGCCCTCGATGCGGCCCACGGCGACGGGCTACGGCGCGGGCACCCGGAACCCTGAGGGCTGGAACAACGTCACCCGGCTGATCCTCGGCGAGCCTCTGGGCGTGGATGAGGCGGCGGACGTGCCCGCGGATGAGGTCGAGGTGATCTCCGCCCAGGTGGACGACATGCCCGGCGAGGCGCTCCCGGCGCTGATCAGCGCCTTGCTCGCCGCCGGGGCCGCCGACGCCTTCGCCGCGCCGGTGGTGATGAAGAAGGGGCGCCTGGGCCAGCTCATCACGGCGATCTGCGCGCCGGAGCGGGCCGGGGCCGTCGGGGACGCCCTGCTGCGCCACTCCACGAGCTTCGGCCTGCGCCGCCACCGCGCCCAGCGTGAGGTCCTCGACCGCCGCCACGTCACCGTTCAGACCCCCTTCGGGGCGGTGCGGGTGAAGCTCGGCGCTCGGGCTGGGGAGCTCTACCAGGCCAAGCCCGAGCACGAGGACTGCGCCCGGCTCGCCCTGGCCGCCGGGGTGCCTTTGGCCCGCGTCGTCGAGGCCGCCCTGGGCGCCTTGCCCCCGGAGGAGCGCCCATGAGCCTCATCGCCTCCCCGCACCACGACCTCTGCGGCATGTTGGAGCAGCTCGGCTTCACCGTGCTGGAGACGAACGACCCCACCGACGCCGCCGCCCGGGCGGATCTGGTCGTCGTGCCTTGGGTGAACCGCCCGCTCTCGGGCCTGGAGTGGTGCCGCCGGGTGCGTGAGCAGCAGGCCGAGCTGCCCCTGCTCGTCGTCACCCGCAGCGACGCCGAGGCCAACGCCGCCTTGGAGGCCGGGGCCACGGACGTGCTGCGCCTGCCCCTGCACGACGCCGTCACCCGCGCCCGCTGCCGGGCCTTGCTCACGAAGATGAACGAACGCGCCGCGCGCCCCCGCGCCGCCTTCGCCGCCCGGGTGCTCGACGCGTGTCCTGACGCGATCATCACAACTGACGCCTCGGGCCTGATCCTCACCTTCAACCGCGCCGCCGAGCTGCTCACCGGGCACCTCGCTGAGGAGATCGTCGGCAACTTAGACCTCGGCGTGCTCTTCGACAGCCCGTCTGAGGCCGCCCGCCTCGACCTCAGCCTGCGCGCGGCGACGGACCACGTCCTGCTCAACCAGCCTGTGCGCCTGCGCACCGCCGAGGGGGAGCGGGTGCCGACGATGGTGAGCTTGGCGGCGCTGTTTGGCGCAGGTGGCGTCCGGGACGGGCTCGTCGGCGTGTACCGCGACGATCGGGACAACGACGCCTTGGGCGAGCGCCTCGCCACGGCCACCGCCCAGCTCGTGCAGGCCGAGCGCCGGGGCAGCCGCCTGATGACCGTCGGCGCGGCGGCCTGGGAGCTGAACCAGCCGCTCACTTCAGCGATGGGGCTCTTGGAGCTGCTCATGCTCCGCCCCGAGCTGAGCGCCGACTCCCACGAGCGCCTGGAGCGGGCGTACAATCAGCTAGAGCGCCTCGCCGAGGGCGTGCGCCGAGTCGCCGCCTTGACCGAGGCCCCGGCCAGCCCGGACGCGCCCCTGACCTGAACCCCTGGACTGCAGAGAGGCCCGATGTTCCCAACCCTGCTCATCCCCCTCGCTTTAGACGTCCGTGACGCGGAGCTGCTCGCCGCGGCGGTCACCCTCGTGGGCACCGCCGGGGTCAAGAACGTCCACCTCGTCTATGTGCACGCCATGGACGTCGTCGGGAACCCGCTCCTGGGCGGCATCCCCGTAGAGACCTTCACCCCCGCCGCGCCGGAGGGCCTCGCCGGCCTCGCCGACGACCTGCGGGAGCGCCTCATCGCCGCTGGGCACAGCGACGTGTCCGTGCACCGGCACCACATGGCGGGTCGCCCCCACGAGCGCATCACCGCCTTGGCGGGGGAGATCGACGCCGATCTCCTGATCTTCGGCCGCCTGCGCGCTGGCGACGGCCACGAGGCCTGGGGCGCCCACGCCCAGCTCCTCACCCGCTACGCCCACCGCTCGGTGCTCGTCGTGCCCCACGGCTCGACCCTGTCCTTGGGCGACGTGCGCGTCGGCGTAGACTTCTCCCCCCGGTCGCTGGAGGCCTGCAAGACCGCCTGCCTGCTCGGCCAAGAGGTGAAGGCCATCTACTCCATGAACCCCGATGAGGGCATGACCCACTCCGGGATCACCGTCGAGGAGTTCATGCTGCGCCTGCGGGCCAACGCCACCCAGCAGTTCCACGACGAGGTGCTCACCGAGCTCGCCCCCGGCGCCGTGACGCCGACCTTGGTGTTGGTGGAGACCGACAACATCGTCGACACCCTGCTCGGCGCGCTCCACGGCGCGGGCCTGGCCGTCGTGGCCTCCCGGGGCATGACGGCGATGGCCTCGATGCTGCTCGGCTCGACCGCGCAAGAGATCGCCGGGCGCGCGGACGCGCCGGTGCTCATCCTGCGCACCAAAGGCGAAGACATGGGGCTCTTCGCGAGCTTGTTGAGCCGCTGAGGGGCTGAGGCGGCGCCTTCTCAGGGGGGCGCCGCGGCCTAGAGGCGGGGGAGCTTGCCGCGGGAGGTGTGCCAGATGGCGACGATCTCGACCTGGTCGGCGGCGGAGTCCACGCGGTAGTAGACGTGGTAGCGGCTCCGCTGGAGCACGAGGCGACGGAGGCTGCGTGAACGAACGCGCAGTTTGGCGCCGATCCAGGGTGCCGATGCCAATCGCTCAAGCGCCGCGCCGAGCTCATCGTCAAACAGCGTCGGCGCCTTCTGTCGGTTCTCTGCCCACCAGACAGAGATCTCCTCAATCTGCGCCCTTGCGGCGCCCGAGACGACGAGCATCGAGGTCAGCGCCCGTGAATCGCACGAAGCCGACTCATCACCTCGTCTGCCGTATAGACCTCGCCGCGGGCGATCTGCTGAATCGACTCTTCAATCACGGCCTCAAGTCGATCCAACTCCTCTTCATCGAGATCAATCTCCTCCACATCCAGATCATCCCCCTCATCATCAATGACGAGGTGCAGCGGCGGGCGATCGGACGGGGGCGCGGGATCCTCATCCAAGACGAGGCGGCCGTTCTGGAGATGCGCGGAGAGTTTGGTCATACACACAGCATAGCGCAAACCCGATCCACACGTCAACGACCGGCCGCCCCGCCCCTCACATCCCCCGCTCCTTGACCTCGCCGTCTTTGCCCTCGGTGAGCTCGACGATGCGGCGCTCGGCCGCGTCGAGGCGCTCGTGGCAGGCCCGGGTCAGCTCGATGCCCTCCTCGAAGAGGCGCAGGGCGTCCTCTAGGGGCTGGTCACCGGACTCGAGCTTACGGACGCGGTCCTCCAGCTCGGTGAGGATCTGCTCAAAGGTGCGCTCGGTCTCAGGCATGGCTCAGCTCAGGGGGCGAATGCGCTCCACCTGGAGGAGCTTCCAGGTGAGGCGCTGTTGGTTGGCGACGTTGATCGCCACGAACACCTGCTCGCCTTGGGCGTTCAGGGCGAGGCGCTCGGGGGCGACGGTGAAGTTGTTGCGGGCGCCGTCTTTGCCGACGTAGAGGATCTCCAGCTTCTGCCGGAGCGCCACGGCGCGCTCCAGGATGGCCTTCGCCTCGCGGGGGGTGACCCGCGGGGGCGGCGGCGGCTCCTTGGCCTTCTTCTTGGTGGACTTGCTCGCGCCGCTGCCGGGGACGGGGTGAAGGTCCTCGGGCTGGGTGTCCGCGGTCTGCGCACGCGCCAAGGGGTCGTCTGCGCCCTCGCGGGCCTCGGCGAGCAGGCCCAGCAGGCGGTCGCGGGCGCCGCTCTGCTCGGTGTCGCCGGGGTAACGGGTGATGTCTTTCGACGCCGAGAAGCCCGCCTCACCCAAGATCGCCATCAGCTCAGGCAGCCGCGTGCGGTCGACGGCGTAGAGCCCCGGCGCGAAGCGGTGCAGGAGCCAAGGCTTGAGCTCGCGGCTCGTCTCGACCCGCTTGATCCAGCCTTTGTGTACGGTGAGCAGCATACAGTCGTGCAGCTCGACGTCGCCGTGGCCGCCCATCCAGCCGCGCAGCGTCTGCTCGACGTTCTCCGGCAGGCCGATCTGGCTGTTCTCGCGCAAGAAGTCGAGCACGTCCTCCCGCCGCCAGCCGCGCTCTAAGCCCTGCTCGACGGTGACTTCAGTGATCTTGTAGGTGTTGGCGCGGTCGCAGCCGGTCAGCTCGGCGATGGAGCCGATGTTGAACAGGATCTGCGGGCTCAGACCCGCGGGCGCCATCACCTCAAAGGAGGGCGTGAGGTAGAAGCGCGAGAAGCCGTCTTGTTCGGGCGGGTCGAGGAGCGCCGTCGCCCGGGGGGTGAGGCGGTAGAACTTCTCTTGGCCCCACTCGCCGAGCTCCAGCATCCCGCAGTGGACGAGCGGCGCGAAGGACCAGCTCTCACGCTCGTTCGTGCGGGTCGCGGCCAGCTCACCGCGCTGGAAACGACGGCGCCAGTCTTCGCCCCGGGTCCAGCGGCGGTAGAGCGCCTGGAGGTGCTGCTCGGCGATCCAGGCCCCACGGCCTGAGCGAACGGCCCAGAGGACCCACTCGGCGTAAGGGAAACGTTTCTCTAAGGAGCGCAGCACCAGATCGCGCTGGTCTTGGTCGTCGAGGTTTAAGAACTCCTCGACGACGTCTTGGTTCACCGAGAGGCGGTCTCCGCGCAGCTCGACGAGGCCATGGGCCATCAAGAAGTCGATGTGGAAGTGGAACAGCTCGCTCCCCGGCTCCCAGAGCTGGGCGAAGAAGCGGTCCATCTCCTCTTGGTGGACCTTAAAGATCTCCTGCTGCTGGGTGAGCCGGGGCGGACGCTGGGCGATGTAGGTGGCCAAGGTCGTGATCGAGAAGTCCAGCGGCGGGCAGAAGGGGCGGGCGTCGCGCACCTTCACGTCGTCGTGCTGGAAGGTCGAGAGCATCAGCTCGGCCTCGATGTGTTCGACGAGGTGCTCGATGAGCGGATCGGGGACGAGGTAGAAGAACTGCTCGTCGTCGGCCTCCGACGCGCAGACGAGGCCGCGCTCGGCTAGGCCGACGAGCAGCCGCGCCCAGTCGCGCTCATGGCCGCCGAGGGTGTTCATCAGCTCGCGGTGGAACTCGTCGCTGTGGGCCACGCCGCCGCACTGGATGAGCAGGGCCAGGGCGTTGCGCTCACGCTCGTGCATCGCCTTGACGATGCCGCCGAGGCGTTTTCCTTGGCTGATCGCCCGAACGGCGAGCTGCACCATCCGCGCCTGGTCGGCCACGCGGCCGGGCTGACCGCCGATGGCCTTGTACAGGTTGGCGAGGAGCGCCTTGGGCATCCGGTTGAAGTAGTCTTCGAGCTCCTCAAGCTCGGTGTGTGTCATCCGGCGCCGACGGCTGAGGCCCGAGACCGGCGCGGCGCGACGCTTCCGCTTGCGGCGCTTCCGGAGGTTGCGGGTGCTGTTCAGCGTCGAGACGCCCGGCGCACCGGCGTCGTCGCCGGGCTCTCCGCGCTCGCGGCGCTCGCCGCGCTCTCCCCGCTCGCCACGATCCCCACCACGACGGCGACCGCCGCGGCCGCCGCGCTCCGAGCGCTCTCCACCGCCGCCACCTTCAGGGCTCGCCGCCGCCGCCGCCGGGCCACCGCCGCCGCCCTCGCGGGCGCCACGACGCGGCTCTTCAGCGCCGCCTTCGGCCTTGCTGCGACGCCGACGCCGACGGCGCCGCTTGCTCTTGCTGGTGTCATTTCCGGCGGTGTCGCTGGACATGCTGCCTACCTCGGGGAGAGTGGGACCGCGCGGCGCGGCCCGGAGACGAAGGGGGGTGCGGCAGAGCCGACGACGATCACGTCGCGGCCTGCTCTTGAATGAAGTAGCGGTAGCCCTGCTCGGTCAAGAAGAGCTGGCGTTTCATGGCGAACTCCTGCTCCTTCGTGTCCCGGGTGACCACGGTGTAGAAGAAGGCGCCGTCGCTCTTGGCGCTGGGCCGCAGGATACGCCCGAGGCGCTGGGCCTCCTCTTGGCGTGAGCCGAAGGTGCCCGAGACCTGAATCGCGACGTTGGCGTCGGGGAGGTCGATGGAGAAGTTCGCGACCTTACTCACGATCAGGAGCTTGATCTGGCCCTTGCGGAACTTGTCGAACAGCTCCTCCCGGCGGGCGTGGGGGGTCTTGCCGGTGATGAGCGGGGCGCGGAACGTCGCCGCGATGTCCTCAAGCTGGTCGATGTAGGTGCCGATCACCAAGACGTTGTCGTCTTTGTGTTTGTCGATGAGCCGCCGCATCACCGTCATCTTCGCGGGGTTCACCGAGGCGATCTTAAACTTCCCGGCCTCGTCGCTGCGCTCGTAGCGGTCGAGGAGCCCATGCGCGAAGGGCACCCGGACCTCGTAACATTTGGCTTCAGCGATGAAGCCTTGCTTCTCCAAGAGCTGCCACGGCAGGTCGTACCGTTTGGGGCCCACCAAGGAGAACACGTCGCCTTCGCGGCCGTCCTCACGCACGAGAGTGGCGGTGAGGCCCATGCGGCGGCGGCCCTGCAGATCGGCCGTGGCGCCGAAGACCGGCGCGGGCAGCAGGTGGACCTCGTCGTAGATGATGAGACCCCAGTCGCGGTCGGAGAACAGGTGCAGGTGCTCAAACTCGTCGCCCTTGTTCCGCCGCCAGGTGAGGATCTGGTAGGTGGCGACGGTGACGGGGCGGATCTCTTTACGCTCGCCCATGTACGCGCCGACCTGGTCGGGCGTGAGGTGGGTCTTGTCGAGGATCTCCCGCACCCATTGGTCTACCGCCGCGGCGTTCGTGGCGAGGATGAGGGTGTGGGTGTTCACGAGGCTCATCGTCTTGAGCGCGACGATGGTCTTGCCCGCGCCGCAGGGCAGCACGACGACGCCGTGGCCGCCCGCGGGTTTGCCGTCCATGAACCAGCGCTTCGCGGCCTCGGTCTGGTAGTCGCGCACCACGAAGGGCTTCTGGGCGAGCTTGGTCGTCTGCCGGAGCTTGATCTCGAGGTGCGCGCCCGGCGAGAAGCCCGCCAGGTCCTCAATGGGCCAGCCCGAGGTCAACATCCGCTGCTTAAACAGCCCACGATGCCCCGCCTGGATGCCCCACCAGCGCCGACCGTCGGCGACCATCATCTCTTTGGCCGCGGGCAGGGCCGAGACCACCTTGGCGATGTAGGCCGTGGCGAACTCTAAGCGCAGCAGGTCTTTGCGGTCGGGGTGCGGGATGAGCTTGACGAGGCCATAACGCTCCATCGTCTCGTGGATGGAGTCCAGCACGTTCTTGGGGATGTCGAACTTGGAGAGATCCTTGAGGCCCTTCACCAGCTCGGTCTGGGAGACCCCGGCCGCCGCCGCGTTCCACAGCGACAGCGGCGAGATGCGGTAGGTGTGCAGATGCTCCGGGCTCTGCTCCAGCTCCGCGAAACGCGACAAAAAATCACGCGCTTCAGCGTGTCGTCGGTGGGAGGTCTCGACGAGGACTTTTCCGTCGCCCTGCACAATGACAGGGTTCTCGGGCCTCACGTTCATCTTGGGACGCCCATCCTCCGACGGGGGGCAAGCCTCGACGGCGAGCCGCCCCACGCCGAGCGCAGGGAGGTTGCAGCAGAATTAGCGCCAAGGGCGGAAAACATCCGCGCGGCACATCCAGCGTGAAGGGACAGACCTCCCACGCCGGGGACCGTCAACACGACGGGCCGTGACGTCTTGGGAGGGGCCGTGAAGAGGGGCCACGAAGGCGGCCTTGGGACAAAGTCCTCGGACAAGCCGAGCGCCGCCGCGACCCTTCTCTGCCGCTACTTTAGGGCTGACAAGATCCGCTGTCAAGGAAGACCGCGTGGAAAGTGCATGTCCACGCGGATCTGTCTCCCGATTGACACGTCCAGGGCGCCGTCGCTCAGCCCTCTAAGAAGGGATAACGCCAGCTCCGGGGAGGCGCGAAGGTCTCCTTGATGGCCCGGGGGCTCACCCAACGCTGCAGGTTGAGCACCGAGCCGGCCTTGTCGTTCGTGCCCGAGGCCCGAGCCCCGCCGAAGGGCTGCTGGCCGACGACGGCGCCCGTGGGCTTGTCGTTGATGTAGAAGTTGCCCGCGGCGTTGCGCAGGCGGCCAAGCGCGAGGTTCACCGCGCCCCGGTCTTGGGAGAAGACCGCGCCGGTCAAGGCGTAGGGGCCCGTCGAGTCCACCAGGGTGAGGGTGTCCTCAAAACGGCGCTCGTCGTAGACATAGGCCGTGAGCACGGGCCCAAAGATCTCTTCAGTCATCAGGCGGTGGCCCGGGTCGTCCACCTGGACGAGGGTAGGCTCGATGAACCAGCCCTTCGTGCCGTCGTTGCCGCCGCCGCCGATCACCTGGCCCGTGGTCTTGCCCAGCGCCTGGTACTCGCTGATCTTGGCGAAGGAGCGGCGGTCGATGACGGCGCCGAAGAAGTTGCCGAAGTCGCGCACGTCGCCCATCTTCGCCTCGGCCATCATGCCGACGACCCGCTCGGAGACGGCGGGCCAGAGGTTCGACGGGATGTAGGCCCGAGAGGCGGCGCTGCACTTCTGGCCCTGGTACTCAAAGGCGCCGCGGAACATCGCCACGGCGAGGGCCTGCACATCCGCGCTGGGGTGGGCGAGGATGAAGTCTTTGCCGCCCGTCTCGCCGACGATGCGGGGGTAGGTGCGGTAGCGGGCGATGTTCTCGCCGATGCTCCGCCACATGGACTGGAACACCCCCGTCGAGCCGGTGAAATGCACCCCCGCCAAGGCGGGGTGACCGATGGCGATGTCGCCAACGTCCGAGCCCGCGCCGTGAACGAGGTTGATGACCCCCGGCGGCAGCCCGGCCTCTTGCATGAGCTTCATGAACAAGAAGGCCGAGAGCGCCTGGGTGCGGGCGGGCTTCCACAGGACGACGTTGCCCATCAAGGCCGGGGCCGTGGGCAGGTTCCCGGCGATGGACGTGAAGTTGAACGGGGTCACCGCGAAGACGAAGCCCTCCAGGGGGCGGTAGTCCATGCGGTTCCAGGTGCCAGGGCCCGAGAGCGGCTGGTCTTCTTGGAGCTTGCGGCCCCAGGCGACGTTGAAGCGTAAGAAGTCGATGAGCTCACAGGCGGCGTCGATCTCCGCCTGATGGCAGGTCTTGGCCTGGCCGAGCATCGTCGAGGCGTTGATGACGTCACGCCAGGGCCCAGCGAGCAGGTCCGCGGCCTTGAGGAAGATCGCCGCGCGCTCGGCGAAGGGCATCGCCGCCCAGGCCGGCTGGGCGTCCAAGGCCGAGGTGATGGCGCGCTCGACCTCGTGGGCCGGCGTGTAGTGGCAGTAGCCGAGGACGTGCTGGTGGTCACAGGGCATGGTGACCGGGTGGCGATGGCCCGAGAGCACGAGCTCCCCGTCGATGACCGCGCCCAGCTCTTGCTCTTCGCCCGCCATGGCGGTGAGCACCTGCTCCAGGCTCTTACGCTCGGGGCTGCCCGGGGCGTAGCCCTTCACGGGCTCGTTCTGCGGCGGCGGGGGGGTGAAGAGTCCGTCCATCGGTCGCTCCTGTCATGCGGTTGGAGAGCCAGGAGCTTAACCCGCGGACGCCAGGGCGGTCAGGACGCGAGCTTGAAGTCCTCCAGGGCGTGACGCGCCTCGGGCTCACGCGGGGAGAAGGCGAGGGTGAGGGCGACCTTCACGAGCTCTGCGTCCTCTAGGTGCTTTCGCATCGCCCCCCAGATCTTCTCCTGGCGTTGATACTCCCGCAGCTCCTCAAAGCTGCTGTCGAGGATGAGCATGTAGATGTAGTCGCGAATGCCGTCAGCGAAGTATAAATCCACGTTGGGACCAAACTCTTCGTGCATCGCTTCGGTCAGCTTTTCGACGATGCGTGGATCGCTTGCCATGTTTACCTCAGGAGTGTTTTGTAAACCGTACTACGATTTGGGCGGCCGCTTTGAAGTTTTCAGTGTCCAGCTGAGACCCTTTGTCAGGTGAATAGCGAAGCTCAGAGCTCCAACCATCTACCAAAGCGAGATGTTCCAGAACTCTCGAATTGGTCGACCGCGCGCTCGACTTCGATGCATCTCGAAGCCGAATGAAGCCAGGATGGAAGAAAGTAAGCCAAGATATCGTGTGCTTACGATGAATCTCAGGCATCTTGCTGAACCCAAAGCTCTTCTGAAGAACAGGGTTCAAGGCTTCGAGCGTATCGACGCCATACTCTTCCATGAGCCTGACCTTGATCGTCATCTCCACCCAATAGCCGTAGAGATAGATGGCCCCGAGCCATCGTTGGGTGCTGAGGAGCGCCTCCGCGTCCTCAAAACGCCGTAGAGACGCCGCCCGCATCGTCGTCAGACCACTGTACATCCATCGCTCCTGTCTCGGAGGGGTCGTACAACTCCTATCGGCTATGCCACAACCCGTCAACAAGACGATCACCAATCTGGCAATTCCGTCAATCCCCCCGCCCGACCGGCGCTACCCGACCCAGGCGCCGTGGTAGGTCTCGGGCACGGCGTGGTCAAACCAGGCGACGCCGACGGGGCCGTCCTCGGGGCGCTCGCCGTCGAGCACACCGACGCCGCTGACCTGCTGGTGGCCGTCGTAGATGAGCGTCAGCGCCCACACGTCCTGCTCCTCGGGGCCACGCTTCACCGGCACGGGCTCGCTGCAGCGCCAGTGCGACGGCGGCACCCAGCCCCGATGCCGGCCCTCACGCCAGTCGAGCCGGGCGATCCCCTGCTCCTTCGCCCCCCAGACCGTCCAGATGCGCTCGGCGGTTCCGCCCTCGCGGTCGGGGTGGACCCGGGGGAACTCACAGCCTTGATCCCAGAGCTCCTCGCTGGAGAGGGTCCCGGCGGCGAGGTTGAGGGTCGCCCGGTGAATCCGCCCGGCGTCGCTCTCGGCGCTCACGTCGTCGGTCTCTTTGGCCAGCTCGTTCAGGTTCAGCCTGGGGTAACGAACGTAGTCCACCTGAATCTGCTCGTTCGACAAGGAGACGCCCTGGACGGGGTGGAAACTCCAGAAGGCCTCGGTGGTGAAGCGGCGCGGCTGGTCGGGGGCGTCGATGGGCACGACGATCACCTCGGTGCCGCGCTCGGGCTCCCACTGGAACAGGCTGGCGAGGTCGCCGAGGGCCAGCATGGCCTTGAAGACCTGCACGACCGCCGGGGAGATGAAGAAGACGAGGTGCCCCTCGGTGACGATGAAGTCGTGGAGCATCACCGGGGCGCTCAGCGGGATGGCGCAGAGGCGCTTGACGGGCTCGCCGTCGGGCATGGCGTAGACGTCGAGGGTGGTCACCCGGCCGTAACGCAGCCCGAAGTTGTAGGTGGTGCGCCGGGCGTTGACCCGGTGGGGGTGCGCCGAGAACGTCCCGAGCAGCGCGCCGTCGAGGGTGGTCTCGCCGAGGGTCTCCAAGGTGTCGGGGTGGAGGACCGTGGGCAGCCCCGCCTCACACAGGGCCAAGAGCTGACCGCCGTGCCAGAAGACGCTCGTGTTGGCCGGGTTGCGGCTCTCACCCTTGAGCTGGTGGTAGAGGCGGGTGAGCCACGGCGCCCCAGAGCCGTAGAGGCGCCGACCGGCGGCGCGCTCACGCTTGAGGCCGTTGGTCTCGACGACCCGGGCGGCGCCCTGGGCGGCGCCGTCACCAAAACGCACCGCCGAGATCACCCCATCGGCCTCAAAGGCGTGCCGCAGGCGCTTGCCGTGCAGCTCAAAGAGCCCGGGGCCGTTGCGGTAGAGGGTGCCGTGAAGCCCCTCGGGCAGACGACCCTCGACACGCAGCGGCTCGAAGCCGTGGCCGCGGGAGAGGTTGTTGTTCAGCGGCCGCCAGTCGGTCGGGAGCTTGGCTTGAGCGTTCATAGGCACGTCCAGGGTGTTGTTGTTCCTCAGTGTAAACGACGTTTACAATGTGGTCAACGCTTATTTAAATGACGCGGCGACCGTTGACCGCCCCCCACGACACGCTAAGAGCCTGCCGATGCCCCACGAACGTTACCATCACGGCGATCTCCGGCGCGCGCTGCTCGACGCGGCGATGGCGCTGATCGAAGAGAACGGCGGCCCCCACGGCTGGTCGCTCCGAGAGGCCGCCCGCCGCGCGGGGGTCTCGCCGGGGGCGCCCTACCGTCACTTTGAGGACAAACAGGCGCTCTTGGTGGCCCTGGGTGTGGAGGGGCTGGAGCGCCTGAACGCCCTGTGCGCTGAAGAGGCCGCCGCCCGCGAGGCCGATCCGCTCTCCCAGTTCCGGGCCATGGGCATCGCCACGGTGCGCTTCGCCGCGCACAACCCGGTCCATTACCGGGTCATGAACCTGCCCGAGGTCTTGACGGCCCTCAAGCCGCAGCTCCAGCCCGCCCAGGATCGTGTGGACGCTATGGTGGACGCGGCGGTCGCCCAGCCCGGGGTGCGGCTCGACGACGCCGCGCTGTTGAGCCTCGCGGGCCAGGCCATGGTCTACGGCATCGCCCGCATGTTTGTGGACGGCCACTTCGCGGCGATGGGCGTCGGCCCAGAGCAGGCGGAGCCCCTCGCTGCGCGCCTCACGGAGATCTTGGGCACCGGCTTCTTCGCCTCAGGCGCCGCGCAGACGACGGCGGTCCAGGCGGGCCTCGCCGAGGGTGAGCCTGATCCAACCCGACAACAGCCCGATCACCAATCTGTCAATTCCGTCAAATCGGTTGGCCCCGGCGAGGATCTCAGCTATGATCCCGACGCTCTCTGACAACCCAACCGCATGAGGTGCCTCACGGCGACGCCGTGGGGTGAAACGGGAAGTCGGTAGGGCCTTTGGGCCGATTCCGACGCGGCCCCCGCCACTGTGACCAGGGACGTCCTCCGCATATGCCACTGCGCCATCGGCGCGGGAAGGCGCGGAGAGACGGCTTGACCTGGGAGCCAGGAGACCGGCCTCATCGCGACGACACGACCGCTCTCCGGGGATGGAGGGCCGGGCTCCTCCGCGTTCGCGGGCGCTCGGCGCTGCCTTGAGGGCGGAGGACTCATGACGCTCTTCGCCCTGCTCTCGTTTTCCGCCGCCTTCGCCCAGGAGGAGGGGCCACGCTCTGCCCCGGCGGAGGGGGAGGTGCCGGGCGCGGAGATCACCGTCGAGGCCCAGGCCCCCGGCGCCCGCGCCCTGGACGACCCCACGAGCGTCACGATCATCGACGTCGACGAGCGCCTCTCCGCCGCCGCGGACCTCGCCGACGTCATCGAGACGGCCACGGGCACCACCGTCGTGCAGCTCGGCGGCCTGGGCGATCTCAGCGCGGTGAGCATCCGCGGGTCGAGCCTACGCCAGGTGCAGGTCTTCCTCGACGGCGTGCCCTTAAACCCCGATGGCAGCGCCGTCGTGAACCTCTCCGAGCTGCCGCTCCAGGCCTTCTCCCGGGTCGAGGTCTACCGAGGCAACGCCCCGCCGCTCTTCGCCGCCGCGCCCATGGGCGGGGTGATCAACCTCGTGAGCCAGCCCGGCGCGCCCGCGCCCAGGGCCCGGGCCTCTGTGGGCAGCTACGGCACGCTCCAGGGCGGCGCTTCAGGGGGGGCGAGCGCCCAGCGCTGGGGGGGTCAGACCGACCTCTGGCTCATCGCTGAAGGGATGCGCACCCGCGGCGACTTCGACGCCTTCTCCGACAACGCCACGCCCTACAACCCCCTCGACGACGACCTCGGCCCCCGGCTCAACAACCAGAAGGCCCAGGTGATGACCCACGCCCGGGCCCGCTACATCGGCGCCTCGGGCCGGGTGACCTTGGTCTCCAGCCTCTTGCAGCGCGGCGAGGGCCTGCCCGGCCCCGTCGAGAGCCCCGCCGTCCGCGCCCAGCTCGACACCACCCGCCACGTCGGCGTGCTGGAGGCCGAGCGCTGCGGTGAGCTGGCCATCGCCCAGGCCCGGGCCTTCCGCACCGACCGCGTCGAACGTTTTGATGACCGCGACGGCGAGCTGGGCAGCGGCGGGCTCCACCAGCAGAGCGCCTTCGCCACCACGGGCCTGCTCCTCCACGGCGCCTGGGCCCCAGCACCCTGGGTCAACCCCAGCCTCACCCTGAGCGGCCGCGTCGATGGCGTCACCCAGACCGACCTCACGAGCGGCGAAGCGGACGATCCCCGGCGCCGCCTCGCCGGATCCGCGGCCTTGGCCCTGCCGATGCACCTCGGCGACGGCGTCTGGGAGCTGAGCCCGGTGCTCCAAGGCCAAGCCCTCAACTCCCGGGCGATCGGCGCCGTGCCCGTCACGGAGCTGCCGATCGTGGAGGAGGGTGAGCACCTGCTTCTGGCGTTCACCCCGCGTCTGGGCGTCTCTGTGCAGCCGACGAGCTGGCTCGCGCTGCGCACAAACGCCGGGCGATTTCTGCGCGCGCCCGACTTCACCGAGCTGTTCGGTGAGCGCGGCGCGATTCAAGGAAACCCCAGCTTGCGCCCCGAGCGGGGGGTGCAGGCCGACCTCGGCGCCCGAGCCCAGTGGACGCCGGCCTGGGGCGCGGTGTGGCTCGACGCCGCCGGCTTTATCAACCAGGCCGAAGACCTCATCGTGCTCGTGCAGAACGCCCAGCGCAGCTCGGTTCCGGTCAATCTCGGCGAGGCCCGCACCGTCGGCGCCGAGCTGGCCCTCACGCTCACTGTGCTGGATCGCCTCGACAGCCAGACCAACCTCACCTGGACCCGCTCCGAGAGCCTCGTGGACCGCCCCGAGCTCTACAAAAACCAGCTCCCCCGGGTGCCGGTCTGGGAGCTGAGCCAGGCGACGAGCGCGCAGATTGTGCCCGCCCTGCGGATTGGGCACACCTGGAGCTATGTGGACGGCAACTACTGGGACGCGACGAATTTTTATGAGGCCGCTCCGAGGGCCATTCACGGCGCCTTCGCCCGGCTGACCGTAGATAGTCTCTCCGCCGAGCTCTCTGTGCTCAACCTCACCGATCGAATCACCCAGGTCGTCGAT
Source organism: Myxococcota bacterium (assembly GCA_023150775.1). Lineage (GTDB taxonomy): Bacteria > Myxococcota_A > UBA796 > UBA796 > CAJQPC01 > JADKFE01. Next base: position 16,679 of record JAKLKE010000004.1, read on the forward strand.
CGATCCCCCACAGACCCAGACGACGACGCCCTCATCGTGGCGCCGATGACCGACTTCGTGGGCTACCCCCTCGCCGGGCGCACCCTGATGTTCACCTTACGCTGGGCCCCCGAAGGCCCAGAGGAGACACCATGACCGTCTTTTCTCTCACGCGCTGGACGGCCCTCGCCAGCCTGGGCCTCATCGCCTGCAAAGACGCCGACGACGGCCTCCTCGACGACACAGACGCCACGGCAGACGGCGCGCTGGCCGTCATCACCACCGTCGCCCAAGACTACGCCACGGGGGGATTCGCCACGGTGTCCCTCGACGACTGGACGGTGAACGACGGCCTCTTCTTGACGACGGGCGACGCCGCGCTGAGCGTTGACGCCGGGGTGATCTACCAGATCAACCGCTACGGATACGACAACCTGCGGCGCTACACCCCGGGTGAGTGGGCGGCGCCGATGTGGGAGCGCAGCACCGGAGATCGCACAAACCCCTACGACGCCGCCACCTGCGCCGGCAAGCTCTTCGTGAGCCTGTACAATGACGACGCCTTGGCCGTGCTGGACCCCATGACCGGGGATCTGCTCAGCGAGGTGGATCTCAGCGAGGCCGTGATTCAGGGCGGGCCAGAGTCCGAGGCCACGGAGCTGATCGTGCGGGGTGACGCCCTCTATGTGGCGCTCAACGGCCTCGATCAGGCGAACGGCTGGGCGAGCGTCGGCGGCGCGGTGGTGGAGGTGGACTGTGTGGGTGAGACGGTCACCGGGCGCTGGGCCGTGGGCGGCAACACCCAGCTCCACGACTGGGACGGCGCGGGCCTGCTCGTCTCCTCCGAGTCCATCGACGGCGCCGGGGCCGGGGTGTGGTCGCTAGACCCCGACGAGGACGAGCTCACGAAGCTCATCGACGGCGACCGCCTCGGCGGGGCCATCAGCGACGTGGCGGCCTCGGGCGCGGACGCCTTGATCCTCACCCCCTCGGCGGACTACGCCACATACACCATGACCTGCGCGGATCTGGGCACGGGCGCGCTCACCGAGCTCGGCAGCTTCTCCGAATATCTGCCCAAGGTCGAGGTGAACGATCGGGGCGAGGCCTGGGTGATCGCCCGCTGGGGCTGGGCGGATCCGGCGAACGACAAGCCGGGGATCTACGTCGTGGACCTGGCGAGCTGCGCGCTCAAGAACGCCGAGGACCCGATCACCTTCACCTTGGCGCCCTACGATCTGGACTGGTTGTGATCGGGATGAGGCGCCGCCGCATAACGAGCCTGCTCGGCCTCGTGGTCTTTTTTGTGGGCTGTGTGCCCGAGGCGCCCGAGGCCTGCCTCACCCTCTGCGACGCCGTCGTCGAGGCCACGAGCGCCTGCTTAGAGGCCGAGGAGCTCACCTGGACGGCCAAAGGATATGACGACGAGGCCGCCTTCTTGTCGTCGTGTGAGACCTGGGCCTGGGAGCAGGCGCAGCTCGCCCAAGGGGACTTGGACGAGCTTCAGGGGGCCTGCGCGGCGTCCGAGACGGCGGTGCGGGCTTTGCCGACGCCGCCGTCTTGCGCGGAGATCACTGAGACGCGCTGGTCGTCGCCGTCTTGGGAGTGAGGGCGCCCACCTCGTCCTGGAAAGGCTTGAGGTCGATGGCCTGGCCCGCGGAGCTGAGGGCCTGGGCCTCGGCGAGCTCAAGAACGGCGGCGGCGTAGTCGCGGCGGGCCTCGGCCTCCTTGAGCTTGGCCCGGGCGGCCTTCACCTCGGCGCCCTCGGCCTTCTCGGCGCCTTTCGCGGCGCTGGCGTCGGCGGAGCGGGCGTCCACGGCGGCCTCGGCGGCCTTGGCGTTCGCGCGCTCCATCTCCGTGGCCTGCTTGGCCTCAGCGACGGCGTCTTTGGTGGCGCTGACCTGGTCTTTCTGGGCGTCAACCTGGTCTTTCTGCGCGGCGACCGCCCCGTCAGCCTTCTCGTTCGCCTGCTTGGCCTCGGCCTTCGCGGCCTTCACGTCACCCTTGGCGAGCTTCACCTGGGCCCCGGCCTCTTTCTCGGCGGCCTTGGCGTCGTGGGCCTTGGACTTGGCGTCTTTCACGGCGGACTTCGCCGTCTTGATGGCGACCTTGGCGTCGTTCACGACGTCTTTGCTCGTGGCGTCGGCCTTGAGCTCGGCCTTGCGGGCCTTGTACGCCGCCTTGGCCTCGACCACCCGGGCCTTCGCCGCGGCGACCGACGCGTTGGCCTCCTCCGTCTTCACCTTGGCCGCCGTCTCATCGGCCTTGCGGGCCTCGTACACGGCCTCGCGGGCGGCGATGTTGGCTTTGCCTTGGTCCTCGACGGCTTTGGCTTGGTCTTTCACCGCCGAGAGCTCACTCTTGGCCTCACGAACGTCGGCCTTCGCGGCCTTCACGTCGTCTTTGCTGGCCTTGACGTCCCCCTTGGCGTCTTTCACCGCGCCATCGGCGGCGTCCGCGTCGTTCTTGGCGGCCTGAACCTCGTCCTTGGCGTCGGCGCGGGCGGCCTCGGCGGCGGCCTCAGCGGCCTCGGCGGCCTCCAGGGCGGCTTGAGCGCTCTTGACGTCGGACTCAGCGGCGGCCAGGGCGTTCTGGGGGTCGATGAGGTTTGTGCGGGCGTCGGCGGAGAGCGCGCTGAGCGCCGCGTCATCGACCTTGGGCCCCGCGATGGCCAGAGAGCCCACAACGAGCGCGAGCGTGACGATGAGTGAACGAAGCATAGTTTCTCTCCAGGAGATTGTATTGCTGAACTGTACAAGGTCAATGTAACGTCAACTCCTAGGCAGGATCTGTTTCGTTTTGTTTTCATTTCCCCTTGACCTCTCTACAGCAGGTGATCGTGCGCACTTGCCGAGGCGCCTGGGTCGGGGCATTGGGGTGGGGTGAACCCGCTCAAACGTGCCCTTCATCTCCTCGCCGTGGGCCTTTTTGGGCTCTCGGCCTTGGTGCAGCTCAACGACCCAGACCCTTGGGGCTGGACGTTCGTGTACCTCGTCGCCGCGCTCCTCGCCGGGCTCAACGCCGCCGGGCGCCCCTCCCCCGGCCTCGCCCGTGGCCTCGCCGCCGTCGCCGCGCTGTGGGCCCTGAGCCTCGTGCCGTCGCTGGGGCCGGTCACTCTGAGCGAGCTGGTCTCCGACATGAAGATGCTGCGCCCCGAGGTCGAGTTTGCCCGTGAGCTCGGCGGCCTGTTGATCATCACGCTCTACGCCTTGCCCACCGCCCTCCCCCGTCGCCGAGGCGCCTGATGTCCCCCCGAGCCGCCGCCCTGCTCACCGCCTTTGGCCTCGCCGCCTGGGCAACCCCCGCTGGGGCCACCTGGTCCCTCGTCGCCGTTGACCCCGCGACCGGTGAGGTCGGCGCCGCCGCGGCCACCTGCGGGAAGATGGTCTGGTTCATCGCGGAGGTGGTCCCCGGGCGCGGCGCCGTCGTCGCCCAGGCCGACACGCTCCTCGACGGGCGTGACCTCGGCGCCGAGGGCCTCGCCGCGGGGCTCACCCCGGGGGAGATCCTCGACGAGCTGACCGATCCGGCGTTTGATCCGGCGTTTGAGACGCGGCAATACGGCGTCGCCGCCCTCTCCGGCGAGGCCGCGGCCTTCACCGGCGCCGAGGCTGAAGACGTCGCGATCTCCATGGGCGACGGCTCGTTGACCGTTCAGGGCAACCTCCTCATCGGGGCGGCCGTCGTCGAGGACAGCTTCGCCGCGTTCCAAGACGCCGAGGGCCTGCCCATGGAGGAGCGCCTCATGCGTGGGCTTGAGGCCGGGGCCGCCCAAGGAGGGGACTCCCGCTGCCCGCCCGAGCGCGCGGCGAAGAGCGCGTTCATCACCGTCGCGACCGAAGACGGTGAGCTGCGAACCTGGCGAGACCGGGGCTATGGCCCGCCCATCGAGGGCCTCCGCGCAGAGCTGAACGGCTCGGGCTGCGCGAGCGCGCCGGGCCAAGGGTCGGGCCAGTGGCTGTGGGCGCTGGCCGGGCTCGACGTGCTCAGGCGCCGTCGCCGGGCAGCTTGAGCACATACACCGGGGTGAGGCTGTAGTCGCCGTCCGGCGCTGGCGGGGCGGTGACGGGGATCGTCTCGCCCGCGAGGTCGGCGGCGGTGCCCGCGTAGCCGTAGACGTAGATCGCCTCGGCCTGGCCGTCCTCGCCGACGCCGTCGGTGGCGATGTACGCGCCGTAGAGTGAGCCCGCCGCCGCCTGGTCGGCGTCGTCCTTGAGGCCGGCGACGATGTCGGGGTGCAAGGCGCCGAGGCCGAGGAGCAAGGTCGTGGGGAGCCCCTCAGCGCCCTCGCAGGCGCCGTCGACCTGAGGCAGCTCCACGAGCCACCAGTGGTAGATCGCGGCGTCGGGCGACGGGACGTCTATGGCGGAGATCGGCGCGCGCAGGCTCTCGCAGATCGGCCCGTCGCTGGGCGTCTCCGGCAGGAGCGTGTAGTTGACCGTGAGCGCGGTGAGCGCGCCGCCGCTGAGGCTCGCCGTGGCGCCGACGGTGTACCAGGCCGGGGTCTGGGCGCCGGAGTCCGCCGACATCGTGTCGGAGTCGTCGGCGGTGTCGTCGGCGGAGGCGGCCGTGTCGGAGCTGTCGATCCGCCCTGTGCTGTCCAAGGACGTGCAGCTCGGCAGCAGCGCGATCAGCGCGAAGAGAACGAACATCATCGCTCCAGTGACGACCCTGCCTGCCTGGGCCAGCATAGCCTAGCCACAGCGCCGCCGCTACAGCGACCAGGCCCAAGTCGAGACGAAGCGGTAGGTCTCTCCGGGCGTCCAGCTCGGCGTGCCGTCGCGGGTCTCGCCGAGGTCGAGGGCCTCGGGGTAGACGAGGCCTTGGGGCATCGCCGTCTCGCCGTCGTAAGAGACGTACCAGCCGAGGCTCTGGCCGGGGTGAGGGTCGAGGCCGGCGGAGTCTGCCGGGGGCGCGCCGACGCCAAAGGCGACGATGCCCTCCAGGCTGGGATCATCGGCGTAGGCGCCGTCGCAGTCGTCCTCGATGGAGCGGAGCTGCACCTCCATCATCACGAGGCAGCGCTCGCAGCCCTCCAGCTCGCCGATGAGCACGCCGTCGAGGGACTGCAGCAGATCGCAGCGGCGTTTGCTCTCGGAGAGGCGGCGCTGCCAGCCGTCGTCGTAGAAGGTCCAGACGTGGGTGCCGCTGAGCCCTGAAGTCTCCGCCGTGGCCGTGGCCGAGCCCGTGGCCCAGGCGGGCGGCGTGTCACCGCAGGCGAAGAGGGCGGCGAGGGCGGCGAGGGCGAAGGGGACGAGCACGGGCACCTCGGCGGGTGGGGCGAGGGGCAGACCTCGCGCCACACACATAAACCGCCGAGGGGGGATCAGGCAATCAGCGCAGCAACACCAGGGTCGGGTCCACGGCCGGGTAGGTCTGGGCCTTGAGCACCGAGGGCGAAGGCAGCTCCGTGGCCTTGTTCATGCTGGTGTAGGGCACGACAAAACCTTTGCGGTCGAGGGCGATCTCCAGCTCGCTCGACGCCTCCCAGGCCACGCTGACCACGGGCGCGGTGAGCTCAAAGGCGCCAGAGGAGGCTGAGGCGCGCAGGCCGAGGCGGCTGCCGAAGCTCTGAGAGACGCCCTCTTGGGACCAGACGAGGCCCGTCGTCTCCTCAAACACCGGGGCGTAGGCCGTCGCGGCGTCGGGGTCGATGGGGCCAAAGCTCAGGCCGAGCACCAAGGCCGCGATCTCGTCATCCGGCGTGCCGCCCTCGCCCCAGTCCTCGGGGCTGAAGGTCACGCAGTCGCTCGACAGCACGCTCAGGGCGCTCTCGAAAGAGGCCCAGGCGTCGTTGTCCCAGCTCGTCGCCTCGATGGAGGAGAGCGAGGCCACCACCATGCAGCTCCCGTCGGCGCCGGTGCTGCGGTCTTTGGTCTCGAAGGTGAAGGTGGCCATGGGGGGAGACTGCGTGCCCTGGTAGTAGGACCAGTACGCGAGGCCGAAGCCGTCGTAGCCGGTGATCACGACCACGGAGAGGCTCTGCGGCGCGACCTCCGGGTCGGCGTCGGTGTCGCTGTCGGTGTCCGAGTCGGAGTCGCTGTCGGCGTCGGTGTCGCTGTCCGCGTCGCTGTCGGCGTCGGCGTCCCCCTCGGAGTCGTCCGGCGTCTCGCCGTCGTCGCCCCGGTCGCAAGCCCCAATGGAGAGCAAGAGCGCGCCCCATGTCAACGTCGTGATGATCCGCATCCGCCCTTACTCCGTCATGGGTTCGTGGCTATGTCAGCGCAGTCACTAGGATACAGCCCCTCCGGGCGGCGTCGCAAGTGCTCAAAAGGACTATAGCAAAAAGGGCGCCCCGAGAGGCGCCCTTCGACGATCCCCGGAGGATCGCCCACCAGAACCCGTCCGGCTACGGGAAGAGCGAGCTCGTGTAGAGCCCGAAGTAGCCGGGGCTGGACAACAGCGAGGGGTACGGGAGCTCCACCGCCTCGTCCATGCCGTCGTAGGGCGACAGGTTGCCCTCGTCATCCACGACGACCTCCATGTCGTCGTCGGTCACATAGGCGACGGTGTAGTTCAGGGCGACGGTCTCGAGGGTGCTGCTTCCATCAAAAGGCATGGACAGATAGCCCGTGAAGAGGTAGGGCCGGCCCTCGGTCTCAAAATCGGCGCCTTCGCGGTCGAAGGCCTCGATCAGCTTGGTCTCCAGGTCGCCCTCCTCCAGAGGGCCGTAACCGATGCCGAACGACAACGACTCGATGGCCTCGATCGGGTTTCCGTCGAGGCCGTACCGCAGGGGGTAGAAGTTCTCGCAGGTGGTGGTGCCCCCCACCAACGAGACCTGGTTGCCGTACCAGGCGTTCTCGACGCGAAGGTCGAAGGGCTCCCCGAAGGAGAGCAGGCCGGTGTAGGTGCAGGTGTACTCTTCGTCATACGCCTCGAAGTACGCCTCCTCTACGAACTTGAGCTGCGCGTACGCAGGGTACGCCGTCGTGTCGTCTGGGAAGTAGTAGTCGGTCGGGCCGAACCCGTCGTAGCCCATGTAGATCGACACGAAGACGACGTAGTCCTCGAAGTAGGCGGGCTCGGTGTCGGTGTCGCTGTCCGAGTCGGTGTCGGTGTCCGCGTCGCCTTCGGTCTCGCTGGTGTCGGTCCCCGCGTCCGAGCCTTTGTCACCCGCGCAGCCGGGGCCCATCACCACAAGCGCGCCAAGACCCAGGGCCGCCGTGAGGTTCATCATCCGCGTCATCTCTCCTCCTGCTGTGTTCAGGTTCATGGCGGAGGTCTTCTGGCCCTCGGGCCTGTTAACGACCGCATCCCGTCATCCTAACGCCAAGGACGGGGGGATGGTGCGCCGCTGAGGCGCCAAGGTGGCGCAACCCGCCGATCCGCCGCTTGGGGAGGATCGCCGCCTAGCCCGTCAGGCGCGCGATGAGCAGCACCAAGGCCAGGCCGAGGGCCGCCATGAGCAGAGCCACGAGGATGAGCCCCGGCAAGAGCCGCACCGTCGGGCTGGCCTCGTCGTTGGCGGCGACGGGGGCCTTGGGGCTCACCTTCGCCGCGCGGCGTGGGGGCGGGGTTGGGGATCCGCTGGGTGAGGGCCGCGACGACGGCGGCGGCGCGCGGGAGGCCATCGTCGCTGGGGTCGGCGCCGGGGAGAGGCCGGGGGCGGAGGCGCTCGACGGAGCGGGCGGCGGCGGCGGCGCGAGGGGCACGATGGGCTTGTGCACGACCTCGACGGGGCGCGTCGGGGCGGGCGCGTCCTCGGCGACGTCGGGCTCGACCTCCCGGCGGGTCATCACGATGAGGTCGGCGTCCTCCTCCTCAAGCTCCGCGGCGTCGTCGGCGACGGCGGGCCGGGCGGCGGCCTCGCTCATGCCCATAGACGCCTGGTACTCGCGCAGGTTGAGGGTCTCGCGCAGGTTGTAGCCCTGCTCTTCTTTGAGCCGGTGGCCCGAGGCCGGAGGAGCCCCCGGCGCGCCGCCGTCTTGGCGGATCACGAGCATGATCTGGGTGTCGCCGTCTCGGGTGGCGGCGCCGTCGTCGCCGTCGCCGTTGACCTCGGCCTCGTGGCGCTGGGCGCGCTCGACGTCGGCCATGATCGAGACGCTGGTGTGCTCCTCGGCGGTGTCGGTGTCTACGGTCGGGTCGTCTTGGCGGCGGAAGAGCGTCGGGAAGGCGCCCAAGGCGGACTCGTCGTGGCCGCCGCCGTCGCGCAGGCCGAAGGGCAGAGACTCCGTCGTCTCGCGGGTGTCGTCGTCGGGGGGCATCGTGGCGCCGGGGGCCAAGACCCGCGCCAGATCCATCGGGTCGCCCTGCTCTTTGGCGTGCTCCCCGCCGATGCCCCACAAGAGGGACTCGATGCGCTCTTTGTCTTGATCGGGCAGGCGGCGCAGGCGCTCCAAGATCGCCTTCGCGCGTAAGAACGACCCGGCGGCGATGAAACGTTCGGCGAGCACGAGCTGATCGGCGGGGGTGCCGGTGCGCTCGATCTCCCGGGCGTTGGGGTCGGGCTGGAGCGGCGGGGCCTCGGCCTGGACCTCTAGCTCCGCGAGGCCGGGCAGCTCAGCGCCCAGCTCACGGAGGCGGCCCAGGGGCTTGCGGGCGCGCACCGGCCAGCCGCGCTGGATGTGCAGCTCCGCGAGGAGCACGAGCATCTCGACGTCGTCGGGGTCGCGGGTGGCGAGCTCGGTGAGGCGCAGGTTCACCCGGTCCATGAGCCGCAGGCGCAACAGCGCCCGGGCCTGAGCGATGAGCCCATAGCGGGTAGGCTCCCCAGCGTTCACCCACCGCTCGACGAGGCGCACGATCCCGACGTCGTCACCGCGCGACTCTAGGTCGGCGATGACACGGTCGAGGTAGTCGTCTTGGCTGGAGCGCGCGGGTGCTCCGTTGGCCGGCATCTTGACCTCCGCGCGGCATTGTAGCAGAAGTGCCAGGACGCAAACACCCACCGGAGCCCGGGGCCCGGTGGGTGCGCGCGCTGGCGAGGGTCAGGGTTGAGCGGCCTGGATCAGCCGATCACCGCCTCAAACTCTCTCTGGAGCGCCGGGCAGATCGTGAACAGGTCGTCCACGATGCCATAGCTGCTGTGCTGGAAGATCGGCGCCTCGGGATCCTTGTTGATCGAGACGATCACCTTGGAGGTGCGCATCCCGGCGAGGTGCTGGATCGCGCCGGAGATGCCCACGGCGATGTACAGCGTGGGGTTGACGACCTTGCCGGTCTGACCGACCTGGTGGGAGTGCGGGGCGTAGCCCGCGTCCACCGCCGCGCGGCTCGCGCCCGGGGTCGCGCGCAGGGCGGCGGCCAGGGGGCGAATCACGCTGTCGTAGCCCTCGACGGACTTCACCGAGCGGCCGCCGGAGACGATGCGGTCGGCCTCGGTGAGGTCCACCGTCGCCTGGGCGCTCTTACGAACCTCGACCACCTGGGTCTTGAGGTCCGCGGCGCTCACGCCAGCGTCCACGGCCACCACCGAGGCCGCGCCGCCGCCGGTGGGGTTCACGGCGAAGGAGTTGGGGCGCACGGTGAACAGGCCCACGGCGGACTTCACCTTGGCCGTGGCGATGACCTTGCCCGCGTAGACCGGGCGACGGGCGACGACCTGGCCGCCGACGTTCGAGAGGTCCGTGACCTCGGTGACCGCGCCAGCGCCGATGCGGGCGCCGAGGCGGGGGAAGAGGTCTTTGCCGATCGGGGACGCCGCGCCGAGCACGACGGCGGGGCTCACCTTGGCGATCACCGCGGCGAGGGCCTTCACCCAAGCGTCGGTGGAGTAGGCGCCGAAGGCGTCGCCGTTGACGGTGTAGACCGTCGCGGCGCCGTGACGGCCAGCCTCGGCGCCATCGACGCTGCCGCCGATCACGACCGCGCTGACCTCACCACCCAAGGTGGCGGCCTTGCTCAAAAGCTCGAGGGCGGTCTTCTTCAGCTTGCCGCCGTCGGTCTCACAGAACACCAGAATTCCAGAGCTCATCGGTTGTTCCTCCTGTTGAGGAGCGCGTCGGCCTTCAGGCCACGCGACACGAAGGGGTTACCACGAGGGAAAAACGAGGGGGACGAGCCGATCAGATGACCTTGGCCTCGTCGCGGAGCAGGCGGACGAGCTCCTTGACCTTGGCCTCGGGCGTGGCGCCCTGGATGATCTTGCCCGAGGGCCGGGGCGGCGGCAGCTCAAGGCCGGACTCCTCGACCAGCGCGCCCGCGGCGCCCACCTGGCCCGCGGAGAGCCCGAGGTCGGCGACGGACTTGGCGGCGATGGCGATCTTCTTCGCGGCCATGATGCCCTTGAGGTTCGCGAAGCGGGGAGTGTTCAGGCCCTTGTCGCAGGTGATGACCGCGGGCACCGAGGTGGAGACGACCTCGATGAAGCCGCCGCCGGCGTTGCGCTCGGCGGTGATCTTGCCGCCGTCCACGGAGAATCCCGTGACCACGGAGACCTGGGGCCAGCCGAGGAGCTCAGCGACCATGCCGGGCACGGCGGCGCTGTCGGTGTCGATGGCCTGCTTGCCGGCGAAGATCAGCTCAACACCGGCGGACTTGGCGGCGGCGGCCAAGGCGCGGGCCTTGCCCAAGGCGTCGGAGCCGGCGAGCGCCGGGTCGTCTACGCGGATCGCCTCGGTGGCGCCGCGGGCCAAGGCGTCACGGACGCGGGCCTCGGCGTCGGCGCCGCCGACGGTGATCACCACGACGCCCGTGGCTTTGCCAGCGTCTTTGAGCTGGATCGCCGCCTCTAAGGCGAACTCATCGTAGGGGTTGATCTCCCACTTGACGTCGGCGGTCAGGACGCCGGTCTTGTCGGGGTTGATCTTGATGATGGTGTCCGAAGCGGGGACCTGCTTGAGCAGTACACCGACTTTCATGCGCCCTCCAGGGGGACCGGGGTGAGTGGGGAGTGTCGGGGGGAACGAGGCGTCAACGAGGAGAGGCGGCCGGGGTCGCCATGCCGCGCAGGAAGATGTCTGCCACCTGTTCAGCCGCGGCGTCGGGAGAGATGCGCTCGCGGCGGCTCAGGACGTACTGCTGGCCAAGCTCATCGAGGGCCCCGAAGAAGGCCCACTTGGCGAGGAAGGGGTCTACGTCGGCGCGCATGACCCCACGGGACTGGCCTTCACGCACGATCTGCTCGAACACCCGCAGGTAGTCCCAGAGCTTCTCGGGGCGGTAGTCCTTGAGGAACTTGTGCGAGAGCCGAAGCTCGACCTGGAGCACTTCAGCGACGGCGCGGTGGCGGCGCACGCTGTCGAAGTGGAAACGTGCGAACACCCGCACCCGCTCCAGGGGGCAATCGACCCCGTCCAGCGCGGCGAGCAGGCCCACACGCAGAAACTCCATCTTCTCTTCGAAGATGGAGAGGAGCAGGTGCTCTTTGTTGTCGAAGTAGAGGTAGATGGTGCCATCGGCCACGCCAGCGGCCCGCGCCACGTCGCTGATGCGCGCGGCGTGAAAGCCTTTCTGGGCGAACACCTCGATGGCCGCCTCGACGATGGCCTCGCGCTTGTCGCCTTTGCGGCTGGCCTTCTCGCTCACCTTCGACCCGGGAATGAATGAAGATTCATTCGGTTAGCCCATGCGGGTCCAGGGGGCAAGCGGAAGGCGCGTGACCGAGCGCAGGAGACGGGCCCTCAAGGCCGCTCAGCCGCGCTTCTTGAGCCAGGCCGTGACCGCGTCGGCGACGTTGAGGTCTCCGGCGGCCTTCCAGTCGGCCATGAACGCGGCGTCACCCTTCTCGGTGAGCGGGTGCTGGAACAGGCGCTTGAGCACGTTGTGCGGGATCGTCGCCACATGGGCGCCGGCCTGGGCGGCCTGGGCGACGTGCAGCGGGTGGCGGATCGAGGCGGCGAGCACCTCGGTCTGCAGGTCGGGGAAGTTGGCGAAGAGCTCGACGATGTCGGTGATGAGCTCCATGCCGTCGGTGCCGAGGTCGTCCACGCGCCCGACGAAGGGCGAGACGTAGGTGGCCCCGGCCTTCGCCGCCAAGAGCGCCTGGGTGGCCGAGAAACACAGGGTCACGTTCACCCGGATGCCCTGGCGCGAGAGCCGGGAGGTGGCGGTGATGCCGGCCTCGGTGAGCGGCACCTTCACCACGACGTTTCGGTGAACCTGGGCGAGCAGCTCACCCTGGCGCACCATGTCGTCCGCAGACTTCGCGACGACTTCAGCGGAGACCGGGCCGTCGACGAGCTCACAGATCTCGAAGATCGTCTCGACGAAGTCTCGGCCCTCTTTGGTGATCAGCGAGGGGTTCGTGGTGACGCCGTCGATGATGCCCCAGGCGTAAGCCTCGCGGATCTGATCGATGTTGGCGGTGTCGATGAAGAACTTCATGGTGGGCTTCCCGGCGACATGGGGCTTGGAGCGGCGCCGCGCGGGCGCAGGGCGATGGGATACACCGGCTCCGGGCGGATCGCAAGCGCGCTTGGGTGAGGGTTCGGCAACACCCCGACCCGAGAGAGGCCGGGCAGGGGGCCGTCGGGCTGGAGCCGGGCATACGGCAGGCCGGTGGCGGGGTCGCGGGCCTCGGGCAGCACGTCGAGGAGCGGCCGCCAGGCGAAGGGGCGCTCGGTCAACAGCGGGTGCGGCACCTTGAGGAGGGCGAGGTCGAGGGCCATGGCATCCGTCCAGAGGAGGTCCAGATCGAGGGTGCGATCCGACCAGCGCAGCTTGCGGCGGCGCCCAAATCGGGCTTCCAACCCTTGACATGCCGCGAGGAGCGCCAAGGGGCCGAGGGTGGACTGAATGAGCGCCGCGCCGTTGAGAAAACGCCCCCGGGCGACGCCGCCCGCCGGAGGGCTCTCGTACAGGCCGCTCGTGCGCAGGAGCCGCAGGCCGGGCAAGGTGTCCAAGGCGTAGAGCGCGGCGGTGAGGGTGGTGAGGCGGTCCCCTTGGCTGGCGCCGAGGCCGATCACCCACAGCCAGTCGGGGCGGCTCACGGGCTGGGCGTCCCGATCGGCGCGGCGCGCGCCAGCATGTCCCGCTCATACCGCAGGGCCTGCTCCTGCTCTTGGGCGGCGCGCACGGACGACTTGATCTTGCCGTCGATGTCTACGATCCAGCCTCCGCCGAGGGGATCCGGGGGCTCGGCGGTGAGCTTGCCCGCGCGCAGCAGCTCCTCCACGCCCCGCGTGGGGCGGCCCCGCTCGGCGGCGAGGGCCTCGGCCAGCTCGTTGAGGCGCTCGGCGTACTCGTCGTGGGTCAAGGAGGCGAGGCGGCGCTCAAGCTCCACCCGAAGATCCGGGTCGTCGGTGAGCTTCAGCTCGTCCTGTAAGAAGCGAATCGCCTGGGGGCGCTCTTTCTGCTCTTGGCGGAAGGCCACGGCGGCGACGGCGTACCACTCCGGGGCCCCCGGGCGGCGCGCGGCCTCAGCGACCCAGCGCGCGGACTCCTCGCGGTCGCCGCCGTTCAAATAGAGGTTCATGCCCACCGAGAACGGGAAGAAGGGATCGTTGGGCAGGTTCTCCGAGCCGAGCTTCATCACCGCCGTGGAGCCGTCGTAGTCGCCGAGCACACGCAGCATCACCCCGCCGTAAAAGTACGGCGTGCGCCAGCGGGGGTCGATCTGGCAGATGCCGAGCACCGTGCGAGAGAGCCACTCCACCCAGGCCCGGTCGCCGGTGGTGTTCCAGCGCTCTCCAAACGCGAGCACCGAGCGCACCCAGAGGATGTCGGCGACATGAACCGAGTGGTCCAGCGACGCGATCCGAACGCTCTCGGCGTCGGGGATAAACAGCAGCTCGTGGTTGACGTTGACGTCGCGGCGCTGGGCGTCGACCTGCCGCTGGCTCGTGTGGGCCAGGGCCGCGCCGCTGAGAAACGTGATGCTGAGCGTGAGGGCCTGTGCGCGGGTCATGGCGTCATTGTAGCGGGTTCTGGGGCGGTGAAGCGGGCCGCCGCGTCGAGGAGCCGGGCGGCGTGCTCGTCAAACTCTTGAGGACTCACCCCGGCGGCGGCGGCGCGGCGTGTCGTGTAGCCGACCTCGTCTCCGGCCTGGCGCGCGGCGGCGGCGCGCACGAGGTTCAGCGTGGGATCGGTCAGGTTCTCGCTCCGCTCCGCCCGGGCCAGGGCCTCGTCCCAGCGCCCGACATGGGCCAAGATGAGCCCCTGGAGCCCCAGCATCACGTCGTCTTGGGGGCAGCGCGCCGCGTCAGCGAGGGCCACGGCCTCCACCGCCTTGTCGATGTACCCATACCGAAGTGGGCAGCGCAGCGCGTTCTCGCAGACGGTGGTGTAGGGTGGGTCGTCTTGGAGCGCCGCAGCAAACAAGGAGCACGCCCGGGGGCCGTCGCCCCGGTTGTTGAGCTCGTGAGCGACGGCGGCCTGGGTGTAGCCGTTGACCTCGTGACCTAAGGCCGAGGCCCAAAGCTCTAAGCCCGACTGCCAGTCTGGCAGGCGCTGGTGTAGGGTCAAGATGCTCACGAGCGCGAAGGCCGGGGCGAAGATTAAGGCCCGACCGCGTAAGCTCAGGGCCAAGGCCAAGGCGACGCCGCCCAGGGGCGCGTAGAGATATCGTTCGCCCATCTGGCCGCGCAGGGCGATGGCAGCGAGGCTCGGCGCGAAGGACAGCCCGGCGAAGGCGAGGCCCGCCAAGGCCAGACGCCCACCCCGAAGGACGAGGGCGACGGCGCCGCCGAGGCTAAGGCCGAGGCCCAAGATGACCTTCCACAGCGGAGGGCTGAGGTACTCCAGGGTGTCCCCGGTGGTCAGCGGCCAAGGCCACAAGAGCTTGAGGGAATAATGCGCGCCGAGGGCCGGCAGCTGATCCAGCAGATAACGCCAGTGGCTCCAGTCCGGCGTGGTGGCCGGGTCGATGCCGGCGGCAGTGCGCAGGCCGATCCAGAACAGCGCCCCGAGGGCCAAGGCCAGGTAGCGCGGCCAGCCCCGAGGCCGCCCAAAACGCGCCAAGTCCAAGGCCAGCACCAGCCCGCCGACGAACAGCCCGCTCTCTTTGGACAGCGCCGCCGCCGCCGCCGCGAGGCCGCCGCCGAGGAGCGCGCACCGGCTCGGCCGCTCCTCCCACAACAAGCTCGCCGCCAAGAACGTGAAGGTGGCGACCATGAGGTCGTTTCGTGCGGCGATGAAGGCCACGGCCTCGGACTGCGCGGGGTGGAGCGCGAACACCGTCGCCCCGGCCAAGGCCGACCAAGGCGGCGCGGCCTTCTTGAGCAAGGAGAGCAGGCTCATCGTCGCCGCGAGGTGCCAGGCCAAGGAGTGCAGGTGGTGCCCAGCGGCGGAGAGCCCCCACAGCGCCCGGTCCAAGGTGAGGCTCATCAACATCAGCGGCCGAAAATAGCCGGAGTTAATGCCGACGCTGGAGACCTCCCAGAGATCTACAGTGAACATCTGGGGCAGGTTTCGCCAGTCCCCGGTGATCGTGTTGCGCACGACCAAGGGCTCGTCATCCCAGACGAAGCCCGCCAGCGCCAAGGCGCCATAGGCCGCGACGGTGAGCAGCGCCAAGGTGAGGGTGAGGGCGGTGGGTGAGACGAGCAATGGCTCGGTCGGACTCTCGGGAGGCGTCATAGGGGGAGCTTGGGGGACGGTGAGCCCTGTAGCAACGCCAAGACCACCGCGTCTAACGCGGCGGCGCCTGCGCTCGGCACCTCAGCGCGCACAGCGGCGTAGGCTGCCTCATCACCATCCCGACGCGCCAGCGCCGCACGCACTACGATTGCCTCGGACACGCTCGCGACTTCGGGCGACGCGGCGAGCGCCCGCGCCTCCTCCCAACGTCCAGCGCGAGCGTAGACGAGGGCACGCAGGGCTTGTAGCTCTCCATCCAGCTCGCAGCCTCGGGGGCCGAGCTCGTCCGAGAGTCGGGCGGCGTCCTCAACCGCCCCCACCTTCGTCAAACACCTTAGCGCAGGGGCGCAGGCAGAGAGCGAGGGTAACGCGGCGTTGAGTGAGCCCATCAGCAGCGGGCAGGCGCGCTCAAGCTCACCCCGGTACATCAGCGCATTTCCGTATCCACCCGCGTTCATCGGGTTGGGACGCTGGTTGTACGCTGCCTCCCATAGATCTAGCTCGGAGGCCCAAGCCGGGAGCCGCTGGGAGATGACCAACGCCGCGCCAAGAGCCAGCGGCGCCAACACGACAAAAAAGCGGCGGGGGAGGCCCGCCGTCGCGGCGGCGAAGGCGAGGCTGAGCCCACCCATCGGCGCGTAGAGGTATCGTTCGCCGACCAATCCGTGCATCGCGATGGCGACCAAACACGGCGCGAAGCTCAGCAGCGCAAAGGCCAGCCCCGCCGCCGCCAATCGGCCTCCCCGCGTCACGAGGATTGTCACCGCAGCCACACCACCGCCCAACCCCATCAGAAGTTCCAATACGGAGAACTCCAGATAGTCCATATGATCCCCCGTAGTTAACGGCCAGGGAACCAGCAGGCGCAGCGCATAATGGGCGGCGAGCTGGGGCGCCTTGGCGAACATGATTCCCCAGTGTGCCTCGTGAGTGGTAGTAACAAGGTCGATCCCCGCGCGATCCCGCAGAATCAACCACCCCACGATCCCAGCGGCGACGACGGCGTATCGACCCCACCCGCGCGGTCGCCCCCAGCGCGCGAGGTCCAAGGCGAGCAAGAGCCCGCCGATGAGGAGCCCGCTCTCTTTGGACAGCATCGCCGCCGCCGCCAAGAGGCCGCCGCTGAAGAGCGCCCCTCGGCTCGGCCGCTCGTCACAGAGCAGAGACACCGACCAGAACGTGAACGCCGCCACCATGAGGTCGTTTCGTGCCGAGATCCACGCCACGGCCTCGGACTGGAGCGGGTGCAGCAGAAACAGCGCCGCCCCCGCCACGGCGGGCCAAGAAGGCACGATCTGTCGAAGGAGCGCCCACAACCCAGCCGCCGCGATCAGGTGCCACACGAGCGAGTGCAGGTGGTGACCGACCGCAGAGAGGCCCCACAACGCGCGGTCTACGGCGAGACTCACGAGCATCAACGGCCGAAAGTAGCCTGTGCTCATGGGTGGATCCGCCGCCGCCCAGAGGTCAACCGTGAACATTTCGGGTACGTTGCGCCAGTCACCAGTGAGGGTGTTTCGTAAGACCAGGGTGTCGTCATCCCAGACGAAGCCCGCCAACGAGAGCGCCGCGTAGGCTGCAACGGTGAGCAGCGTCAATCCCAAGGCCGCGACAGTAGGTGAGACGGGGCCGCTATCAGCCTGCGGGTCGAGGGGGGCGTCTTGCCGACTCATGGGGTGATCATAACATGGCACACGGCCTCAAAAACTTCCGCTCAATAGACGTCCGCGCCCGTGACCGGGACCGGCCGTAAGGTGCGCAGGGCAGTGTAGGTCGCCTCGACACCGTCCGCGTCGATGTCGGAGCGGCCGAACACCGTAAAGTTGCCACCATCAGTGCCTTTGCGCCCGGCCACGGTGATGATCTCGTACTGGCCACGCACGTCCCCATCGGGCACCCAGCCCAGCTCCGTGAAGCCGCTGTTGCCGCCGTCCCACTCGACGGGGGCTTTGCCAGGGATGACCGGCGGGTGGGCCACGGCGGCAACGTACCCGTCATTCACGGCGTCGTAGCCGATCTCAGCGGTCTGGATCGCCGAGACGTTCACCGGCAGCTCGGCCCGTTTGGCCCGGTACTGCATCTCGACAAAGTTCGGGATCGCCACCGCGGCGAGGATAGCGATGATGGCGACGACGATCATCAGCTCAACCAAGGTGAACCCGCGACCTTCCTGGCGCGTGTGGGCCTTGAACATGCGGCACCTCCATCCTGGGGGTTGTTCAAACTAAACTCTAAAAATGACAAAGGGTGACCGGCGTGCGCCGATCACCCTAAGTCCACCTTAGACGGGCCTACAGATCAGTAGGTGTCGTTGTTCACGTTGAAGGTGGTGTTGATGGACTTGGTGGCGGTGTAGTTGGACGGGTTGGAGTCGCCGTCGATGTCGCCGGTGCCCGTGACGATGAAGTCGCCGGAGCCGTTGCCCGCGTCAAGCTCAACGGTGTAGGAGCCGCGAACCGCGCCGTCAGGCTGCCAGCCGAGGGTCTGGAAGCCGCCGGAGGCGGTGGAATCCCACGGTTGGGTCGTCTTGCCGGAGACGGTGGCGGGATAGGCGGCGGCCGCGATGAAGGTGTCGAAGGCGGCGTCGTAGCCCATCTCGGCGGTCTTGATGCCATCGACGTTGGCGGGGAGCTCAGCGCGCTTGGCGCGGTATTGCATCTCGACGAAGTTCGGGATCGCGATCGCGGCGAGGATGCCGATGATGGCGACGACGATCATGAGCTCGACGAGGGTGAAGCCCTTCTTGGACATTGTAGACTCCGGTGCGTGTGCGGTCGTGGGTGGAGGCTGGCGGTCAGTGGGGGGTGCGTTTCCTTCTGACGGAAGGACCAAATGCAAGGGGTGTGCCAACCGATGCTCAGCCGAGGCCCCGCCTCCCCGATCCTCTCAGAGGGGGTGTAGCGGCGGAACGGACAGAGATCGTTTGCGTTTTTGCCGCCGCCGTGGATCAACACCGCCTGCCCTCCTGCGGCAGGGCGGCTGACAAAAAGCGGCAGGTGTCACGATTGGTCACCAAATCTGCCTGCCGGTCTTCGACACCCAAGGCGCCCCCTCGGGTATCCTCGTCGTGATGCGCGCCCCCCACCGAACAAGACGCCTCGGCGCCATCGGCCAAGGGCAGAGCCTGCGGCCCTTGTGGGAGGAGGGCCCCGACGCGCCGCGCCCGGTGTACGGCGAGAGCGTCACCGCCCAGGAGAGCCTCGGCCTCACGCCGATCTCCGCCTTGCGGGTGGGCGAGCTGCGGGTGGTGCGCAGCGGGCGGGATCGCCTCTATGATCTCAGCGCCGATCCCCAAGAGCTGCACGACGTCTCCGCCGAGCGACCCGACGACCTCACGCGGATTCAAGCGGCGCTCACGACCTATGTGGAGGCCCACACCGGTCCCCTCGCCGCCCTTGGCCCCCAGGCCCTAGACGCCGAGACCCAGGCGCTGTTGAGCCAGCTCGGCTACGTCGACGCCGGGGTGGAGGAGACCGGCGGCGACCTCTATGACTCCTTGGACCTGCTCGCCGTGCATGATCAGCTCGGCCTCAGCCCCAGCCAGCGGCGCCTCGACCCGGCCTTGCTCGTGCGGGTGCTGCGGGCGCACCCCGGGGCCCTGAGCCTGTGGGCGCGGGGCGTGCCCTTCTTGTTGGAGCTGGAGCACCCCGAGGCCGACGCCTTGGCCATCGAGGCGGCGCGTCTGTTCCCGGCGGACGAGGAGGTGTTGGCCCGGGCCGCCACGGTGATGGCCCGCGCAGGCGACCCCCGCGCCGCCGAGGGCCTGGCGGCGTTTATGGCCTCGGGGCGCGGCGCCGCGGCCGACACCCGCTCCGAGGTGCTGGCCTTGTGGGCCCAGGTCGCGCTGAGCTTGGGTCGCACCGAGGACGCCCGAACCCTCGTCAGCACCCTCGCGGCGCGACCGCTCCTCTTGGGCCCCGAGCTCTACGACCGCGCGCTCTTACGGCACTCCTTGGGGGATGTGCCCGGCGCCGCGTCGGACTACGCCCAGGCCGCCCGGGTGCTCAGCGACGACGCCGCGCTGTGGGCCAACTTCGCCGGGGCCTTGGCCCAGCTCGGCCGGCTGCCCGAGGCGATGACCGCCGTGGAGCGCTCCTTGGCCCTCGACCCGAGCCAGACGACCCTCTGGGCGAGGAAGGCGACCTTGGCCCAGGCGATGGGCGACGAGGCGAAGGCCGCCGAGAGCTGCGCGGAGCATCAGCGGCTGGGCGGGCGGGTGGCGCCCTGTGTTCAATGAATGTGTTCATTGAACGTGTTTGGTCAGTTGGCGAGCGCGGCGTCGATGGAGGGCGCGGTCAATGAGGCCTTGAACC
Organism: Myxococcota bacterium; assembly: GCA_023150775.1. Taxonomy (GTDB): domain Bacteria; phylum Myxococcota_A; class UBA796; order UBA796; family CAJQPC01; genus JADKFE01. The sequence goes on from JAKLKE010000004.1 coordinate 36,433, forward strand.
AGCAAGTATGAATGAATGCGACCTGCTGCGACCTGTCAGGGCCGGTGACAAATTGCGTCCGGTGTCACGGTTGGTCACCGCGCTGGCCTGACGCGCCCTGCCGCGGGGGCTCGGCGGTGGACCGCAGCGTCACGGGGTCAACGGGCAGGGAGCGCGATTTGACCTGCGGGGTGTCTCGCCACATCGCCGGGAGCGGGATGAGCGCGTCATTCGTGGCGTCCTGGGACATCACATAGAGGAGAATCGGCGCTTCAGGTCGCCGCTGGGCGATCTCCTCGACCAGCTCGGGGTGATACTCCAGCAGCTCCAGCGGGCCGGTGGCGCCGATCCAGGCCCCCCTTCGTAGACTCGGGCGAACCGTGAGGCCGCCCTGGGTCGTCTCCGGCGTGTGGAGCGTCACGAGGGGCTCGTCTTGGTACGCGACCAGCACCACGGTGTCCGGTCGGGCGAAGTCCTCCTGAAGACGTTGAAATCGCCCATCGACCCCCCAGTAGCCGTCGAGCTCGGGGAGCGCGCTGAGGAGCCGCCAGACGAGCAGCGCCCCGACCCCCACAGGCAGCACGCGGAGCTGAGGCCAGCGTTCTAGCAGGAGATCCACGCCGATCACCACCGTCACCAGCACGCCAGGCAAGGCCGCGTGGTGAAACCGCGCCCCATAACAGAGCCCAGGCACCCAATAGAGCGAGTAGGCGACTGCCAGCCCGCCCCACAAGAGCCAGGCCTGTCGGGAGAGCCGGGCGATCACGCCGTCCGTGCTGAGCAGCGCCGGGAGCCCCAGCAGGAGGACCGGCCAGAACCCGACCAGGAGCCGAGCGCCGACCTGGAGGTTGGTCCAGAGGTTGCGCAGCGCCTTTTGAGGGGTGTGCCCATAGTCTCCATAGGTCGGAAAGCAGCCTCGATCCTCACCAAACCCCAGTCCATTGCAGCCGGGCGTGTACCGCCACCAGGCGTCGGTCGTCGGCGGGAGGCCCTTGTCAAAATACGCGGTGACCGGAAATGTCCACAGATCTCCAGTCACCTGCAGGTTGTGGACGCCGATCAGCGCGCCCGCCGCCAGAAGCGGGAGCATGAAGGCCAGGCCGTGTTTGGCCCGCTCCGGTGCGCTGAGCACCACGGGCAGCGCCAGCGCGCACACGATCAGGCCGTCGAGGTAGCGCGTGAGCGTGAGGCCCCCGACCATCAGGCCCACCCCGAGGACCCGGGCCAAGGTGAGCGGCTCCACCAAGAGCCGAATCGTCCCCAGCGTCAGGAGGGCGCACAAGGTGTGGGACATCAGGCTCGCCCCCTGCAAGACGAGCTGCGGCGACAAGGCCAGGAGCGGGGCCGCGATCATCGCCGCACGATCGCCGCGCAGGCGCCGTGCGAGCCCTGCGCCGAGGAGGACGATCCCCCCGAAGAGGACCGGGTTCACCAGCCCGCGCACGCCCAGTCCGAGGCCGAGGGCGAGCACGGCCGGCCAGCCCGTCGGGAACACACCAAAACGCCGCCCACCTTGCTCCAACAAGAAGTGGTAGCTGCTGCTCCCGCTCGGCTCGGGGGAGGCGCTGCCGAACCCACCCTCCAAGAGCGCGCTCGCTTGCAGTGTATAGACCACCTCGTCCTGGACGTGGGGCACCCCCTCCAGCGGGACGACCGTGATCCAGCTCGCGACCATGACCGCGAGGAGCGACCACAGCGACGTCCACACGCGAGCCCTGATGTGCGTAGGCATCCCAGTATCCTACAGGATCTTCTATGCTTGGCGCGATCGGGCGCGGGCGCTGGGCGGTCAAACAATAAATACGTTCACTGAACGTGTTTTGTCAGTTGGCGAGCGCGACGTCGATCGAAGGCGCGGTCAACGAGGCCTTGAACCAGCGGCTGAGCGTGTCGAAGGAGGCGGATTGAAGGCGTGCTTCTTGCTCAGGCGTGAGGGCACCGAAGTGGTGGGAGAGAATAGTGTCGAGGCCGCGGCGTGCTCCAAGCGCGTAGCCCTCAATGAAGCCCTCAATGAAGCCTTCGGTGTAGGCCTTGGCATAGGCCCCCCGGTAGCCCTTCGCCAACACCGAAGCCCCAGCCTCGGCGTTGGCCTCACGCAGAAGCTCATCGCTCGGCGCCCAAAGGGTCATTGAGCCTCCAACGAATCTTGAAGCGCCGCGTCGATCGAGGGCGCGGTCAAGGCCCCCTTAAACCAGCGCTGGAGCGTGTCGAAGGACGCGGATTGAAGATGTGCCTCGTGCTCGGGCGACAGCGCGCCAAAGCGGTGGTGAAGCAAGCTCAGCAGCGCGTCCAACAAGGCCTGACGGCCTCGCGCCACGCCCTCGGCCTTGCCAATCGCCACCCCTCGAACTTCACCGATCGCCTCTCCCTCCACCAGCGCCACCGCGCGGGCCTTGGCGTTCAGCTCACGCAGAAACTCGCTCTCTGGCTCCCAGTTCTCCACGGCGTACTCCTTGAGGATGCGGCCGAACTCCGGCGCGACTTTGCTAAAGATGAGGTCAGTGTACAGCCGCTTGCGCGACTCGTCTACGTTGGCGATTGCGTCAATGGCGACTCGGCCAACCTCCACGACCCCGGGCTCGCCGCCGTGGGCGATGACGCTGAGCACGGCCAGCTCCGGGCTCGCCTGGGCTTGGACGGGGTCGGTCACCAGGGGCACCTGGGCGGGGCCCATGACGATGGGGCGCATCATGGCGTCAGGGCCGAGGTCGATGGGCTCGGCGGCCCAGCGCGCCGTGGACGGGTCGAGGGTGACCACGAGCACGGCGGCGGGGCAGCGCTGCCTCGCGCGGGTGAGGGTGAGGTAGGCGGGCCACGACCATTTTTTGTCCTTATCTTGCTTTAACTGCACCTCGATCACCAAGGCCAGCTCGACGGTGCCGCGCAGGAGGATCGCCGCGTCGGCCCGGTACTCGGCGGGCACGGCCTCGCTGAGGTCGGTGTCGATCACCACGCCCTCAACGCCCCCGAGCGGCGCGAGGCCCTGGGCGACGGCGAGCAGCTCGGCGGCGAGGAGCGGGCGGGCCCTGAAGAAGCTGACCAGGGCCTCGTGCAGCGAAGAAGGCATCAGGAATCATCCGATCCGGTATGGTGATACCTTCCACTATGAGCCGCCGGATCACCCGTCAAGGGACATGGGCTATGATAAACTACTCCGATCGGTTAAGTACGCGAGGTTGCAGGCGAACGGGCAGGCCCCCTTTGGGGCGCAGGGTGAACAAGGTCTCGGGGATCGGGGCCGTGTCGCCCAGGCGCTCGGGGGTGAAGCGCTGGAGCAGGGTGGCCAACAACAAGCTGCCCTCCATGCGGGCGAAGGCCTCGCCGATACAGACGCGGGCGCCGCCGCCGAAGGGGAAGTAGGCGAAGCGGGGGCGCCCGGCGCTGGCCTCGGCGGTGAAGCGCTCGGGGCGGAAGCTCAGGGGCTCGTCCCAGAAGCGGGGGTCGCGGTGGGCGCACCAGGCGGCGGCGAGGATGAGGGTGCCTGGGGCGAAGGTGTAGGCGCCGAAGGTCACGGGCTTCACGGCTTGGCGGGGCAGGGCCATCGCTGAGGGGTAGAGGCGCAGGGTCTCGGCGAAGACCTGATCACAGAGGGTGAGGCGCGGGAGGTCCGCGGCCTGGGGCGGGCGGTCACCCAAGACCTCGTCGAGCTGGGCCTGGAGCCGGGCGGTGACCTCGGGGTGGGCGGCGAGCAGCCAGAACGCCCAGGCCAAGGTGGCGGCGGTGGTCTCGTGCCCGGCGACGAGCAGGGTGGTCACCTCGTCGTGGATGTGCTCATCGGACATCGCCGCGCCGTCGCCCTCCTCGTCCCGGGCGAAGACGAGCATCGACAAGATGTCGCCGGTGTCGCCGCTCGCCCGCCGGGCGGTGATCATGCGGGAGACGACGGCGCTCAGGCGGCGTTTGCCGTCGTGAAAGCGGCGGTTGGTGGCGGAGGGGAGGAGCTGAAGAAGCGGGCCGAGGGGGTGTGAGGTCTGGTGGTACCACTGGGCGAAGGCGGCGACGGCGGCGGCGACCTCGTCGGACTCGGCGAGGCTGAGATCGGCGCCGAACAGGGTGCGCGCGGCGATGCGTAAGGTGAGGCGGTTGAGGGCGTCGGCGAGGTCGAGGCCGTCTTGGGGCTCGGCCCAGGCGTCCCGGGCGCGGGCGGCCTCCTCCAGCATCACTTCAGCGTAGGCCATCACCCGCTGGCGATGAAAGGCCGGGGCCATCATGCGCCGCTGGCGTCTGTGGGGCTCACCCTCGTTGAGCAAGAGGCCCTTGCCGACGAGGGGCCGAAAGCCCTCTTGGGCGAAGCCCTTCACGAAGGCGCCCTCGGTGTTCAGGAACACCTGGCGCAGGTCGTCGGGGTGGTTGAGCTGCACCGCCGGCATGTGGAAGAACCGGAAGCCGACGACGTCGCCGTAGCGCCGGGCGTTGTCCTCCAAGAACTGCAGGGGCGCCTCGTGAAACTCGTTGAGGCTGCCGGTGATCAGGCGGCCTTTGGGGCCGGGCGGGCGGGTGAGCTCGGGCATGGTGACCTCTGGGCGCGGGACAGGTTGGTAACGTGAGCTTTTGCTCATGTTTACCGGAGATGCCCTTCCCGCGCAAGGGGGGAGGGGCTACGTTGGGCGCATGGAGACCGCTCCCCAACGCCGCCGTGACCCGGTGCAGGCCCGCAGCCGCGCCCGGGTAGACGCCATCCTCGACGCCGCCGACGCCGTGTTCTTGGAGCTGGGCTTCGCCGAGGCCACCACGAACCACGTCGCGGCCCGGGCCCAGACCTCCATCGGCTCACTCTACCGCTTCTTCCCCGACAAAGACGCGCTGCTCGTCGCCTTGGCCGAGCGGTACGGCGCGCGGATGCAGGCCCTCGCCAGCCAGCTCACCCCGATGGACCCTGAAGGCGCCACGCTGCGGGGCCTCATCAGCGACGGCATCGATGGGTTCTCGGCGTTCTTGTTGGCGAACCCGGGCTTCGTCACCTTGATTCATCAGGCGCGGCACCCGGCCTTGACCGCCGGGCGGCGGGCCCAAGAGGGGCAGATGGCGGCGCTCATCGGCGGGCTCAGCGCCAAGCTCGCGCCCCAGCTCACCGCGGAGGAGGTCTTGGTGATCGGCGACGTCGCCCAGGCCGTGCTCAGCGCGCTCCAGACCTTGGCCCACCTGCACGACGAGGCCCAAGCCCGAGAGGCCACGCTCTCCGAGGCGAAGCTGATGATGACGCTCTACCTCTCCCGGCGCCTGGGCGTGCCTGAAGATGTGCCGCTGGCGAGCCTCGGCGGCGACGGCGTTGGCCAGCGCGGCGCCTAACCCCCGACGGCCAACACGGCGCTGAACAGGTGGAGCTGGGTCTTGCCTCGAAACGGCCCCAGCTCAAAGCCGCCGAAGAAGCCGGCGAGGGGCACGCCGTCCAAGAAGCCGCTCACCACGGCGGCGTCGTAGTCGGGGATGCCCTGGAACTCGGCGCCGCGTCCGGCGCAGTTGGTCATCAAGGCGAAGGCCGGGCGGCGGCGGCGCAGCACCCCCAAGGTCTCGATCATCATCGCGTTGAGGTCGGCCCGGGAGGAGTCCACGGCCCGGGTCAAGAAGAGCAAGGCGTCGCCCTCTTGGGCGGGCTGGCTCAGGCGCACGGCGGCGCGGGCGCGGTCGAGGCCCATGAAGGGGCGCACGAAGAGGCCTTCAGCGCCGACGCGGTCGCCGGGCCCGGCGTGACCGGCGAGCAGGGGGCCGTCGTCGCCGTCCTCTCGGGCGGCGAGCAGGGCCGCGAGCACCTGGAGCGCGGGTTTGCCGTCCAGCTCCAGCACATCGGCGCCTTCGCAGCGGGTGATGAGGTTGCCCCGGGCCAAGGGGCGGCAGCTCTGGGTGAGGCGCACCTCGGGCGCACAGTCGCGGATCACGAGCGCCGCGAGGCCGTCTTGGCTCAGGCCGTGGCCGGTGAAGACGAGGTCGTCGCCGTCGGGGTTCGCCGCGCCGCCGCCGATCACCCGGGCCCGGGGGTGCTCGGAGGCGACATACTCCAGGAACGGCGTGGCCTTAAACGTAGACGCCGTGGGCATCAGCACGACGAGGTCCTGGGGGCCGACGCCGTGGAGCGCCTCTCGGGCGGCGTGCTCGGGCTCGGCGTAGAGGTCGTGCAGAAGCCGGGCCTCGACGTTCGCCTCGGTGAACGCCATCAAGCCCAAGGCCGGGCCGTCCATCACCTCACGGCCGCCGATGGTGACCCCGGCGGACACGCAGCCGGCGAGCACCCGGGTGCCGAGGCCCAGGCAGAGCGCGGGGAGCAGGCGGCTGAGGTTGTCGGCGTGCTCGGGGCTCACCCAGCACAAGGCGCCGCTCACCGGGGCGTCGCCGAGCGCGTCCCGGATCTGGGAAGTGGCCTCCCGGGCGGCGTCTTCGCCCCGGGGGTTCATCGAGAGTGCGACGACCGCGCGCATAGAGGCCCTCCTGGCCAGCCACCTCAGGATAACGCCAAAGCGCGGAGATTTTGCGAAGGCGCGACCTTCGGGCCGCCGGGCGAGCGCGCGGAGGTAAGCTCATGGGGATGTGGAACCTCCTGATCCTGCTCGCTTGCGGCGGCCCGACGGTGAACCCCGCCGAGCCCCAACGCCTGCGCGACGCCCTCGGTCTCGGCGTGATCCCCCGCGCGCCGCTGGCGCCGATCGAGGGCGCGGCGACGGTGGTGGAGGGGCTGCGGGTGATCCCGGTGAGCCTTCAGCTCTACCCAGGCCTCAGAGTGTCCGCGGCCTTGTGGCTGCCGCCTGGGGACGGCCCCTTCGACGCGGCCTTGGTGGCGCATGGGCACTTCGGCGAAGGAAAGACCGCCGGAGAGAGCCAGGCCCCGGCCTTCGCCTTGGCCCGGGCAGGCTACGCGGCGCTGGCCATAGACACCCTCGGCGTGGAGGAGGGTGACCTGCCAGGGCGACGAGTCCACTTTGAGGGCGGCGCCCACAACCGAGCCTTGCTCGTCGCCGGGGGCAGCTCCGCCATGGCGACGCAGCTTGAGGGGCTCCAGGCCGGGGTTCAGTATCTCCAGTCCAGAGGTGACGTGGATCAGATCGTGGTCGTCGGCGCTTCAGGGGGCGCGGTGCAGGCCCATTACCTCTCCGTGCTGGACCCAACGATCGTCGGCGCCGTCTTGGCGGCCTATGTGCCGACGCCGCGTGAGGCCCGCGCCGGGGGCTGCGCCTGTGACGCGGTGCCCGGCTGGCCCGGCCCCGACCCGAGCCTCACCGCCGCCCTCAGCCAGCCGAGCCTGTGGCTGACCGAGCTGGACCAGGCCGCGCCCGCCGGTCTTCCGAGACGGGCCGAGCATGAGGTGCTCATCGGCCCCCACAGCTACACCGAGCCGATGATCGCCGAGACCTTGGCCTTTCTGGGCGAGCTGCTCGACGGCGCGGGCTCGGCGGACCTAAACCAGCTCCCGAACCTCCCCGCCGAGGCCCTACGCTCCGCCGACGTGGGCCCGGCCGCCCTCGCCGACGTGCTCCAGCCCGCCCACCCGCCGCGCTGGCGCCCCGACCCCGACCTCGACACGCCCTACACCTTGACCTGCGACGGCGTGGGGCCCGTGGTCATCGCCGCCGGGGCCCGAGACGATGAGCTTCGTGTGTTGGTTCAGGCCGGGCTCAAGGTCTGCGCCTTGGCCGTGAGCTTTGACGAGGTGGACCAAGAGGCTGGGCTCATCACCCAGCGGCCGTATGTGGACCGCTTCGCCGGGGCGCTCGTGAGCGCGGCGCGGCGGGAGCGGGCCGGGGCGCTCTACGTCACCCGGGCCTGGGGGGTCGCCGCCGAGGGCGCGGGCCTGCCCTACGCGCTGCGGGAGCCCCTCACCCGGCCCCAAGACCTTGACCCGACCCAAGACCCGCCCTGGGTTCACGCGCCGGGCTGGTGGTGGCCCCCGCCGACCTACCCCGGCGCGATCTTGACCGGGGACGACCCGGCGGCGCTGGCGGCGGCGCTCACGGCGGCGCTCACCGCTCCGCGCACAGGCCAGCTTTGAACACGCTATGTTAGAGGCCGTTTAGGAGTGACCCGCGTGCCACGCATCCTGCTGCTCGACGACGACCCAGAGCTGCGCGCCGTAGTCACCCAGGTGCTCATCCCGCGTGGGCACCAGCTCGTCGTGTGTGACAGCGGAGACGCCTTACGCGCCGCCGCCGCTGAGCCCGCGGCCCTGCTCATCTTGGGCGGGCGCTTCGCCGACGCCGAGGGCCGGGCGCTCCTCACCGAGCTTCGCGCCAGCGCCTCGCTCCCCGCCCTCGTCGTGCCCCAAGGACGCGGCGAAGACGAGCTCGGCGCCTTGATCACCGTCGGACAAGACGGGGTCGGGGTGCTGCGACGGCCCTTCTCTCCGGGCGCGCTCCTGCTGCGTGTAGACGCCGCGCTGCACGGCCCCAGCCGCGGGCGCAGCCCTGAAGGCGCCGGGCCGAACGTGCCCCGGGAGCGCTTCGCCGAGGGCCTGCCCGAGCGCCTCGCCGAGCTGGAGCGCCTCGCCACAGACGCCCGGGTTGGCGACCGCGCCGCCATCGAGGCCGCGCTGCACCAGAGCCGCCAGCTCCACGCCGCCGCCGGGGCCTGGGGCGACGCCGACCTCACGGTGATGATCCAGCGTGTGGAGCACATCCTCAGCGTGGCCCTCGACGAGCAGCTCGGCCCCCAAGACCAGCGCTGGGCAGAGCTCGCCGTGCTGCTCACCCGGGCCCGGGCCGACGCCGGCTCCAACCTCGTCGATGGGGAGCTGCTGGAGGAGACGCCGCTCAAGGTGCTCATCGTGGCCGCCGAGGGGGAGGCCTTGGAGGTCGCCGCGCAGTTTGGCCGCCGCCGCAGCCTGCAGATGATCCGCGCCACGAGCCTTGAGGAGGCCGTGCGCCGCGCCGCCACTGAAGAGCCTGACGGTGCGCTGATCGAGGTCGAGCTGAGCGGTCGCCGGGGCGGGTTCTCCGCCGCCGAGGCCCTGCGCGCCTTGCCCGGCCAGGCCGAGCTGCCCGTGGCCTTCTTCTCCGCCGACGGGGGCCTCGCCAACCGCCTCGCCGCCACCCGCGCCGGGGCGCTGTTGTTTCTGCCCAAGCCGGTCACGGCCATGGACCTGGGCTACGCCGCCCGGGGCTTAGAGGACCGCGCCCGGCCCGAGCCGCTGCGGGCCCTGCTCCTCTGCGTAGACGCCGAGAAACGCGCCGCGCTCCAGGGCTTGTTCATGGCGGACGGTGTGCATGTGCGCCTGCTCACCGAGCCCCTGGAGATCTTGGAGGGCATCGCCCGGGCCCGGCCCGAGGTGCTGCTCTTGGACCTCACGACGCCGTTCCTCTCGGCCCTTGATCTCTGCCGGGTGGTGCGCGCCGATCCGGCCTGGCAGACCCTGCCCATCGTGCTCTTTGACGGCCCCGATGACGACGACGCCGAGGTTGAGGCCTTGGCCGCGGGGGCGTCTGACTACCTCGGCCGCGACCGCTCCCCGGCGGCGCTCATCGCCCGGGCGAAGGGCCAGGCCGAGCGCGCCCGGCACTCGGCGCGGCTCATCGCCCGCGACCCGCTCACCGGGCTCTACCCGCGCCATGTGTTTCGGGAGTACGCCCAGCGCCTGCTCTCCGAGGCCCGGCGCCGGGCGGAGACCATCGCCCTCACCCTGATCCGCCTCGACCACTTCGCAAGGTTCAACGCCGAGCATGGATACGCCATGGGCGACCATGTGCTCGCCGGGGTGGGGCGCCTGATGAACGGGCGCTTCCGCCGCCACGACCTGCGGGGGTACTGGGGCGGCGACAGCTTCGTGATCGCCTTCATGAACGAGCGGCCCACCGCCGCGCGGCTCGCCGTGAGCCGGTTCTTGCAGGATCTCAGCCAACGACGACTTCGCACCGCCCAGGGAAGGGAGGTCAGCCTCACCGCGAGCGCCGCGGTGGCCAGCTTCCCATCGGCGGGCACCTCCGTAGATGAGCTGGTCCAAGCGGCCGAGCCTCTGCTCGACCAGGCGCTCGCGGCGGGGGGTGACCAGATCCTCATCCTTCCGTAGGCGGTGGCGCGGAGGCCACCATGAACTCGACCCGATCCATCCTCGCGATGTGCGCCGACCCCGAGCTGCGGGCGCTGCTTCGCCTCATCACCGAGCCCGGCGGCCACTGGATCCGCGAGGCGAACAGCCTAGAGGAGGCCCAAGGCCTCGTCGGGCGGCACCACTTCGACCTCGTGATCACCACCGAGCTGCTCACCGACGGCGGCGGCGTCGAGCTTGGCCGCTGGCTGCGCTCGTGGAACGCCCAGCTCCCGATCCTCTTCTTCGGCTCGATCTGGCGAGAGGCCCCCGAGAACACCGCCATCGAGGAGGAGCTGGCGCCCTGCGTCGTGCGGCCGCTGCCCGCCCCGGCGGGGGCCCTGCGCGAGAGCCTCGGCGACGCCTTACGCCGTGGGGGCGTCGCCCCGCGGAATCCTGGCGGTCTTGTGCTCAGCGCCTTGGCGTTGGAGTCGCTCATCGAGCACCGCCGCCCCGCGGCCAGCCAGCGCCTTGAGAAGCGGGTGCACGACCTCGCCGGGGTGCTCGCCCGAGGCCGAATGCAGGGCCTCGACCCGCAGGAGCTCTACCGCGTTCACCGCCTCTGCGCCGAGCTTCACGCCGCCGCCGGGCTCTACGGCCTGATGGAGATGGCCGTCGCTTTGGGCAAGCTGGAGCTGCTCTTTCAGCGGCTCACCTTGGGCGAGATCACCGACTTTCAGAGCTTCTGGGCCCAGCTCGACGAGGCCCTGGACCGGGCGAGGGGGCGTGGGCCCCGCGCGCTGGAGGCCGAGGCTGAGCCCGACCCCGCCGCCACGGCCCGGGTGCTGGTGCTCGGGGTGGACGATGACGACGTGCAGGCCTTGGCGAACGCCGCCAGCCGGGAGCTCGTCGAGATCTGGGCGGCGAAGGGCCTCGCCGACGGCCTGCCCCTGGCCAGAAAGCTCCAGCCTGACGTGCTCCTCGTCGATCTGGACCTCGGCGGCCCCGGCGGCGGGGTGCACCTCAGCCGCAAACTTCGGGGCATCGACGGCGCCCCAGAGGCGAGCCTCGGCTTTCTGAGCCGCCGCCTGGGCGTGAAGCTCCAGGTCGCCGCGGCGAGGGCCGGCGGGGAGCTGTTCTTGCCCAACCCGCCGGAGCCCCGGGAGTTCCTCAACGCCGTGCGCCTGCTCCTCGCCGCGCGCCGCCAAGAGCCCCTGCGGGTGCTCGCCGTGCACAACGGCGGCACCGACCACCTCACCCCCCTTGAAGAGAGCGACGGCGTCGAGGTCACCCGCCTGGACGACCCCCTCCGCGCGCCGGAGCTCCTCGACCTCACCCGCTTCGACGTCGTGCTCGCCGACAGCCGCCTGCCCTCACTCAGCGGCCCCGACCTCGTGCGCCTCCTGCGCACCACGCCCCGCTGGCAAGACCTGCCCGTCGTGCTGCGGGTGGCGCGGGGAGACGCCCACCAGCGCGCCGAGGCCCTGCGCGCCGGGGCCGATGAGGTCTGCTTAGACGACGAGACCGACCCGCCGCTCTTAGAGCGAGTCCGCCTACGCGCCGAGCGCCACCGCCGCGCCCGCGAGCTGCACGACCGCGATCCCCTCACCGGCCTCTTGAGCCGTCAGGTGTTCACCGAGCAGCTCGCGGCGCGGCTCGGCGAGGCCCGGCGCAGCGGCCGCCCGGTCTCGGTGGTCCACCTGAGCCTCGACCTCTTCCGCGAGCTGAACGAGCTGCACGGCCTCACCGCCGGGGACAACGTGCTCATGGGCCTGGGCAAGCTGCTCACCACACGTTTTCGGGTGGAGGACCTGCGCGGGCGCTGGGGTGGGGCCGAGTTTATGGTCGCGCTCTGCGGCGCGGGGCCCCAAGACGCGCTCATGGTCATCGGCGGCCTGCTCCACGACCTGCAAGAGACGGCCTTTGACGCCGGGGAGGGTGTGCGGGTGCGCGCCACATTCTCTGCGGGGGTCGCCTCCACCGTCGAGGCCGGAGACTCCGTCGAAGGCCTCATCCGCAGCGCGGCGGAGCAGCTTCGCCTCGCCCGGGCGACGGGGCCGGGCACCGTGCTCGGCGCCTCACGGGCCCACGCGGCGCTGGACACCCCTCAAGACCCGACGCCGCGCCCCTCGGAGCGGCGCCCTCCGCTGTTTTCCCCGCTCGGCGGGCGCGGCTGAGCGGCGGCGCCCGTCGAGGCGCCTTCGTTCACTCCCCCGCGGCGGCCGCGGCGGCGGCGGCCAAGCGCGCCTCCTCTTCTTCTTCTTCGGGGTCGCGCTGCCGGTGGCGCCAGCGGGCGTTCTTGTTGGAGCAGTTGCGGGAGCAGTACTTGGAGTTGGGCCGGGCGGGTTTGCCGCAGTCTTTCCAGGCGCAGAGCTGCACGCCGTTCGCGTCGAGGATGATGGGCTCGTCGTCGAGGTCCAACTTCGAGGCGCGGGAGGCGCTCGGCGCCTCACCGGACGGCACGTCGAGCTCGCTGGAGTCGTCGTCCCGGGCGCGCAGGGGGCGCGTCGGCTTGGGCTTCTTGACCTTCACGGGCTTGGGGGCCAGCTTGGGCGCGACCGGCGCGATGGCCGCGATGGGGTCGACGACGTCAGGCGCCGGGCGGTCCTTCTCCGGCGGACGCACGGACTTGCAGCCGTGGTACCAGCAGGCTTGGGTGCCCGCCGGGTAACGCACGCAGGGCAGATGGTTGAGGCACACCCAGAGGTTGTGGTTGCGCCAGACGCTGTTGGACCTCATCGCTTCTCTCCATGAACCCACACCGTAGCCACCGCTGTGGGCAAGTCCAATTCCAGGCCAGGGGAACGGGCGAGCCGCACGCTTAACCCAGGATGTCGGGGCGCGCAGCGTGTTTCGTGAGGCCAGTGTCAGACCCCCATCAGACCTCTCTCAGCGGGCCTCGGGAACACACACCGCCGTGGTGGCGACGAGGGTACAGACGAGCTGCTCCCCTCCGCGCACCGGGCTGAACTGCGCGGGCACCCCACCCTTGAAGTAGAGGGTGCAGTCCTCGACGGGGGCGCCGTTGAGCTCGGCGCGGCCCTCGACGATGGCGGCGCGGTCGCGGTACCCCGCCTGGGGGCAGACCAGCTCGATGTTGTGGTTGTGCCCGGCGTCACCCTCCAGCCGCACCCGGAGCATCCCCTGAGGCACCCCCTCGGGCACCCGGGAGGTGTCGGGGATCGGCGCTGGCGCCGCGACGGGCGCGGGCGGCGGCGGCGGCGGCGGGGCGGGCGCCCGGCTGGCGCAGGCCAGGAGCGACACAAGGAGAAAAACCATACGACATGCCTCCTTTAGAGGCGCTACTCTACCCCACAACACCCCATCGCCGCCCAAAGTCGCGGAGCAGTGAACGCCATGGCCCAGCCGGGCGAACGTATCGGCCAGTACGAGCTGCTGGAGTCTATCGGCGCCGGCGGCAGCGCGAGCGTCTGGCGCGCTCGACACACCCTCTTGGGCAGCGAGCACGCCGTGAAGCTGCTCCAGGCGCCGAGCGCTGAGGTCGCCAGCCGCCTGCTTCGAGAGGGCCGGGTGCAGGCGCGCCTGCGCCACCCGAACATCGTGCCTGTCACCGACCTCGTGCAGTCCGAGGAGCGTGTGGCCTTGGTGATGGAGTACATCGCCGGGGGCACCCTCCTGGAGCGGCTGCAGCGCCACGGGGCCATGGCCCCTGAAGAGGCGCTGCGTGTCTTCGCCGGGATGCTCGCCGGGCTCAAGGTCGCCCACCAGGCCGGGGTGCTCCACCGCGACCTCAAGCCCGCGAACGTGCTCATGGACGACGGCCGCCCCCGCATCGCCGACTTCGGCCTCGCCCGGGTCACCGAGGCCACCCTCGACCCCAAGCTCACCCGCGAAGGTTTCGCCATGGGCACCCCGGGGTACATGGCCCCGGAGCAGTGGGCCGACCCCACCCACATCGACGAGCGCGCCGACCTCTTCGCCATGGGCGTGATGCTCTACGAGCTGCTCGCCTGCCGCTCGCCGTTCACCGGGCAGAGCGCGGCGGAGGTGCTCCAGAACACCGTCGTCGGCCGCTACGAAGACCTGCGTGTCCTCAACCCCAGCCTGGATCTGCGGCTCGTGCAGGCCGTAGACGCCTGCCTGCGCCCCCACCGCGAGGAGCGTGTGGCGAGCGCGACGGCCTTGGAGCAGCTCCTCGGCCTCGCCGAGTCCGGCCCGCCGGTGACCCCGCCCGCCCTGTCCAATCCCCCCTCGCCGCGCCCCGGACCCGTCGCGGCGCCGATCGCGGCGCCTTCGCCGACCCTCGCGCCGCTGCACGATGACCACAGCCCCCGCGCGGCGGAGACGATGGGCTTCGCCGAGCTGCAGCGCGACCCCGACGATCCGCCCGAGCCCCCGGAGCGCCCTCAGGAGGAGGAGGAGGAGGCGCCGAGCCGAAGCGGGGCCTGGGGCATCGTGGCCATGGTCTCGATCGGTGTGCTGGGCCTCGCGCTCTTGGGCCTCGCGCGCCTGCAGGAGCCCGAGGCGCCCGAGGAGCCGCTCATTGAGGCGCCCGCCCCGGTTGTCCAGGCCCCCGCCGAGGCCGCCCCCGCCGAGCCCCCGCCCGCCGCGCCCACCAGGGAGAGCGCCCCCTGCTCCCCCGAGGCGGAGACGCTCGGCTTCTGGTACGCCAGCCGCAGCGTCGGCGGCAAGACCGGCGAGGTCGTCACCCTGCCCGCCGACGTGCGGGTGCGTAAGCTCTGGCCCAAGACCCCCGACGTGCCCACCGAGGTGGTCTGCACCTTGCCCGCCGGGGCCACGGTGCGCCTGCAGGCCCCCGTCGAGGACGTGCGCGGCAGCCGCTGGATCCCGCTCAGCGGCGCCGACCTGCGGCCCTGAGCGCCCCCACACGCTGAGCCAACACGTCGCTGAGCCAACACCCCAGAGACAAGAACCCCCCGGCCGTCACCGACCGAGGGGCTCACGTTCACCAGCGACTTAGGGGGTCGCGGGCTTCTCTTGGATCACGGTGTCGCTGCCGGGCTTGCGCTCCTTGATGACGAACTCGACGCGGCGGTTCTTGGCCTTGTTCGCGTCGCTGTTGTTCTCCACCACGGGCTTCTCTTCGCCGTAGCCGACGCCCTTCAGCGTGCCGACCTTGACGCCACCGATGGTCTCCAGGTGCTTCACGACGGACTCGGCGCGGGCCTGGGAGAGCTTGATGTTGGCGGCGTTGGAGCCGTCGGAGTCGGTGTGGCCACCGACCTCGATCAGGGTGAGGTCAGGGTTCTCGTTGATGACCTTCGCGATGTCGGCCAAGAGCGGGTACGAGACCTTCTTGATCGTGGCCTTGTTGTAGTCGAAGTAGATGACGTCGAGGATCTCGATCTTCTCCTTCGTCACGATGACGCGAGACGGGCAGCCGTCGGAGCGGCTGGCCTCGGCGCGCACGTCGATGGCCTGATCCGGGCACTTGTCGCGCTTGTCGGGCACGCGGTCGTTGTCGCGGTCGGGGCAACCGTTGGTCTCCTTGGGACCGGCCTCATCGGGGCACTCGTCGTCTTGGTTGGCGAGGCCGTCGGAGTCGTTGTCCGGGCAGCCTTGGGTCTCCTTGGGACCGGGCTTGAGCGGGCAGCGGTCGTCGGCGTCGAGGAGGCCGTCACCGTCGTTGTCGGGGTCGGGGCAGCCGTTGTCGTCCTCGAAGTTGTCTTTGTCTTCGGGGTCCATCGGGCAAGAGTCGGCGGTGTCAACGATGCCGTCGTTGTCGTTGTCGAGCTCGGGGCAGCCGTCGGCGTCCTCGAAGTTGTCCTTGTCCTCGGCCTCCATCGGGCAGGCGTCGATGTCGTCGGTCAGGCCGTCGAGGTCGGAGTCGGGCGGGCCGCCGGGCTGGCGGTAGTTGACGCCGAGCACGAGGCGGAAGTCGGGAGCGCCGACGCCGGCGATGATGCCGGTGCCCAGGCCGAGGGTGGCGAGGATGCCCTCGTCACCGCCGTAGGTGCCGTAGACGTGGGCCTCCATGGGGTTCGCGTTCCAGGGGCCGAGGCCACCGGCGGCGTCG
Organism: Myxococcota bacterium; assembly: GCA_023150775.1. Lineage (GTDB taxonomy): Bacteria > Myxococcota_A > UBA796 > UBA796 > CAJQPC01 > JADKFE01. The sequence goes on from JAKLKE010000004.1 coordinate 52,356, forward strand.
ATGACCGAGGTGAGCTCCGCGCCGACGCGGATGTCTTCGGCGACGGTGTAGTTGGCGCCAGCGCCCCAGAAGAGGTTCGTGCCGACGTCGAGCTCCTCGATGGTGGCCTCGGTGCTCTCGACGTTGATCGTCTGGGCGCCGGAGAACTCCATGCCGAGGTTCGCGCGCCAGCCCAGGTCACCCGTCTCACCGCCGACGGTGCCGAGCAAGCCCGCGCCGAAGCCGTTGGAGAGGTAGGAGTCCTTCGCGGCCTGGCCCGTGGGGATGTTGAAGTAGGGCTTCACGGCGACGCCGACACCCTCTTCTTCGTAGGTGAGGAGCGGGACGAGAGCGCCGAGGCGAAGGTCGCCCAGGCGCGCGCCGCCGACGCCGTCTTGGGGGCTGCCGACGACGTAGAAGGGGATCTCCACGTCAGCGCGGAACCAGTTGTTCAGGTTGTAGCCGCCATGCAGGCGGGTGCCGAACTGGTGCTGCACGACGGTGGTGTCGGACTCCGCGCCCTCGTAGCGGATGACGAGGGGGTCATTCGCGTAGGAGAGCCCGAGACCGGCGTAGTACGAGCCAGCGTCATCGAGCTTGGGGTGCGCGAGCTGGAGCGTTCCTTTGCTGTCAAAGGTGTCGCCAGAGAAGTTGAAGGTGTCTGAGTCCTGGGCGAGCGCGACCGGGGACCAGACCGCAGCCCCGATCATTAGGGCGGCGAGTACGGCGTGGGATCTCATCAGGGTGCCTCCGTGAGCTTCTACATCTTGGAGAGGGGGCGGCGCGAACAGGCTCGATCGCGGGTCGGGCGCAATCTTATGCCATGACGACGCCGTTGCAAATGACAAAATGCTTACCAGGACCGCCCAAGATTGCAGGAGCGCTCGGGTCGGGGCATAGAGCGGCGCACCAAGACCCAACAATCAATGATGGAGTGAGTGAATGTCTCTCGTCCCTGTACACGGTGGCCTGTCTGATCTGATCAACCGCACGCTGCCCTGGAGCGCGCGTAAGTCCCTGATTGAGAAGAGCTCTTCTATCCCCAGCATCACGCTGAACGAGGGCGATCTCGCCACCCTGCACCGCATCGCCGACGGCACGCTCTCCCCCTTGGAGGGTTTTATGGATGAGGCCGAGCACAACCTTGTGCTCGATCATCAACACGTCATTCGGGGCGGCGCACCTTACGCTTGGACGATCCCCCTCTCTTTGCCGGTGACCGATGAGGAGCGCGCGGCGCTCTCCGTGGGCGGCGAGGCGATCCTTCGGGATCCCAGCGGCGCGATCGTCGGCGTGATCGAGATCGGCTCGATCTTTGGCTGGGACAAGGCACGTTTTGTCGAGAAGGTCTACCGCACCACCCGGATGGACCACCCCGGCGCCGACATCGTCACCCGCGACGCCCGCACCACGCTCGTCGGCGGCAAGATCCAGGCCTTGCCCCCCGCCGTCAACTCGGCCTTCGGTGAGTCGGTCCTGCCCCCCCGGGTCACCCGGGCGATCATCGCCGCCCGCGGCTACGAGGCGGCCCTGGCCTTCCAGACCCGCAACCCCCTGCACCGCGCCCACGAGTACGCCTTGGTCTACGGGGCCGAGACCTTGACCCGCCAGGGCCTCTACACCGGCGTGTTCTTGAACCCCCTGGTCGGCCAGCTCAAGGGCGACGACGTCGACGCCGCCACCCGGATGCGCACCTACCGCGCGCTCCAGGTGAGCCGCTCCTTGGGTGAAGGCGACAGCGACAAAGACCTCTGGGAGTCCAAGGGTTACGACCTCAACGACGTCTTCCACCTCGTCGGCCTCGACATGCGCATGTTCTACGGCGGCCCCGCCGAGGCCGTGATGCACACGATCTACCGCCAGAACCACGGCTTCTCCCACATCGTCATCGGCCGCAAACACGCCGACGCGCCCTACCACGACAAGACGGCGATCTGGGGCGACTTCGACGCCCAAGAGATCTTCGGCAAGCTCCAAGGGGCCCTGTCCACCAAGCCGGTGAACGTCGGCTTCGCGGCCTACTACGAGTCCATCGGCCGGGTGGACCTCACCGAGAACCACCCCAACGAGAAGCCCCTGAACATCGCCGGGACGAAGATCCGTGAGGCCCTGGTGGGCGGCGAGCGCCCCGACCCCCGCGTCATGCGCCCCAGCACCGCCGACATCTTGATCGACGCCTACCGCGCCCAGAGCTGAGTCGAGCGGGCGTGGGGTGCGGACGATCCGGACCTCACGCCCCGCGCGGGCCGAAGCGGGCCCAGCCCTTGGGCCCCAAGGCCAGCTCCGACTCCGTGAGCAAGGCGGCCTCTAACCCCCGGCGCACGGCCTCCGCGTCGAGGCCGACGCCGATGACGACGAGCTCTTGGCGACGATCGCCCTGGGGCTCCACCCACACCGCCTCGGCCCGGGCGCGCACGGCCTCGTCGTCAGGCCAGCCCTCACGGGGGATCAAGGCGAGCCAGCGCCCCTGATCCTCAAAGGAGTACGACTTCACGGCGAGGGACCACATCAGGCGCTGCTCGGCGCGGTGCGCCATCCAGACCGTGCCTTTGGAGCGTAAGACGCGGCCGCCCGAGGCGGCGAAGACCTGGATGAAGCGCCCAAGATGGAAGGGGCGCCGGGCGGTGAAGCTCACCGAAGAGATGCCATAGGCCTCGCTCTCGGGCAGGTGCGTCGCCCGAAGCTCGGCCTGCCACGCCGCGGTCTCGGAGGCGACGAGGGGGTTGAACCGGCCGGTGTGCAGCACCTCCGCCAAGGGCACCTCGCCGCGCACGGCGGAGATCACCCGGGCTTCGGGGTTGAGCTGGCGCATGAGCGAGCGCAGCACGCCGAGCTGCTCCGGGGGCACGGCGTCGGCCTTGTTGAGCACGATCACGTCGGCGAGCTCAATCTGAGCGGCGAGCAGCTCGGCGATGGAGCGCGCGTCCTCGGGCCCGGCCTGCATCCCTCGGGCGCTGAGCTTGTCGGCGCGGCCATACTCCTCAGCGAAGCTGGAGGCGTCTACGACGGTGACCAGGGTGTCGAGGCGCGCGTGATCCCAGAGCGCCTGGCCGTCTTGGGCGCGGAAGGTGAAGGTCTGGGCCACGGGCATCGGCTCGGAGATGCCCGTGGACTCGATGAGCAGGGCGTCGAAGCGGCCCTCAGCGGCGAGGCGCTTCACCTCTTGCAGCAGGTCGTCGCGCAGGGTGCAGCAGATGCAGCCGTTCTGCATCTCGATGAGGCGCTCTTCAGTGCGGGAGAGCGCGGCGCCGCCCTCGGCGACGACGGCGGCGTCGACGTTGATCTCGCTCATGTCGTTGACGATCACCGCGACCCGCAGGCCCTCACGGTTCCGCAGCACATGGTTGAGCAGGGTCGTCTTGCCCGCGCCCAAGAAGCCTGAGAGGACGGTGACCGGGAGCGGACCTGGGTTCGGCGTCATGTGGGCGAGGCTCCATATGTAATCAAGTTGCATTAACACTCTTGATGCGATCTTCAAGGAGCCGCTGAGCGCTTGACAGACGGGATCCACTTGTTGATAATGACTTTCACTTTCATCAAGCCCACGGAGGCCCTCGTGCGTGTCCCGTCCCATGAGCACTGCCACCCCATCCCCCTCGCACACGGCCCCGTCGGCCAGGTCGAGGCCTGCACCTGCGGCGCCGTGCGCCTGAGCGTCGGCCCCCTCACCCTGCGCTTTGAGGCGGCGTCGTTCTTGGCTCTGGTCGATCTTCTGGAGCAGGCCCGGGAGCGCCTGCTCTGCGGCGGCGCGCGGCCGCTGAACCCGGGCCAGGCGGCCTGAGCCGTGGCGCCCACCGAAGACGGCCCCGAGCCACCCCCAGACGACGCCCTGGCCACCCTCTGCGCCCGGGCCCAGGCGGCCTGGGTGCGCCGCTGGACACGCTCGTGGCGGGTGCGGCACCCCGGCGGGGCGCTCGTGGAGGTGGCGCAGGCCGCGGCGCCGACCCTCGGCGGGCTCGACCCCAAGGCCTGCCGCTGGCTGCGCCTCGACCCCGACGCCGCGCCCTGTGATCGTCGCCCCGGCCAGCCCCGGGCCGTGCGGGCCCAGCTCGACGACCCCTGCTGGCGCCTGGCGCTGGGGGGTCGGCCCGCGCTGATCGTGGCCGGGCGCGCGCTCTTGGCCTGGCCGCGCCCACGACGGGACGCGGCGTTGATCGGCGTCGCCGAGGCCCTGCCCTGCGGCTCCGAGCTGATCTTCACCGCCGCCGAGGCCCCGCCAGCCCACCCCCGCCTGCACCTCGTCGAGCGCCGCGCGCCCTTGGACCTCGGCGCCTTGGACGATCCTCCGGCCTGGGCGCCCCTCGCCGCGCCGCTGGCCTGGCTCACCGCCCCCGACCTCCGCGCGACCACCTTGTGGCGCCTCGCCGTGTGCAGCGACGGGGCGTGGTGAGGCTCAGGCGGCGGGGCTCAAGAGGTCGAGGATGGCGTCGGTGATGGCGCCGTCGCAGGCCGTGTCGTAGGCGGTGTACATCGGCTGGGCGTTCATCTCCAAGAGCACGAGCGCGCCCTCGTCGTCCTGTTTGAGGTCGGCGGCGCAGAGCTGCAGGCCCATCGCCGAGGCGAGGGCGAAGAGCGGCCCCAAGACCGCCTCCGGGGGGTCGTCCACCCGCTCAAAGGGCGCGTCGGGGGTGGCGCGGTGGTCCAAGACCTCGGCGTGGATCTGGAAGGTGAAGGCCCGCTCCCCCACCAAGGTCACGCGCAGCTCGGGGCCATGAAGGCGCGCTTGCACGAAGGCGGGCGACGGCGCGGCGCTGGCGTCGGCGTCTTGCTCGGCGAGGGCGTCTTCGAGGGGGACACAGAGCCCACCGCCGCGCAGGGGCTTGGCGACGAGGGCCTCCACCTCCCGCGCCCGCGAGGCGTGGAGATCGTTGGTGACCACCCCTCTGGGCACACGCAGGCCGAGGCGCGCGGCGAGTCCCAAGGCGGCGACCTTGTTCACCCGCCGACCCAAGGCCTCACGGTTGAGCACGAAGACGCCGGGGTTCAGCGCGGCGTAGCCCACGAGCGCCTCGTACCAGTCCAAGGCGCGGGCGGCCACGGCGGGGCGTGGGTCGGCCAAGGCGGAGAAGACGTCGTGGCGGACCCAGAGCGCCGTGGGGCGCAGGGCCTCACCGTCAAGGCGTAAGACGCCGTCGGGCACGCCCAGGGTGAGCGTGGGCCAGGTCTCCGGGCCGACGAGCAGGCCCCGGGCGTTGATCCCCCGAGCCTCAGCGCGGCGCAGCGCCCGGGTGAGGTGCGGGTCAAGCGCCCCGCCCGCGAGCAGGATCACCCCGGCCTACTTCTCGCCGAAGGCCTTCTTGCTGGCCTGCTGCTGGCGCTCGTCGCCGGGCTCTTCAGGGATGGCCATGGTCTTGTACTCGTCGTCGCCGGGCTCCTCGGGGATGGCCATGGTCTTGTACTCTTTGGGCGCCTGGGACTTCTTGGTCGTCTCGGCCATGGTGGCTCCGGGGTTGGGGGACGAGGTGGAGGATAGCACCTGCGCGGCTCAGCGGGTGGGCTCGTCTTGGTCCGCGCTGGGTGGGGTTTGAACGGCGCCAGGAACCCGGAACAGCGGGATCGGCGGCAAGGACAGGTCCATACGCCCAAAGAGCGAGTGGGTCAGCTCGCGCCAATACGGCCACACGTTGAGCACGCCGTTACGCTCGGCGAAGTCCTCAAGGTCATCCGGCTCGATGACGAAGGAGGCCGGGCGGCCGTAAATCGCCTGGTAGCGGGCGGTGATGAACAGCGGCGCAGACTCCGGCGCGACGTCTGCTTGGCCAAGGTGAAGGCTGAGCTTCACCGTCACGACGACGCTCGACGCCTGGGGATCGTCGGCGCCAGTGGCCTCGTAGTGCAGGTGAATTGTCTCGGAGCCTTTGAGCACGCCATCGGTGATGGCTCCGCTGTGGGCGTGAACGTCACGCAGGTGGATGCCTTGAAGGTTAACGACTTGCCAAATGCGGGGAGTAGGCGTGGACATGGTTCAGCCCGTGCAACCGGCGAGGGCATCGCCATTGCTGTGGTCAACCGCCGGGCTACGACGGCAATGTTGAGTTTGAAACTGGTACACGATGGCACCGCCAGTGCTCGACGCAACGAGCGGACTTCTGTAGGAGTCCTTCTCTTTCCACTCTCGAATCGACAAGTTGACGACACCGCCCATGACATGCACGGTGCTTGCGAGAGTCCGAAGGCTGACGTTTCGCCCCCGAAGCATCTGCGTGATGTTGGCGGGGGACGTGCCGAGGCGACGCGCCAGTTCGGCGCGCGAGATCTGATGGTCTTCCATCCATCCCGCGATCTGCTCCATCACGTCCACGACGAGACCCTCCTCCGCATAGATGCGCTCGAAGTCGCTTTCGGAAAGCGGCGTCGGGAGGTTCGTCTGCTTCTTGGTGTCCATGAGTTACACCTCACTACATGTATAGCCAGAACGCTATAACGGCCTATTTTTTTGAGGACTTCGACTTGATGCGCTGGTCGTTCTCCTCCTTCAGCCGCTTGGCTCGGAGAACATCGTCAGGTCGATGCGCATCCGTCTTCTTGATGACGCAGTAAAGTAAAAACCAAGTGGTCTTTTTCGGGTCAACGGTCTTGTCGGGATAGCACAGCACACGGAGTTGATGGGCCTTGATCTCATAGAGACCATCCTCCTGTAGATTCTTAAAGCGTAGTTCATTCCGAATGAACGAATGGCCATGCTCCGCGATTAGCCTTGCATAGCGCAAAGCGGTTGCGTATTCCTTCGGACGCTCAGCCTTGAGCTGATCAAGAAACTCTTTGGATGGCAGTCTCCCAGAAGCATCTTCGGCGAACCGAACTCGACATGCCAGACCATCGTTAACAAACGGGTCATTCAGCTCAAGCTGGAAATCATCGGACGAGTGGACACGAGAAGACATGGCGATCCTGTGTTGGGCTGTTAGCGGAATTAAGGTTCATAATGAGCTCCAGGTGGGGATGAACACGCGACTTAGCGTGCGTAGTTATGTTAACCGTGAAGTTAACGATGTCAAGTCATATTTTCGCCCTCCGCCCCCCGCGCCCTCACCCACTCCACCAGCGCCTTGTCCGACGGCGCGTTGAGCACGTTGAGCTCTGGCGCGGGCGGCAGGCCCAACAGCGCCTGCTCCCGGAGGCGGTGGGTGCGGCGCTCGCTGTCTTCGCCGAGGCGCTCGTAGCGGATGTCCTCTTCTTCGAGGCGGATCAGGGCCTCGTAGAGGGCGAGCTGGCGGGGCAGCTCTTTGCAGGCCAAGAACACGTCTACGGTGGCGGCGCAGGCCCGAGCCGCGGCTTGTTCGATGGGGAAACGGTCGGCGACGGCCTTCATGTCCATGTCGTCGGAGAAGATCACGCCCTTGAAGCCCAGCTCTCCGCGCAGAAGCTCGGCGAGCAGGCGGCGGCTCAGGGTGGCGGGGTGGTCCTCGTCGTAGGCCGGGAAGACGACATGCGCGCTCATCACGCCGGGCACCCCGGCGGCGACGGCCTCGCGGAAGGGGCGCAGCTCCATTGCCTCTAATTGGGGACGCTCTTTCTCGACGATGGGCAGGGTGAGGTGGCTGTCTTGGTGGGTGTCGCCGTGGCCGGGGAAATGTTTGACGCAGGAGGTGATGCCTTCGCTCGACGCGCCCTTCATCCAGGCCAAGAGGTGCCGGGTGACCTTGGCCGCGTCGTCACCGAAGCTGCGGTCGCCGATCACGGGGTTCTTGGGGTTGGAGTTCACGTCCGCGCAGGGCGCCCAGTTGATGTGGAAGCCCATGGCCCGCAGCTCACGGCTGAGCCCGGCGGCGAGCTGCGCGGTGATCTTGGGGTCGTCGAGGTTGCCCAGCCAGCGCGCCGGAGGCCACAAGGTCGCCCCGTTGCGCACCCGCTGAACCCGGCCGCCCTCTTGGTCGATGGTGTGCAGAGGTGGGTGGCTCGTGGGCAAGAGGCTCGTCAGCTCACGGTTCAGCTCACGCACCTGGGCGGGCTCCTCGACGTTGCGGGCGAAGAGGATGAAGCCAAAGGGGCGGATCTCCCGGATGAGCTGGCGGGTGTCGTGGTCGAGCCCCGGGCCGGGCAGGCCCAAGATGAGGCGCTGACCCGCGCGGCGTTTGCGGTCGGCCAGAGACGTAGACTCGCCGACGGCCTCGACCTTGACCCTCATAAGCTCTCCTCGGCGACGTCCGCGCTCGGGTCGTGGTGGGGGGCGTCCGCGTCGTGCTGGGAGAGCTCGATGAGCACGCCGCCGACGCTCTTGGGGTGGATGAACACCACCTTCGCGCCGTGGGCCCCGGGCTTGGGGGCGTCGGACAAGAAGCGGTAGCCTTTGGCCTGGAGCCGGGCCATGTCGCCCTCGATGTCATCGGTGCGGAAGCAGAGGTGGTGAACCCCCTCGCCACGGGTGCTGAGCGCCTTGGCGATGGGGCCCTCGCCGTGGAGCGGCGCGACCAGCTCAATGCGGGTGCCTTGGAGCGGGAAAAACGCCGTAGACGTCAGCTCGGTGAGCACGTCCTCGGTGCCGTGCAGCGTGAGTCCAAAGTCTTCGACGAAACGCCGGACGGCGGCGTTGAGATCCCCCGTCGCGATGGCGACGTGATCGAGCCCGATGATCATGCTGAGCCTCCTGGGAAGGCCCGCTCCTTATCCGTTTCACCCCTCACGGGCCTCTCTGAGCCGCCCGCCGAGGGCGTCAGGCGCCGCGTCGCGCAGATCGCGTTAACGCGGTGTCAGGTCTTCGCTTCTTTGGAGCCGCGTCGGCAATGCCGGGCGCGCTCCGCCGTACTCGGGCATCGTTCGACTCTAAGGACGCCTCATGCTCCGCTCCGCTCGTCTGCTCGTTGTCCTCGCCCTCCTCTCTTTGGCTTGCTCCGGCGGCGCGGGAGGCCCTGGCGGCCCCGGCGGCGAAGGCGGCGAGGAGGAGGCCAAACGAAAGGTCGATCCCCGCACCTTGGTCACCGTCGCCGCCGTCGGCCCGGGTGAGGTCGCGGCGACGATTCAGTCCACCGGCGTCGTCGAGAGCGAGGCCCAGGCTGATCTCACCCCCGAGGCCAGCGGCACGGTGATCTCGATCTCCGTCGAAGAAGGCGACACGGTGAAGCGCGGCCAGGTGCTCGCCGTGATCCAGAACGCCAGCTTGGACGCGGCGTATGAGCGTGCGAAGGCCGAGCTGGCCCGGGCCGAGCGGGAGCTGGCCCAGGTCGAGTCGCTGCACAAGAGCGGTGCCGTCTCCAACACCGAGCTGAACACCGCCCGCGACGCGCTGAACACCGCAAAGACCACCTTGGCCGAGGCCCGCAGCTCCGCCGGGCACCTGCGGCTGGTGAGCCCCATCGACGGCACCGTCGCCGTGCGCGACCTGCGCTACGGTGAGGTCGCCGGAGGAAAACGGGCGTTTCAGGTGGTGGATCTCGACCGCCTGCGCGTCGTCGTGAAGCTCCCCGAGCGTGACCTCAGCCGCCTGCAGGTCGGCCAGCTCGCCACCCTCACCCCGGTCTATGACGCCGAGGTGCACGTCGCCGCCGAGCTCATCCGCCTCTCGCCCACCGTAGACGCCACCACGGGCACGGTTCGCGCCACCTTGGCCCTGCCCAAAGGTGAGCGCACCTTACGCCCCGGCCAGTTTGTCTCGGCGACTCTGGAGACCGAGCGCCGCCAGGCCGCCCTCGTCGTGCCCCGGGAGGCCGTGGTCTACGACGACGGCCAGGCGATGGTCTACCGCGTCGCCATCGAGGAGCCCCCCAAAGAGGAGGCGCCCAAAGGCGGCGAAGTGAAGAAGGAGGGCGAAGAGGAGGCCAAGAAGAGCTTCAACTTCTCTTTTGGCGGAGAGGGTGGCGAAGGCGCCGAAGAAGAGAAGGAGATCGAGCTGCCCGGCCCCTACCGTGTGGCGCGAAAGGTGCCCGTCGAGCTTGGGCTCAGCGACGAAGACACCACGGAGATCGTGAGCGGCCTCAACCCCGGCGACGAGGTGGTCGTTGTCGGCCAGGCGAACCTGCGCGACGGCGCCCGGGTGCGGTTTGAGGCCGACCCCCGCCTTGAGGACGTGATCGCTGAAGAGGAGGCCAAGAAGAAGGCTGAGGCCGAGAAGGCCGAGGGCGCCAAAGAAGACGGCGCTGAGAAGGCCGAGAAGGCCGAAGGTGAGGAGGGATGAGCCTCCCCCCGCCGCCCGAGCGGCCCCAAGAGGGCTTCTACGGCTTCCTCGTAGACCGGCCCCTGGCCGTGCTCATGGTCTTCGTGGCCGTGGCGGTCTTCGGCTGGGTGTCTTACGGCCAGCTCCCGCTGAACCTGATGCCCGACCTGAGCTACCCCACGCTCACCGTGCGCACGGAGTACCCCGGCGCGGCCCCCGAAGAGGTCGAGAGCCAGGTCTCTCGCCGGGTGGAGGAGGCGCTGTCTACGGCGGACGGCCTGTTGAGCATCGAGTCCCGCAGCCGGGCCGAGCGCAGCGACGTGATCTTGGAGTTCAACTGGGGCACGGACATGAGCGCCGCCGCCCAGTCGGTGCGGGAGCAGCTCCAGACGAGCACCTTCGGCGACGACGTGGGCCGCCCGCTCATCTTGCGCTACGACCCGACGCTAGACCCCATCCTGCGCATAGCGCTCTCGGTGAAGCCCGACGCCGCTGAAGAGGTCTCGCTCTTCGCGCTGCGTGAGCTGGCTGAAGACGAGGTCAAACGTGCCATCGAGACCCTCGACGGCGTGGCCGCGGTGCGGGTGCGCGGCGGCTTAGAGCGCCAGGTGCTCATCGAGGCCCGTGAGGAGTGGCTCGTCGCCCGGGGCGTCACCTTGGCCCAGCTCCAGGCCACGCTCACCGCGGAGAACGTGAACATCGCCGGGGGCTCGATCCGTGAGGGCGAGACGGAGTACCTGCTTCGCACCCTGAACGAGATCGACGACTTAGACGAGCTCAAGCGCCTGCGGGTGCGCCGCTCCGACGGCCAGACGGTGCCGCTCTCGGAGCTGGCCATCGTGCGGGAGACCTACAAAGACCGCCAGGTCATCTCCCACCTCGACGGCCAAGAGGCCGTGGAGCTGGAGGTCTTTAAGGAGGCCGACGCCAACATCGTCTCCGTGGCCCGGCGGGTGAAGGCGTGGCTGGGTGAAGAGGGCGGCGGGGAGGTGATGCCCGGCATGGAGGGCATGGACATCCCCGGCCTCACCACGGAGACCTTCGCCGATCGTCTGCCTGAAGGCGTGACCTTCGCCGTTCTGGACGATCAAGCGGCGTTTATTGAGGACGCGATCACCAACCTCGGCGACACCGCTGTGCAGGGCGGCCTGCTCGCCATCCTCATCCTGTTCTTGTTCTTGCGCGACTTCTCGGCCACCCGCATCATCGCCATCGCCATCCCCATCTCCATCGTGAGCGCCTTCGCGCCGATGTACCTCGGCGGCGTGTCGCTGAACCTCATGTCTCTGGGCGGCCTGGCCTTGGGCGTGGGCATGTTGGTGGACAACTCCGTCGTCGTGCTGGAGGCGATCACGGTGTACCGCGAGGCCGGCTGGAGCCGCCGCGAGGCCGCCATCGCCGGGAGCGCCGAGGTCGCCGCCGCCGTCGTGGCCTCGACCCTCACCACCGTCGCCGTGTTTTTGCCCATCGTCTTCGTCGAGGGCGTCGCTGGGCAGATCTTCGGCGATCTCGCCCTCACCGTCGTCTACTCGCTCCTCGCCTCGTTGGCCGTGGCGCTGTTTTTGGTGCCCGTGCTCGCCGCCCGTGACTTCGGCCTCGACGGTGAGGCCGAGAGCTTTCAGAGCCTCGTGCGGGCGCCGCTCACCGGGGCCAAGACGCTCCGGGATAACCTCTCTTGGATGTGGGAGAAAAAGACGTGGCTGCTCTTGGCGCCCATCGTCCTGGGCCGTGACCTCGCCTGGATCGTCGTTGAGCTGGGCGCGCGGCTGTTCTTGGCAGTTTCTGCCATCGGTCTGTGGATCGGGGCCCGGGCCTGGGGCCTCGTCGTGCCCCGTCTCGCCGCGCTCAGCCTGCGCCTCGCCGCCTTGTTTGGCCAGGCCTGGGATCGTGTGGCGGACGCTTACCCCGCGCTGCTGAGCCGACTCATCCTGCGCCCTACGGCGGCGCTCTCCGTGGGCTTGTTCGCGTTCTTGGTGGCGATCTTGGCCTGGGGCCAGCTCGGTCGTGAGCTGATCCCCGAGGTTCACCAGGGCCGCTTCACCTTAGAGATGAGCCTGCCCGTGGGCACGCCGCTCGACCGCACGGCCGAGGTGATCGCCCAGGTCGAGGCCCTCGTGCTGGCGCACCCCGAGGTGGAGCGGGTGTACTCGGCCATCGGCAGCGACGGGCGCTCCGACGCCCGGCCCGACGAGGGTGAACACACCGCCCGGATCCTCGTGCAGTTGAGCCCCGGCGGCGATCTCGCCGAGCGTGAGGCCCGCACCCTAGAAGACCTGCGCACCCAGCTCAAGCAGGCCACCTCGGCGGGCGTGAAGGCCAGCTCCCCGGCCCTGTTCTCGTTCAGCACGCCCGTGGAGGTGCTCGTCTTTGGCCCCGAGCTCGACGAGCTGCGCCGCACCTCCGCCGAGGTCGTGGGACGCCTGGAGGGCGTGGAGGGCCTGCGTGACGTGCGCTCGTCCCTCGTCGCGGGCTTCCCCGAGGTGCGCCTGCGCTATGACCGCGCGCTCATGGACCGCTTCGGGCTCTCCACCTCGTCCGTGGCCGCCGCCCTGCGCGACAAGATCCAAGGCGTCGAGGCCACCCGCATGAGCCGGGGCGAAAAACGCGTAGACATGGTCGTGCGCCTGGTCGAGGCCGACCGCGCGTCCTTGGCCGACCTAGAGCGGGTGAACGTGAACCCGAACCTCGACCCGCCGATCCCGCTCAGCGCCGTCGCCACCTTGGAGTCCGCCGAGGGCCCGAGCGAGGTGCGCCGGGTGGATCAGCGCCGGGCCGCGGTGATCACGGCGAACTTGGAGGGCTTCGACCTCAACGCCGCCCGCGAGGGCATCGCCCAGGCCCTCGTCGGCCTCGATCTGGAGCCCGGCTACAGCTACACCCTCGCCGGTCAGGCTGAAGAGATGGACCGCAGCCTCGACGCGATGATCTTCGCGCTCTTGCTCGCGGTGTTCCTCGTCTACGTCATCATGGCGAGCACCTTTGAGAGCCTGGTTCACCCCTTCATCATCCTGTTCACCGTGCCGATGGCGGCGGTGGGTGTGCTGCCGGTCTTGTTGCTCACCGGCACGCCGCTCTCCGTGGTGGCGTTCATCGGCGTCATCGTGCTCGCCGGTGTGGTCGTGAACAACGCCATCGTGCTCGTGGACCGCATCAACCGCGGCCGCGAACAAGGGGAGTCTCTGGAGGAGGCCGTCGTCGCCTCGGGTCGGGCGCGGCTGCGGCCGATCTTCATCACCACGGCCACGACGGTGATCGGCCTGTTGCCGCTCTCGCTGGGCTTCGGCGCGGGGGCGGAGCTGCAGCAGCCCTTGGCGGTGACGGTCATCGCCGGGCTCTCGGCCTCGACCTTGCTCACCTTGCTCGTGATCCCGGCGATCTACCTGCTCATTGAGCGGCTGCGACTCCCGGCCCCGGCGCCCGCGTCCGACACCACGGAGGACGGCCCATGAGAAGCTGGCTCCCCGCCATGGCCGTGCGCCACCCGGTCACGGTGCTGATGACCTTCTTGGCCACCTTGGTGCTCGGGGCCCTGGCCTACGCGCGCATCCCGCTCCAGATGATGCCTTCGGGCTTCTCCGCGCCCTACATCTGGGTGCAGGTGCCCTGGATCAACGCGACCCCCTCCGAGGTGGACACCCAGCTCGTCGATCCCGTGGAGGGCCAGCTCTCTACGGTGCCGGGCATCAAGACGCTCAGCTCTGACGCCCGGGCGGGCTCGGCGAGCTTCTCCATGGAGTTCCACCAGTCCGTAGACCTTGACGAGGCCTACAACTCCGTCGCCGACCGCCTGGAGCGGGTGCTGCCCGAGCTGCCCGAGGGCGTCGATCAGTACGGCATCTTCCGGTTTAACCCCAGCGACGAGCCCGTCTTGTGGGCCGGGGTGACCTTCTCCAAAGACGTCGAGGACAAATACCGCCTGCTCAACGAGCGGGTGCTGCCCCGCCTGGAGCGGGTGCCCGGCGTGGCGCGCATCGACGTGTGGGGCATCGACGAGAAGCAGGTCTTCATCGACTTTGACCGCGAGGCCCTGGCCGCCTACAAGCTCGACCTCAGCGCGGTCATCGCCGCCTTGGGCGCCGACAACTTCCAGATGGCCTCTGGGCGCATCGAGGACGCCGGGCAGGTGCGTTTTGTGCGGTCGCTGGCCCGCTACGAGGCGATCTCCGACCTCGCCGCCCGGCCCGTGGCCCCAAACGTCACCTTGGACGACGTGGCGGAGATCAACTACCGCGTCGAGCGAGAGGCGAGCATCAACCGCGTGAACGGCGACGAAGCCGTGGCGCTGGGCATCAGCAAAGAGTCCAACGCCAACACCGTGGAGGTCTGCCGGGAGGTGCTCAAGGTCGTCGAAGAGATGAAGGCCGACCCCAGCTTTGAGGGCTTCGACTTCTTCGCCTTCTTCAACCAAGGAGAGCTGATTCAGGGCAGCGTCGACACGCTGTTGGAGAGCGCGGGCTACGGCGGGCTGTTCGCGGTGATCGTGCTCATCGTGTTCTTGCGGGAGCTCCGGGTCACGACGCTCATCGCCACGGCGATCCCGCTCTCGCTGTTGATGACCGTGACCGTGCTCTATTTCATCGGCGACTCCCTCAACCTGCTCTCGTTGATGGGCCTGATGATCGCCACGGGCATGGTGGTCGACAACTCCATCGTGGTCGTAGAGACGATCTACCGGCGGCGGCAGCTCGGCGAGGCGCGCGACGTGGCGGCCATCGAGGGCACCGGCGAGGTCAACCTCGCCATCGTGCTCTCTACGGCCACGACGATGGTCGTGTTCTTGCCGATCATCCTGATGAGCGAAGACGCGATGTTCTCGTTCTTCATGGGCTCTTTGGGCTTCCCCATCGTGTTCGCCCTGGCCGCGAGCCTCGTCGTGGCGCTCATCTTCACCCCCGTCGCCACCGCCGTGCTCCAAGGCGGCGCGATCACGGCGGATCCGCCCTGGGTCGGCTGGCTGAGCGCCTGGCACCAGCGGGGGATGCGCTGGGTGCTCACCCGGCGCTTTGACTCGGCCTTGCTCGTGCTCGCCGTGATCGTCTTGACCCTCGTCTTGCCCTTCCAGAAGGTCGGCTGCACAGACCAGGCCAAAGGCGGCATGAACGACTTCTCGATTCGTTACGACCTGCCCAACACCTTCAGCTTCCCCGACAAGGTGGCGACGGTGGACGCCATCGAGGCCGTGCTGGAGGAGCACCGCGAGGAGTGGGGCCTGCGGGTGTACCGCAGCCGGGTCAGCTCGGGCTCGATCCGGGGCAGCACCTACGTCTACATCCTCGAAGACTTTGACGAGATGACCGCTGAAGAGGTGCAGGAGGCCGCCATCGCCAAGATGCCCGACCTGCCCGGCGTGCAGATCTACACCGGCTCCGGCAGCCAAGGCGAAGAGAGCACCAACACCCTGAACCTCTCGATCACCGGCCAAGACAGCGACACGCTCTTGCGGCTGTCGGAAGAGGTCGTGCGGCGCCTGCGCCTGACGCCAGGGGTGAAGGGCGCTGAGGTGCCCCTGGAGGAGGAGGGCAGCGATGAGCTGCGCCTGAGCGTCGATCGGGACGTGGCGGCCCGATACGGCCTCGACGCCCAGTCCATCGGGCGCACCCTGGCCTTCGCCATGCGCGGCACCTCCCTGCCGCCCCTGCACCTCGGCGCCAAGGAGGTCTC
Source organism: Myxococcota bacterium (assembly GCA_023150775.1). Classification (GTDB taxonomy): domain Bacteria; phylum Myxococcota_A; class UBA796; order UBA796; family CAJQPC01; genus JADKFE01. The sequence continues at coordinate 68,086 of JAKLKE010000004.1, forward strand.
GGTCTACGCCCGGTTCTCGGCGGACGACCGCGACAGCGTCGAGACCTTACGCGACTTCTCCGTGGCTAGCCCCCTCACCGGCGAGTCCGTGCCCCTGCGCGCGCTCACCGACGTCGTGCCCGCCCGAGGTTTTCGCTCGATTCACCGCGAAGACCGCCAGACGAGCGTGCCCGTCTCCGTTGAGCTGCCTGAAGACATGCGCCTCGACGAGGGCTTCGCCTTGGTGAACGCCGCGACGGCGGACATGGAGTTCCCCCGGGGCTACGGCATCGACAAGGGCGACCGCTGGATGGCGCAGATGGAGAGCGACAGCGCGCGGAACATGGCGCTCTTGCTCTCCGTGGTGTTCGTGTTCTTGCTGATGGGCTTCCTCTTTGAGAGCCTGCTCTTGCCCATGGCCATCCTCACCACGATCCCCATGGCGCTCATCGGCGTGTACTGGACGCTCTACCTCACGGGCACGCCCTTGGACGTGATGGGCGGCGTCGGCCTCGTGGTGCTCATCGGCGTCGTGGTGAACAACGGCATCGTGCTCATCGACCTCGTCACCCAGCTCCGCGCTGAAGGCCTCTCCCGCGAAGACGCCCTGCTCCAGGCCGGAGAGCGCCGCCTGCGCCCGGTGCTCATGACCGCCCTGACCACCATCGTCGGCCTGATGCCGATGTGTATCGGCTCCGACACCTTCATCGGCATCCCCTACGCGCCTCTGGGCCGGGTGATCGCCGGAGGCATGGCGGCCTCGACGGTCTTGACCCTGTTTTTTGTGCCCTACTGCTACACCCTCCTCGACGACCTTCGTGAGACGGCCACCCGCGTCTTACGCTACGCGACCCAGGGCCGCCCCGCGTCGGAGACCCCATGACCCCCCTCCTCGCTCTCTTCGTGCTCTCCACAAACGCCCAGGCGCTCAGCTATGACGAGGCCCTGCGCCTCGCCGAGCAGAACAACCCCAACCTGCAGATCGCCGCCGCCCAGCGTGACGCGGCGAAGGGCGGCCTGCTCGCGGCCCAGTCAAGCTGGGATCCGATGCTCAACGCCGGGCTCAACCGCCCGGTGAGCACCGACCAGAACTTCGCCAACGGCTTCACCTACAAGCTCAGCTCGTCCACCGTGGCGTGGAACGTCGGCCTGAGCCAGATGATGCCCACGGGCACGAGCTGGGATCTGGCCGTCTCCGGCGCCGAGACCTCCATCGACGACCTGGAGATCTTCGGCACCAGCGCTGAAGGCTTCAACAACCTGCGCATGTCGTCGAACCTCAGCGTGAGCCAGCAGCTCCTCAAGGGCTGGCGGATGTCGTACAACATGCGCTCGGTGATCAGCGCCGAGTCCAACCTCAGCCAGGCCGAGGCGAGCCTCTTACAAGAGCGGCAGACCACCCTGGCGAACGTCGCGACGCTGTATTGGGACCTCTACGCCGCCGCGGCCACGCTCACCGTGTCTGAAGAGGCCGTGCGGGTGGCGACCGAGGAGCAGCGCATCGTGCAGGCGCTCTTGGACGTGGGCAAGGTCGCCCCGGTGGAGCGCACCCGGGTAGACGCGGCCTTGGCCCAGGCTGAGATCAACCTCATCGACGCCGTGTCGGCCTACGAGCTGGCGTCCGACCAGCTCGCCTTGTCCTTGGGCCTGCCGTTGGGAATGCCCATCTCCGCCGACACCGAGCCCAGCGACGCCCCGGACGGCGTGCGAGTGCCCGTCGACGAGGCCATCGAGGCCGCCTTGGCCGCGAACCCTGGCCTGCATGTCGCACGAATCACCGCCGAGAACGCCGAGCGCGCTTACAAAAACGCCCGCCACGGCCTCTTGCCCACCCTCTCGGTGAACGCGAGCTATGGCCTACAGTCGTTCAAGGACTCGTCCCAAGGCGACGAGGTGACCTACGCCGCGTCGTTCAAAGACCTCGCCGCCCGGGAGCTGCCCAGCCAGAGCGTCGGCGTCAACCTGTCGATGCCGCTGGCGAACCGCGCCGCCCGGGGCGACGTGATGAGCCAGTCCGCCGCCTTGAGCCAGGCCAACATCAACCTGGAGATCGCCGAGCGTAACATCGCCCAGCAGGTCACCATGAACATCCGCACCGTCGAGAGCGCCGCTCGAAAGGTCGATCTCGCCGCCTTAAACCTCCAGCTCGCTGAAGAGACCCTCGCCGCCGAGAAGGCCAAACAAGAGGCCGGCCGAGCGATCGAGAAGGACGTGCTCACCGCCATCTCCTCCCGAGACCAGGCCGCGGTGAACCTCGCCCGCACCAAGGCCGAGTACCAGAAGGCGGTGGTGACCTTGGAGGCGCTGCAGGGGAAGCTGTGAGGGGCGCGCGCCCAAAAATTTAGGCCGTACCGAGGGTCGTAGACGGGGTAATGAACAACGGAAACCCCGATCTATGGAGCCCTCTCATGTCTGTCCCGACCACGATGCGCGCTGTCCACGTCGCCTCCCTCACCGGCCCCGACGCCGTCACCATCGTTGAGCGTGCGGTGCCCCAGCCCGGCCCCGGCGAGGTGCTGGTGAAGGTGGGCGCGGGTGGGCTCAACTACGCCGACCTCATGCAGACCCTCGGGCTCTACGTCGGCGGCCCCAAGGCCCCGTACTTCGCGGGCTTTGAGCTCGCCGGAGAGGTCGTCGCCGCCGGCAAGGGCGCGAGCTGGCCTGTGGGCGCCCGGGTGATGGGCTTCGGCCAGGAGTGTTTCGCCGAGTACGCCCTCGCGCACAGCGCCGCGCTCTTCCCGACGCCTGAAGGCTGGACGGACGGCCAGGCCGTGAGCTTCCCCGTTCAGTGGCTCACGGCGCACGGCTGCCTACGCACCGTCGGCCGCCTCAAGGCCGGGGAGACCGTGCTCATCCACGCCGTCGCCGGGGGCGTCGGCCTCGCCGCGCTGCGTCTGGCCAAACACTTCGGCGCCATCACCATCGGCACGGCCTCCACCGCCGGCAAGCTCGCCATGGCCGCCGAGCGTGGCCTCGACCACGGCATCAACTACACCGAGCAGAGCCTCGCGGACGAGGTCAAACGCATCACGAACGGCAAGGGCGTTGACCTCGTCTTGGAGATGGTCGGCGGCGCCACCCTGCACCAGAGCTGGGACGTCACCCGGCGGTACGGCCGCATCGTCGTCTACGGCGCCGCGAGCGGTGAGGCCGCCAAGATCGACAACGTGAAGCTCATCTTCAGCCCCGTCGAGTTCATCGGCTACCACATCACCCAGCTCATCGTCGGCCGCCCCGAGCTCTTCGCTGAAGAGATGGCGGAGGTCACCGAGCTTCTGCAGGCCGGGGTGATGACCCCCGAGTCCCCGACCTCGTGGTCCGTGGAGAGCGTCGCCGACGCCCTGCGCGCCCTGGGCGACCGCACGACGACGGGCAAGCAGGTGGTGACGTTCTGACCTAGGCCCACGAGGGCAGTCGCAGGAGGTGGCGCTCGACCAGGGCCACCTCCCGCGCGTCGAAGCCGAGCGTGTGGCGATCCTGGGACCAGACCGCCTCCGCTCGGGCGCGCGCCTCGCGGGCGACGCGGACCAGCTCAGCGTGGTCCATGTCCAAGGCTCGGGCGAGCTTGTCCCAGCGGGCGGGCTTGGCGTCTTCGAAACGTTGTGAGCCCCCGAGGGTTAGCGCCAAGCCGTCATAATCGAACACCACGTCGCTCACGAGATCATAGGCGGGTGACAACCTTGGGTGGCGTCGATCGGTGTAGATCACGCCCCAGTTTTTCCAGTGAGCGTCGGCGTTTCCACACACGAGCATGAACACGAGGCGCTGGATCCACTGCGGCCTGTCTTCAGGACACAGGCTCACGATCAGTCGCGCCATCTGCTCATAGGATCCGTGAAACAGCCCAGGAGATGAGGGGGTACACCCGATGATCTGGCCAAAATCTTCTACATGAACTCGAACGCCACCCGCCGTCCGATCAAAACGCTCGGCGAGCAGGACCACACCTCGACGAGGCTTGACACCCTCTGGCAGCACAAACCGCTCATCGTGGATAGATGAGACACGAACGCGATGGGCCTCAACCCCTGATCTGCTCGCCCAAAGCGTCGTCGCGTGCTCGACCTCCGGCATTCTCCCGTGCTGAGGATCCTCAAACTTCGCGATGTAATCACCCGCCTCGCCATAAACCGGGCAGACGAAGGCGCCCTCCTCGCGCCGGTACGACAC
>JAKLKE010000500.1 GCA_023150775.1 Myxococcota bacterium
CAGGCCCGGCGAGGGTGTCAAGGATCTTCGGGGGCGGGCGCGTCGTGAAGGATCGGGCGGGGATCACGATGAGACGGCGGCGCCAAGGTGGGGACGCGGGAGGCCAGTCGCGGAGGGGGAGGCCCCTCACGCTCACACGGACCAAGCGACCCCGCCCTAGAGAAGATGGCTTCGGTCAGTCAAAGTTGACTACCCCACCCTAGAGAAGACGACTTCGAGCGCCCCGAGTCGTCTTCCCCACCCTCAGGCGGTTGCCTTGTTCATCTCGTCCGCCCCTCAGCGGCGCGCGACCTCACAAATCCCGCTCATCCAGCTCATCCCGCAGGGCCTCCACCTGGGCCTCCACCTGGGCCCAGGCCGTGCCACCCTGGGACGTGCGGCGCTCCACGGCGCCCTCGGGCTCCAACCAGGCGAGCGCGTCATCGCCAAACCGGGGCTCTACAGCCCGCAGCTCGGCGAGGGTGAGGGCGCTGAGGTTCTCGCCCCGGGCCTCGCAGGCCTTCACGAGCTGCCCCGCCACACGGTGCGCCTCACGGAAGGGCACACCCTGGCCGACGAGGTGATCGGCGAGCTCCGTGGCCAACAAGAAGTCGCCGCGAAGCTCGGCGGTGAAGCGGTCGCGGTTCACAGTCAGCGACGACCACATGCCCGCGCAGACCGACACACACGACACGGTCGTGTTCACCGCGTCGAAGAGCGCCTCGCGGTCCTCTTGCAGATCGCGGTTGTAGGCCAAGGGCAGGCCCTTCACCATGGTGAGCAGGGCGGTGAGGTCGCCATACACACGCCCGGCTTTGCCCCGGACGAGCTCGGCGGCGTCGGGGTTCCGCTTCTGGGGCATGATGCTGGAGCCGGTGGTCCAACCCTCACCGATACGCACGAGGTTAAACTCGCGGCCCGACCACAGAACGAGCTCTTCAGCCATGCGGCTGAGGTGGGTCATCAGGATGGCGCACAGGGCGGCGACCTCCTGCTGGTGATCGCGGGCGGCGACGGCGTCCATGGCGTTGGGCATGGGGCCGGAGAAGCCCAGGGCCTCGGCGGTCATCTCGCGGTCGATGGGGTGGGGCGTGCCGGCCATGGCGCAGGCGCCCAAGGGGCACCAGTCCACACGGTCCAGGGCGTCGTGAAGGCGCTGGCGGTCGCGGCGGATCATCCAGGCGTAGGCGAGCAGGTGGTGGCCGAGCCAGATCGGCTGGCCACGCTGCAGGTGGGTGTAGCCGGGCATGAGCGTGCGGCCGTCACTCTCCACACGGTCGAGCAGGGCCTTGAGCAGCTCGACGAGGGCCTGATCCAGCTCGCCGAGGCGGTTCTTCAGCCACAGTCGAACGTCGGTGGCGACCTGGTCGTTGCGGGAGCGGGCGGTGTGGAGCTTGCCGCCCACATCCCCCACGATCGCCGTGAGACGCGCCTCGACGGCCATGTGCACGTCCTCTAAGGCGATCTCGGGCTTGTAGGCGCCGCTCGTGAGCTCCTCACGCACCTGCTCTAAGCCAGCGCGCAGCGTCTCGGCCTCAGCCGAGGTGAGCAGACCCACCTCGGCCAACATCGCCGCGTGGGCGATGGACCCGTCGATGTCCTCGTTGAACATCTGCAGGTCTACGCCCAGAGACTCAGAGAAGCGGAGCATGGCCTCGGCGGGGCCACCCTCAAACCGACCATCCCACAACGCCATCGTGTACCTCTACTTCTTGAGCTCGGGGTGGCCCTTCGCGCGGCGGATCTCGGCGACGGTCTTGTAGGGCAGGCCGTAGATCGCCAAGAAACCTTCAGCCATGGTGCGGTTGAAGGTGTCGCCGTGGCTGTAGGTGGCGAGGCCCTCGTCGTAGAGCGAGTAGGGCGAGCGGCGGCCGGTCACCTGGACCAGCCCGGCGCTCACGCGCAGGCGGACCTCACCGGTCACCGTGCGCTGGGACTCCTCGACGAAGGACTGGAGGCACTCCCGCAGGGGGCCGAACCACTGGCCGTCGTAGATGATGTTCGCGAAGTCTTGGGAGACCCGGCGTTTGTAGTTGAAGGTGGCGCGGTCGAGGCACACACGCTCAAGCTCGGTGTGGGCCATGTGGATGAGCGTCGCGCCCGGAGCCTCGTAGACCTCCCGGGACTTGAGGCCGACCACGCGGTTCTCGACCATGTCGATGCGGCCCACGCCGTACTCACCGGCGAGCTCGTTGAGCTGGGTGATGAGCTTCACGCCGCCCAAGGGCACACCGTCGATGGAGACGGGGATGCCCTGCTCGAAGCCGATGATCAGCTCCACGGAGCCGCGCGGCGCGGTGATCGGGTCCTTCGTCATGATCCAGGCGTCGGGGGGCGGCTCGTTCCAGAGGTCCTCCATCTCGCCGCACTCGATCGCGCAGCCCCAGATGTTCTGGTCGATGGAGAAGGGCTTCTGGATGGTGACGGGCACCTCCACACCCCGGGCCTGGGCGTACTCGACCTCGCTCTCGCGGGTGGTGAGCTCCCAGGTGCGCAGGGGCGCGAGGATCTGGAGGTGCGGGGCCAGCGCCTTGATGGTCACCTCAAAACGCACCTGGTCGTTGCCTTTGCCGGTGCAGCCGTGCGCCACGCCGTCAGCGCCTTCAGCCAAGGCCACGTCCACGAGCTTCTTGGCCAAGAGCGGGCGGCCCAGGGCGGTGTGCAGAGGGTAGGTGCCCTCGTACAAGGCCCCGGCGCGCACGGCGGGCCAGATGAACTCGTTGACGAACTGCTCTTGAAGGTCCTCGACGAAGGCCTTCGACGCGCCGGTGCGCAGGGCCTTGGCCTTGATCGCGGGGAGGTTCTCACCTTGGCCTAAGTCGCCGGTGAACGCGAGGATGTCCGCGCCGCCGTAGTTCTCCTTCAGCCAAGGAATCATGCAGGAGGTGTCGAGGCCCCCCGAGTACGCGGTGACGATCTTCATGGTTCTGTGCCCTCTTCGTCGGGCTCTTCGAGCCGACGGATGTCTTCTACGAGTGCGTGGATGCGGGCGGTGTCCGCCGGGGCGACAAAGACGGTGTCGTCTCCGGCGACGGTGCCCAGGATGTTCTCGTGTCCCCAGCCGTCCAAGAACCCAGCGACGCCCTCCGCCCGCCCGGCGAGGGTGCGGAGCACGACGAGGGAGCCGTTGTGGCGCACGCTGAGGATCTCCATCGCCACGACCCGGCGCAGCATGACGCGGTAGGCGGCGGCGCGGTCGGCCCGGTAGACCGGGCCCTGATCCGTGTTGTGCCGCACCACGCCGAGATCGCGTAGGTCACGGGAGAGCGTGGCCTGGGTGCAAGGCACGCCAGCCTCCTCCAGGAGACGAACGAGCTCGTCCTGGGAAGAGATCCAGCGCTCAGCGATGAGGCGCTTGATCAGCACATGGCGGCGGTCGCGTGGGTTCATGGCGGGGCGCCCACATACGCCAGCGGGGGGCCCCACGCAAGCCCCGGTGGGGCCGCGCTGGGCTGAGGTCCGTTCGGAGGGTGCCCCGGCTTCAGCGGGAGGGGGTTCGGGAGGTTCGGAGAGGGCCCCGGCTTCAGCCGGGGAGGGTTCGGGAGGTTCGGAGAGGGCCCCGGCTTCAGCGGGAGAGGGTTCGGGACGTTCGGCCGGGGCCCCGGCTTCAGCCCGGCGTAGCGCCGCGATCGAGGCCGATCGTCCTCGCGGCGTGCTCGCCCCGCCCGGCCCCCACGGGGGACAAGCCGGTGAAGACGGAGCGGCCGGCCGAGACGGACTCGATGGGGGCAAGGAGACGAAGAAGGAGCCGCCGCAGGAGGCTGGGGAGAAGACGTTGATGTGAGGGGCTGACGGAGGAGTCAAGCCCTCGGCGATCCTTCTCACTGCCTCCCCTGTCAAAACATCTTGACAGCGCCGCCGGGGTGGTGCTAGGCTCCAAAAGCCAAGAGGCATCGTCACCCAGGGGCCGGACGCCTTCACTCGTGAGTAGCCATGCGTCCCGCCGTCCTCCTCTTGTTGTGGTTCATCGCGCTCCTCCCCTGTGCCCCCGCCCTCGCCAAAGCC
>JAKLKE010000501.1:0-3693 GCA_023150775.1 Myxococcota bacterium
GGTTGGCGCACTGCTCTTGAATGGACTCTAGGCGGCCTCGGGCGCGGCGGAGCTGCTCGGCGAGGCGGGTGAGCCGGGGCTCGGCCTCGACCTTCCACCGGGGCGCGGCCTCGACGTCGGGGGTGATGCGCCGGGTGGGGTCGCCGTCGAGCACGGCGTCGGCGGAGGTGTCTAAGGCCGGGGCGACGGCCTCCCGCAGCGTGGCCAGCGCTCGCTCGGCGTCCCGGGTGCGGGCGTCGAGGCTGGGCTCTTGCTGCACGAGGCGCTCACGGAGGCGCTCCAAGGCCCCGGGGCGGTCTCCTTTGCGCTGGAGCAGCGGCGCGATGGCCCGGGAGACGCTCAAGGCCGAGAACAGCCCCGCCGTGGCCGAGGTCGCGGCGTCCTCCAGGTGGTGCGCCTCGTCGAAGATCACCCGGCCAAAGCGGGGCAAGAGCCCGTCGCCGTCGCTCTTCGCCTTCACGCTGAGATCGGCGAGCAGGAGCGCGTGGTTCACGATGAGCAGGTGCGCCGAGGCCGCCCGGCGCCGGGAGTCGTAAAAAAAGCACTGGTTGTAGTGGGGGCAGCGCACGCGCAGGGTGTGGTCGGAGTCGGACTCCACGCGCTCCCAGACCTCCTCGGGCACGGCCTCGCCGAGGTCTTGCATCGAGCCCTCTTGGGCCCGGGCGGCGAACTCATCCAGACGACGGAGCCAGGCGAGATCGCCAAAGGGGTCGTTCAAGGCGTCTTGGAGCTTACGCCGGCAGAGGTAGTTGCCCCGGCCCTTGAGCAGCGCCGCCTCAAAGCTGAGCCCCGCCCGCCGCGCCATGGGCAGGTCTTCAGTCATGAGCTGGCCCTGAAGCGTGCGGGTGTAGGTGGAGATGACCACCTTGGAGTCGTTCGCCTGGGCCCAGAGGATCGAGGGGATGAGGTAGGCCAAGGACTTGCCGGTGCCGGTGCCCGCCTCGGCCATGAGCACGCCGCCGTCGTTCAGGAGCCGCGCCAGGGAGAGCGCCATCTCCAATTGTTGGCCGCGGGCCTCGTGCTGGCGGCCCATGGCCCGGGGCAAGGCCAGCTCAAACACCTCCCGGAGCACGTCCTCGTCTACGGGCACGGGGCGGCGTTTCGCGGGCTCGACCACCCAGCGCTCGTTGCTCACGGCGTTGTTGACGATGATGAAGCCCACGCCCTCGTCGCCAAAACGCCCGGCCAAGGCGAGGTCTGGGTCTGAGGGGCGCAGATCGCCCGAGGGGTGGTTGTGGATGACCACCTCGCCCGCCCGGGCCCGCGCCGGGGCGTTCACGGCGCTCTGGTGGCCGCGGGCGTGGACCTCGATGGTCGCGACCCGGCCCCGGTCGTCGAGGGTGCCCACGGCGAAGACCTCGTCGCCGCCGGCCTCCTTGATCGCCAGGCGGAGGGCGGACGCGGCCTCCCGGGTGAAGCGCCGCTCGCCGTCGGGGCGCGTCGCGGCAGGGCGTGGTGGAGACGACATCGTCTCCCCCGTAGCGTGGGCGGCGGGCGGGGTCAAAGCCTTGGGCTGGCCCGGCGCCGAGAAGTCAGGTAAGGTCTGCTCTTGACGGCGGAAGGCGCTCGTCGTGGAGGCGGTGATCATGAAGGTGGCGTTGGCGGGCGGCGGCACGGGCGGTCACGTCTACCCGGCCCTGGCGATGGGTGACGCGCTCAAGGCGCGCGGGCACGAGGTGATCTACATCGGCGACGCCTCTCGTCTGGAGGGCCGCGTCGCCCCCCAGCGCGGCTACAGCTTCTACCCGGTCACCGCGCCGCAGTTCCCCCGGAGCGGCGTGGTGGGCAAGGTGCGTTTCGCCTTCTCGCTCTTCGCGGCGATCCTCAGGGCCCGCACGCTGCTCCAGAAGTTACGCCCGGACGTGGTGCTGGGCGTCGGCGGCTACATCATGGCGCCGACGGTGCTCGCCGCGCGCAGCCTGGGCATCGGGCGCGTGATTCATGAGTCCAACGTCGCCCCGGGCCTCGCGAACCGGCTCTGCGCCAAGGTCTCGGATCTGGTGCTGCTCACCTACGCGGCCTCGGGGCCGAAGCTGGGCACCCGGGCGCCGATGGAGCTCGTGGGCTGCCCGGTTCACCCGAAGATCCTCCAGGGGGACCGCGCCCAGGCCCGGGCGTTCTACGGCCTCAACGACGCCCTCCCCGTCGTGCTCCTCGTCGGCGGCAGCCTCGGCGCGGCGACGCTGAACGCCTTGGCCTTGGCCTCGGCCCGGCTCTCTCCCCGCCCCTACCAGCTCTTGTGGATCACCGGGCCCCGTTACCACCCCCAGGCGCTCTCGGAGCTCGGCGAGGCGCCCCCGGGCGTCGTCGTGCGGGACTACGAGGACGACATGGGCCGGGCCTACGCCGCCGCTGACCTCGTCATCGCCCGGGCGGGCTCCTCGACGCTCTCGGAGCTCACGGCCCTGGGCAAACCCGCCGTGCTCATCCCCTCGCCGAACGTCACCGACAACCACCAAGAGCACAACGCCCGGGGCTTGGCCTCTCTGGGCGCGGCGATGGTGATCACGGAGCAAGGGCTCAACATCTCCGACGCGCTTGAGCGAATCGGCACCTTGTTGGGTGACCCGGTCGCGCTCACGAAGATGGCCGAGGCGAGCCGGGCCCAGGGCCGCTTGGGCGTGGCCGAGCAGGTGGCCGGGCTCATCGAGACCCGGTTTACGGCGTTGACACGCGGCGGCGGCGGCGCAGGACGCTGAGCGCGAGGGCGGCGCCAATGGCTGAGGCCCCGGCGGGCGCGCTGGCGCAGCTCTCCGTGGGCGGGTTGAGGTTGTCGCGGATCTGCACGCTGAGGTTTGTGTACAGGCGGCGGCCGTCGTCTACCCGGGCGACGCGGTCGCCGAGGGCGGCCTGGGGCTCGACGACGAGCTCCGCGCAGGCCGTGTCGGCGGCGGTGAGGGTGGTGCTCTCGATGACGACCCCCTCGCCAAGCGACACCGAGGGGGTGGCGTAGAACGGCGCCGAGGCCGTGACGCAGAGGGTGGCGCGCTCACCTTGGCGCACGCTCTCGGGGCTGAGGGTCAAGAGGCGCGGGCCGCCGTCGCCGCCGAGCACCTCGAAGGCGTCGGGCACGCTGAGGCTCACGCTGCCAGATGTGAGCAAAAGCTCACGTTTACCTGCGGCGGCGTCTTCAGCGATCTCCAACAGCAGGCTCAGCTCGTCCACCGTCGAGACGGAGATCTCCCGCACGACGACGCCGTCGCCGAGGCTGAGGCTCACCTCGTCTTGTACGAGCAGGAGGTTGTCGCCGACGAGCCGGGCGCGCACCTGCTCGCCGGACCAGGCCTCGGAGGGGCTCAGCAGGTCGAGGCTCGGCAGCGCGACGTCCAAGAAGATGGGCTCGCTCAGGTCGCCCTCTCCGGCGTCGTAGACCGCGGAGACGGAGAACACGTCGGCGCCGCCCCCGGCGAGGGGCACGAGCGCCTCGGCGTCGGTGGTCTCGGCGACCAGATCGCCGCCGCGATACACCCGGTAGCCGTCGAGGCTGTGCCGGGAGGTCTTGGGCGCCGTCCAGGTCAGCCGCGCCGTGGTGGCGACCACCCGGCCCGTGGGCCCGGCGAGGTCGGTCGGCGCGGGCAGGCGCACCCGAAAGCTCAGCTCGGACTCTGCGGGATAGCGGCTCTGGTTGATCCCGTCGCTGGCGATGACGTGGTAACGGATCGTCGTCCCGATGGGCACGGCGTGCACGATCTC
>JAKLKE010000501.1:3703-3943 GCA_023150775.1 Myxococcota bacterium
AAAGAGGCTGGCGCCCTGGGCGCGCAGGGGCGTGGTGAGGGGGTCCTCTTCGCCGACGCTGTAGACCAAGGTGAGGGCGAGCACGCCGTCGTCCTCAAAGGCCTGGGCCTCGATGTTGTAGGGGCCGTCGAGGTCTTCAGTGTCGGTGAGGTCTTGTAAGGAGCGCACGAGCGGCGGCACGGCGTCGCCGTCCCACAGCACGAGCTCATCGACGTACCAGCCCTCGGCCTGAATGGAGGC
>JAKLKE010000502.1 GCA_023150775.1 Myxococcota bacterium
CCGACGTCATCAACCTCAGCCTCGGCGGGGGCTACTCGGAGATCATCCACAAGGCCGTCATCGCCGCCCGAGACGAGGGGGTGCTCGTCTTCGCCGCCGCGGGCAACGACGGCCGCCGCAGCGTCTCCTTCCCCGGCGCGCTCCCCGAGGCCATCGGCGTCGGCGCCGTGGGCCCGGATGATCTGCGCTCGTTCTACTCAAACTTCGGCCCCGGCGTCGATATGACCGCCCCCGGCGGCAACACCAAGCTCGGCGAAGAGGCCGGGGTGCTCCAAGACACCCTCGACGGCAAAGGTGGGCACGCCTACCGCTTCTTGCAGGGCACCTCGATGGCCACGCCCCACGCCGCGGGGGCGGCGGCGGTGCTGCTCGGCATGGGCCTCAGCCCCGAGGAGACGACGGCGACGATCCTCGGCACGTCGGTGGACCTCGGCGCGAAGGGCTTTGATGAGGAGTATGGCCACGGCCGCCTGAGCCTCGACGCCGCGGTCACCCGCGCGCTCACCCGCACAAACGCCTTGTCCTTCGCCGTCGCCGGGCTGATGGCCCTCGTGTTGGCGCGGGGCGCGCGCTCGCCCTGGGCCTCGGCCTTGGGCGTCGGCCTCGTCGCCGCCGCGGTCTCCGGCGGGCTCTTCTTCTTGCCGATGCTGCCCGCGCCGCCGTCCCTCGCCGTGACCTTGCTGAGCCGGGAGCTCCTGCTCTGGCCGAGCGTGCTCGACCTCAGCTACGCCCGCAACCCGCTGTGGGCGAGCGCCCTGCTCCCGGCGCTCTTGGCCTTCACCTTCGGGCCCACCCGGGCCTTTGGGGGCCTCGCCGCCGGGATCTGCGTCGGCTTCGGCGCCTCCTTGCTGCAGCTCGCGGCCTCGGGCGCCTCGCTGAGCCTCCTCGGCGGCGTGCTCTCCGGCGCCTGGCTGTGGACGAACGGCGTGATCTGCCTGCTCACCGCCATGGCGGTGCTCGGCCTTCAGCGCGCGCTCCGGGCGTCGCGCTGAGCGAGCGCCCCGCGCCTAGGGGATGCTGATCGTGTAGGTCTCGTCCAAGAAGACGCTCGGCCAGGGGCCGCCGTAGGTGCCGTCGTAGCAGGCGTCTTCAGCGCAGGCCGAGCGGCAGATGGCGTCGTTGAGCGGCTGGTGGGCCGAGGTGCCGAAGTGGATGACCAAGGCGTCGAGGTAGAGCGCGCAGGCGTTCACGTCGTTGGCGACGATACGCACCGCTGAGCCCACCCGGGCGTCAAACTCGACGGGGGCGTGGTGGTCTTGGGTGCGGTTCGTGTCTTGGAAGACCAGCTCGCCGTCGACATAGACGCTCACGTCGTCGTCGATGGACCAGTAGTCGAAGATCGAGGCGCCGCCGGAGAGCGTGTACCGCAGGGGCTCCTCTTCGGGCCACACGACGACGTCTACGTTGTCGTCGCTGGAGTTGCCCAGGCCATCGACGGCGCGCAGGGTGACGGTGACCTCCCCGGCGGGGAGCTTGTCGGTGGTGAGGCTGAGCGCGCCCTTCTCATCGGCGACGGAGCTGCCGATGAGCTTGCCGTTCGCGTACCAAGCGCAGAGGAGATCTTCGGGGGCGTCGGCGTCGTCGGAGACCGCGCCTTTGAGCGTCGTGGCGACGCCCTCGATGAGGTAGTTGCCCCAGTCGGGCGTGGTGATCTCCACACGGGGAGGCTCGTCGCCGCCGCCGGTCATGTTGCCGTAGAGCGCGACGGGCAGGACGGGGTCGTTCGGGTCGTTGGAGCGCACGAGGAGCTCACCGGGCCAGGCGTCCGCCGTCGTCGGCGTGAAGCTCACGTCGAAGGAGAAGCCCTCCCCCGGCGAGAGCTTGTAGGGCAAGGTGACGTGCTCGGGCAGCGTGATGGTGTAGACCTCGCCGAGCCCAGCGCCGAGGCTGAGATCGTCTACCCGCAGGCGCCCTTGGCCCCGGGCGGCGACGTCTACGGTCAGGGTGACCGTCTCGCCGATGGGCACGGTGCCGAACCAGAGCTGCTCGGGATCGACGTCAATCCGGGGCTCGACGCCGTAGCCGACGAGGGACACCGTCGCCAAGGGGCGCTTGGGATCGTTGGAGGTGATCTCCAGCTCGCCGAGATCCTGACCGACCTCGGCGGGCGCGTACCGCACGGAGATCTCGGCCTCCTCGTTGGGCTCGATCCCCGCGCCGTCGCCGCTCATCACGGTGAGCTCGGCGGAGCTGCCGTCGGTGAGCGCCACACGCTCTAACTTAAGCGGCGCGCGGCCCTCGTTCTTGGCGAAGAAGGTCAGGGTGAGCTGGGTGCCGCGCACGACCTCCTCAAAGTCCAAGGCGTCGGCGGAGAGCGCCAGCTCGGGCTCCTGCGCGGTGACCTTGTAGTCGGAGCAGCCCAGCCCGACCCCGAAGAGGAGCGTGGGGGCGAGGCGCGACAACGACGCCCGCGGCGCGCTAAAGGGAGGCGTGAGCGCCAATGCTCCTCCAATGAATCATCCCGGTCTGAGCCCCGAAGAGGAGTCACTTTGCCCCCGAGCCTGAGCGATGTCAAGCGCCGCGTGCTGCCAATCGCCGCGTCTGAGGCCCATCGCGGCGAGCTGGCCTTGGCCGCCCGCGCCTGGTACGGCGACGACGATCCGGGCGAAGACTGGCTCAACTTCTTGGAGTTCTTTGCCTTTGAGTGGCTCGACTTCGACGGGTTCACCCTCGTCGAGCGCACGCTGGGCCTGCCCTTGCCCGCCGAGGCCCAACGTTGGCTCACCCGCCTTCGTCACGGCGTCTTCGTGATCGACGACTGGGCCGAGGGTGTCGCCCAGGCCCGGGACACGCTGAACGAAGACTCCCTTGAGCTGCTCCTCGACGAGCCCCTGCCCGCGCGCTCGGTGCTCTGCGGGCGGCTGATCCCTGTCGCGCCGGGTCGGTACGTGCCCTCGGGGGAGCCCGACCTCTACGATCCGCTCAGCGCCCTGAGCCGGATGGAGCTCAGCCGAAGCTGGGCGATGAGCCCACGCAAGGTCCACGTCGATCACCTCACCGGCCTGCGCCGCGCCTTCGCCGTGCAGCGTGAGCAGCGCGCGGCGTTCATCGCCCATTTCGGCGCGGATGAGCTGCTCTTTGAGGACACAAAACAGCTCAGCGACGCGATCAGCGGCTTCCTCTCGCACCTGCTGCACGAGCACCGCCCCGTCTCTCTGGAGGGCCGCACCTTGGCGGAGAGCCTCAAAGATCAAGGCGGCCTCGATCTGCCCTTGGTCGCCGCCACCGTCGGCGAGACCTTGACGGGCGCCCCGAGCGTCGGGGTGATCTTTGATGAGCGCGACGGGATCAGCTTCTTGCCCGGATGGCGAGAGTTCTTGCTCTACATGAACAATGCGTCGCAAGACTCTAATTTTGTAGAGTTTTACACCCGAACCAAAGAATACGGCGATCTGCCGTTTCGCCGAGGCGCTACCCCCGCGCGGCTCGCGCAGCACCTCGGCGTGCCGGAGGCGCCCCTCGCGGAGCTGCTCGCGCCGCTCAAGCTCACCCGGCGCGCGTCGCCGAGCGTGCTGCCAGGCTTTGAGGACTGGGGCTGACCCGGCGCCTCAGCGGCTCCACTGATCCGAGCGGCACACGAGCTTGTCGCCGGAGGGCTCACAGATGACCACGCCGCGGGTGGTCACGAAGGGCGCGGCCTTCAGGGTGCGGCTGCCTTGCACCGCGCTCACCTGACAGGCGCCGGCTTTGAGCTCACGGACGTAACAGTAGGGCTCACACAGCGCGGGCTCTTCTGCGCCTTTGCACTGCACCTGGCCCTCACGGGCGTCCCGGAAGACAAACTTCACGGTGTCGATGGTGTGGTCGAGCTCCGGAGGCTGCTCGGTGACGATGATCGTCTGCTGTTGGCCCTTTCCGATGGCCCCGGCGGGCATCG
>JAKLKE010000503.1 GCA_023150775.1 Myxococcota bacterium
AGGCCGAGTCTCTCCCGCTTCTGGATGAGGTGGCCAACACCATCCTCTACCACCCGGAGATCCTCCTCATCGAGGTTCAGGGCCACACCGACAGCAAAGGCAACGACGCCTACAACCAGGATCTCTCTCAGCGCCGGGTGAACAGCGTGGTCAAGTACCTCGCGTCCAAGGGCGTCACGATCGAGATCCTCAAGCCTGTCGGCTATGGTGAGGCCAAGCCCATCGCCTCCAACTCCACCGCCGCAGGCCGCGCCAAGAACCGCCGCGTTCAGTTCGTTATCCTCGACACCGTCGGCTTGAAGGCCGCTCGTGAGGCCGAAGAGGCCGAGCGCGCGCGCCAGGCCGCCGAAGGTCAGCCCACCGACGCGCCGCCTCCGGCCACCAACGAAGGGGCCAGCCCATGACCGCACCCTCTCGCGCCTCCCTCCTCGCCTTGTTCTTCGCCCCGGCGCTCTTCGTCGTCGGCGGCTGCGGGGCCTTGCCCGAGCCCTGTGAGGGCCTCGACATCCCCCCCGACACCGACGCGCCCTGCGGCCCGGAGCTCTGTGACGGCGTCGACAACGACTGCGACGGCGTCATCGACAACGGCTTCCCCGACCCCGACGGCGACGGCGTGGCCAACTGCTCAGAGGCGGAGGAGATCTGCGACGGCCTCGACAACAACGGCGATGGCCGCATCGATGAGGGCTACGACGATCGTGACAACGACGGCATCGGCGACTGCGTAGACGGCGACTGTGAGGTCGACTCCGACCCCGGCGGCCCGCTCTCCGGCAGCGCCACCTGCGGCGGCGGCCCCATCACCCGGGACGCCGACTTCTGGAACCCCGACGTGCGGGTCATGTTTGACCGCACCTACGACCCCTTCGACCCCACCGACTTCACCATCGGGCAGGCCGCGCCGAGCCACACCGCGCCCTTGGCCGCCGCGCTCTACGACAACAACGGCGACGGCGCGGTCACCGTTGATGACAAACCCTACACCTTCTTCTCTGGGCGCCTGTTCCTCGGCGCCGACCCCAGCATCCCCGACACCGTGGTGTTCTTGGCCCTCGATGAGACCCCAGAAGACAACCAAGAGTACGAGGTCGGCGAGCGCTACGATTACGGTGGAAACGCCGTCGCCGACGTTGATGGCGACGGGCGCCTAGAGACCATCACCATCGCCCAGACCTATGTGCGTGTTGACGGCGTGCGAGAGGCGTACTTCCATGTACAGGTCGACCGCACGACCGGCCTCATCGAGCCTGAGACGGCCTTAGACACGGCGTCGGCGGTGGTGTGGCCCACAAAGGCCGAGCGTGAGGCCATCACCGAGAAGGGCCTGTTGGAGATCACCACCGGCACCCTCGTG
Organism: Myxococcota bacterium; assembly: GCA_023150775.1. Lineage (GTDB taxonomy): Bacteria > Myxococcota_A > UBA796 > UBA796 > CAJQPC01 > JADKFE01. Next base: position 1,355 of record JAKLKE010000503.1, read on the forward strand.
CAGCCGATTGTGGCCGATCTTGACGGCAACGGCGTCGCGGAGATCATCGCCCACAACCTGGTGCTCAACGCGCTCACCGGCGAGACCTTGGCCACCCTGAGCTGGACGGCGGGCATCGACGTATCCATCCCGGCGGTGGGCGACATCGACCTCGACGGCTTCCAAGAGATCGTGATGGGTGACACGGTCTTCGCCTACGACGGCACCCCGCTGTGGGACACCGACGGCGCCATCGAGGCGGCCAACGGGCAGTTCTCGGCGATCGTGCAGGCGGATGACGACCCCGAGGGTGAGGTGGCGATGATCGGAAACGGTCGCTACTCCCTCTACGACACCGACGGCACCGCGCTCGCCGCCCGAAACTACGGCGGCTCTGTGATGGGTCCGCCCTGCGTGGCCGACTTTGACGGCGACGGCGACCCTGAGATGTCCTTCGCGGCGGGCACACTGCTCTACAACATCGAGCTCGACGGCACGGTCAACTGGACGGCGTCGGTGGCCGACTCCATCGGCTTCGCGGCCTGCTCGGCGTTTGACTTCGACAATGACCAGACCTACGAGGTCATCTACGCCGACACCGAGACCCTCTGGATCTTCGACGGCGACACCGGCGCGGTCAACTACGAGAACGCCAGCCACACCTCAGACACCCAGTTTGAGTACCCCATCGTCGCCGACGTCACCGGCCCCGATGGCGACGGCCCCGATGGATCGGCGGATGTCCTGCTCGTGTCGAGCAACCGAGACAACCTCTCGGACTGGGCGGGGATGCGCGCCTTCTCTCACCCCGACAAGCTCTGGGCGCCGGGCGGGCCGTTCTGGCAGTCCCACGACTACGCCTCGTCCAACATCAACGCCGACAGCACGCTGCCCCTGCCTGAAGACGCCCACTACTGGACAGACACCGAGCTGTACCGTGGCCGCCCGGGCCTGCCGCCCAAGCCCGACGTGCTCGTCGAGATCCTCGATCTGTGCGAGTCCGGCTGCGAAGACTTCTCTGTGGTGCGGCTCTCGGTCCAGGTGTCCAACACCGGCACCCAGGCCGTCGATGTGGGCATGGTCACCCTCGATCTGTACGCCGTGAACGGCGCTGGCGACCGCAGCTTGCTCGTGAGTGAGGTCTATCCTTACGCCGTGGGCAACATGGAGGCCGGGCCGTCCACCGAGCTGGCGTTCTCTTACGGGGATTATCTCGCCGCCGCAGGTGTCACCCTGGTGGTGGTCGCGTCGTTGGACTCCTCCTACGACGAATGCGACACCACCAACAATGAGGCCGATTGGCCCTGGCTGCTCTGCGACGGGTCCTGATTCATCCCATGTCACTGTGGTTCACCTGGCTTGGGCTCGCCGTCGCGGCGGAGCCCAACACTCCCCAAGATGTGGAGGCCGCATGGGGTGTCCCCCGCGACACTCCTGCGTGGGCCGCCCTCGCCTTAGATCTCGACGGCGACGGCCTCATCGAGCTCGCCACGGTGACGCACGCGCCGATGTATTACGGTCGCCTCGGCGCGGATCGGCGCTTCACCGCCGCAGCAGACAGCCCTTGGGGTGAGCAGACCGCCGATCGCCACGGCATGACGGCCTGTGACGTTGATCGCGACGGCGACTATGAGCTCATCGTCGCCTCCGGCGGCGCGCGTGGGCGCGGTGGCAACCCCGCCGAGCTGTGGGAGCGCATCGACGGAAAATGGGTCAACCTCGGCCCCGATCTCTTCGGCGTGACCGGCGGCGCGCGGATGCGCGGCGTGAGCTGTGTAGACATCGACGGCGACGGCGACGCGGAGCTGTATTTTCCCGCCGTGGGCGATCCTAGCCCCGACATGCTCTTGTTCCGCGACACAAACGGGCGCTGGACAGACGAAGCCGAGGCCCGGGGGCTCACCCCCTCGGGGGACTCCATCGGCGGCAGCTTCGCGGATCTGAACGGCGACGGGCGCCTCGACCTCGTGCGGCTCATGGACAACAAAGCCCAGGTGCTCCTGCAGGGTCCAGATGGCCGGTTTGAGCCAGCACAGACCCAGCCCGACCAGGGGCGTGTGCGCGACTTCGCCCTGTTTGACGTAGACAACGACGGCGACGACGACCTCTGGTTGGCCCGAGCCTGGGACGCTTGGGACGCCGCCCGGGACGGCTACACCCAGCTCCACATGAACAAACAAGACCGCGACGAGGTCATCTACAAGCTGCCCAAGGGCTGTAACGCCGTGCAGGTGCGCCTTCAGGGCACCTCCGATGGCGCGGAGCTTGAGCTTCTGACGATGGACGGCCCGATCAAGGTGCAGGGCCGGATGCTCGCCAGTGAACGATTCGGCAGCCGCCCCGAGGGCGACGTGGGGCTCTTCGGCTGGGTAGACGTCGAGCAGCGCCTCTTACACATCGAGGCCGTCGGGCTGCAGGGCGGGCTCTTCGTCGGGCTGGCCTGCAAAGACACCGACGGCGTCCCCAAGCTCATCTCCGCCGACATCGATCCGGTGAAGAAGGAGCTTGATGTAG
>JAKLKE010000504.1 GCA_023150775.1 Myxococcota bacterium
ATAGTCGCCGATCAGATCGGGGGTGATCGTCGCCGTGGCGCCGTCGCTCTCGATCGTCGCCGTGGCGCCTTGGGGGGCCCCGATCATCCACCAGGTGTAGGAGACGATCTCGCCGTCAAAGTCTGAAGATCCAGACCCGTCGAGGGTGATCGTGTCCCCGACGAGCGCGAGCTGGTCTGCGCCTGCATCGGCGACGGGATCATACGACGCGGTGTTTTTGCCGCAGGCCGCGAGGAGGATGAGCAGCGGGGTGGGACGCATCGGCAGGCTCCAGGCCCCCCGGCGATCTGCTGGGGGCGTTTGGGCCAAACCATAGCAGAGGATCTGCGCCCCCGCTGGCACGCCACCGAGCGGCGTCGGCCTGAAGCTCAGCTTCCGGGCTGGACATAACGAACGACGTCGGCCTGGGCGACGAGGTCGGTCTGCCACGCCTGAATCAGCTCCATGCGCGCCATCGCCTGCATACGCGCCCGCACGGTGCCCGCCTGGGCGTTCACCTCGGCCTCGGTGGGCTCGGCGCGGCTGGTCACCTGGGCGATCACGAGGTCTTCGCCGATGGTGTAGACCTCGGGGAGCACCGCACCAGCTTGCACATTCTTGACATCTGCGATCAGCTCAACCGCGACTCCGAGGCCTCGAACCTGGGGATCCGTGAGCGTGACGTCTTCTGCCGTCTCGGGCAAGAGGCCCTTCGAGGCGATGAGCGCGAGCGGCGGGCGCCCCTCGGCCTTCCACGCGGCGAGCAGCTCTTCAGAGAAGGTCTTCGCCAAGGCCGGGGCGCGGTCGGCCTTGATCAGCTCGGCGGCGAGGATCGGCGTGGCCTCCTCCAAGGATGTGACCTTGGCGTCGGTGACGGCCTCGACCAGAAAGAGCTGGTAGCCCCGGCTGGTCTCGACGATCTGCGTGAGCTGGCCCGCGCCGACGGCGAAGACGGCGTCGGTGACCGCGGGGTCGAGCTGGGAGTCGGCTTGTACGCCGAGATCGCCGCCGTTCACCGCGGTGAGGTCTTCAGACCAGCGGCGCGCGGCCTCAGCGAAGTCACCGCCCGCGACGAGCTGGGCGCGCACGGCCTCCAAGCGCACCTTCACGTCCTCTTTGGAGACGCCCGGGAGGTCGGTGCGCAGGAGGATGGTGCGCAGTGTGGCCTTGCGCGGGTCGTTGAACCGGCGGTCAAACTGGGCGTCGTAGGTGGTCTTGATGCGGTCGGCGGAGCTGGCGATGAAGGCGTCAAGCTCGGCCTGGGGGATGTCGATGGCCGGGTAAAACGCGGCGGCGGGGATGCGGGTGTAGACCAGCGTGAGCCGCGTCTCTTGCTCGATGAAGCGGCGCTTGACCTCTTGTTCGCTCACCCGGGCGCCTTGGGCGACGATGGCCATCACCTTCGAGCGCAGCATGTCTTCGTAGAGCTGGCGCTCAAAGGACGAGGCTGAGGTGCCCGTGCGGGTGAGGTAGGTCTCGTACTGCTCTTTGGAGTACTTGCCGTCGTCGCCCTTAAAGATGCGGGCGATGGAGCGTTTGATCTCGTCGTCGGAGACCTCGATGCCGAGGCGCTTGGCCTCCTCCAAGACGAGCATGTCCTGGATGAGCTGGGTGAGCACACGCTGCTGGAGCGCGGCTTGGGCCTCGGCGTCGAGGGCCTGGCGCTCACGTGAGGTCGCCAGCCGCATGGCCCGGGCGAACTCGACGTCGGTGATGGCCTGACCATCCACCTCGGCGACGGGGGCGGTGGTGGAGCCCTGGCCGCCGACCCCCCAGACCACAAAGCTCGCGATGACGACGGCGAACAGGGCCTGGACGGGGAACGAGTCGGAGCTGTTGCGCATCTTGTCCAGGACGGACATCTGGGTCGCCTCCGCGCCGGATCGAAGGATCAGCGCGGGGAACAGCTAGCGCGGCGCGGGCCGAGACGCAAGCAGAAGCGAGCTCAGCGCCGGGTGCCGCCGGAGGACGCCCCGCCGGATCCGCTCGACGAGGAGTCGTTGTTCTTGCGGCCGCCGCCGCCGCCAGAGGAGCCGCCGAAGTCGGAGCTCGTCCACTGCGTGGTCTGGGTGTTGCGGCTGAGCTTGTTGCGCTCGTAGCGTTTTTTGGCCTGGGGCATCCAGTCCTTGAGGTTCTCTTGGCGTTTGTCTTCGCTGGGGTGCGTCGAGAGGAAGGCCGGGGTGCCGCCGCCGCCGCTGGCCTTGGCCATGCGGTCCCAGACGTCGATGGACTCCGACGGCGGGTAGCCGGCCTTGGCCATGTACATCATGCCGATGACGTCAGCCTCTTTCTCGTGCAGGCGCGAGAAGGGCAAGATCACGCCCACTTGGGCGCCCGCGCCCATGGCGGCGACGACGATCGCCTTCTGCTCTGTGCTCATCTCAGACTTGTTGTCCAAGTAGAGGTAGAGCGCGCCCATGCCGCCCAAGACCGCGAGCTGCTGGGAGAGGCGCTCGGCGCCGTGGTGCGCCGTGGCGTGGCCGACCTCGTGGCCCATGACGAAGGCGAGGCCCGCCTCGTTCTGCACGACGGGCAGAAGCCCGGTGTACACGGCGATCTTGCCGCCGGGCATACACCAGGCGTTGATCGTGTCGTTCTCCTGGATGAGCTTAAACTCCCAGTCATACGACTTCTGGTTCGCGGCCTTGGCGATGGCCTGGCCGACGCTCTTGATCGCCTGTGAGTTCTCGTTTCCCGTGGAGAGCTTCACGTCAGCGAGGGTCGATTTGTAAGAGGACTCCCCGAGCTGGCGCATCAGGGCGTCGGGGATGAGGTTGAACTGGCGGCGGCCGGTGACAGGCACCTTCGCGGCGGCGGTCCCGACCGTAGAGGCGATGAGGGCGAGAGCCAGGACCTTCGAGAGCAGGGGAGAGCGCATCGGGGCACCTCGGTGGCAGGTCGAACGGTGAATCAGGGCCTATTGTAGCCTTGTCGGAGGCTTGAGGGGGCGGTCTCGCTCGGCTATACGCTCTTGGCGGCGGGCCATTCGGCGCTGCCCGCCTCGACCTTCCCTCCTGAGGTCCACCCCGTTGGTCACATCCATGTTCACCGGCGTGCTGGACGCGCTCTCTCAGGATCTCGCGATCGATCTGGGCTCAAACACCGTGCGTATCGCCCGCCGTGGGCGCGGCGTCGTGCTGCGTGAGCCGAGCGCCTTGGCCCTCCACCGCGACGGGCGCGGCGCGCGACGGCTCATCGCCACTGGGGCCGAGGCCCGGCAGATGTTGGGCCGGGTGCCTGTGGACATCGACGTGATCCGTCCGATCCGCGACGGCGTGATCGCCGACTTTGAGGCCGCCGAGACGCTGTTGGGGGTGCTCCTGCAGCGCTGCGGCGCGGCCTCGTTGGTGAAGCCCAAGGCCGCGGTGTGTATCCCCGCGGGCACCACTGAAGTAGAGCGCCGGGCGGTGCGAGAGTGCGCTGAGGCCGCCGGGGTGCGTGAGGTGACGCTCATCGACGCGCCCTTGGCCGGGGCCGTCGGCGCGGGGGTGGACGTGGGCGAGACCCACGGCAACATGGTCGTAGACATCGGCGCCGGGCGGTCGAGCGTCTCGGTGTTCGCCATGGGGGAGCTCGTCTCGACCCGGGCGATCCGTGTGGGCAGCGAGGCCTTTGATGAGGCGCTCATCCGTTACCTGCGGGCTGAGCGGGGCCTGCTCATCGGCCCGGCGACGGCTGAAGAGGCCAAACAGCAGGTCGGCGCGGCCTTGGTCTGGGGCCCAAACCCCGCGGAGCTTGAGGTGCGCGGCCGTGATCTCAGCACGGGCTTTCCCCGGGCCTACACCCTGACCGTCGCCGAGGCCGCCCAGGCGATGAGTGAGCCCGTGCGGGCCATCGTCGAGGCCGTGATCGCCACCTTGG
>JAKLKE010000505.1:0-241 GCA_023150775.1 Myxococcota bacterium
GATCACGACGTTGAACGCCCTGATCCGAGAGCTCAACGACCTCTGAGGGGCTCAGATCTCCGTCGCCCGAGCCCGCCGCAGGGCCTCGGCGTCTACGCCGAGCTGGCGAAACATCTTCTTCTCTTGCCACTCTTGGAACACCCGAAGGTGGCGCTCGGCGGCGTAGCGCCCGGTGGTGAGGTAGACGAAGGCGCGGAGCGGCGTGAGCGCGGCGTGGGGCGGGATCTCCCGGTGGGCCTCC
>JAKLKE010000505.1:251-3830 GCA_023150775.1 Myxococcota bacterium
ACAAGCCGCCGACGGTGCGATTGTTGCCGTACCAATATCGGGCGAGGCGCAGATAGGCCTTGTACTCCCGGCGGAACTGCTCGTCGTAGGCCTCGGCGGCCGCCGTCTCGGCCTCATCCCCGACGCTCACCCGCAGCGCGGCGAGGCCGGCGCGGAAGCCGCTGCGGATGGCGAAGTCTACGCCGCCCGAGAGGATCGGATCCACAAAACAGGCGGCGTCACCGACGAGCCACCAGCCCGGCCCGGCGAAGCGGCTAGAGGTGAACGACCAGTCCCGGGCGAAGCGGAGGCCGTCTTGGCCCGGCCCAGAGACGCGGGTGGCGCCGTCTAAAGGGAAGCCGGCGGCGCGGAGGGCCTCTTCAAAGTCGCCCAGCGCCATCAAGCCCTTCTGGCGGCTCACGACGCCGACGCTCGTGCGGGTCGGGCTCACCGGGATGAACCAGCACCAGCCGTCGTCGATGGACACCACCCACTGCACATGGCGGGAGAGCGGGCCAGGCACCCCGGCCATGTTGTCGTAGTAGGCGTAGGTCGCCACGCAGCGCATGTCATCGACGACGCGGCGCAGGTCGAGCTGTTTGCCGATGACGCCGCGCTGGCCGCTGGCGTCGATGACGGCCTCGGCCTCGATGTGTTCGCCGGAGCGCAGGCGCACCCCGGCGGCGCGCTCCCCGTCGAAGGTGACGGACTCCACCTCACCGCCAAAACGGACGTCCGCGCCACGGCGGGCGGCCTCGGTGAGGAGGATCTCATCAAAACGAGCGCGCTCAACCTGCCAGGCGTGCTCGTAGCCGCCGCCCAGAAGACCGGCCTCGTCGAGGGTGGGCAGGTCTTGTTCTAAGCGCTGATCAAACAGCACCGTCCAGGGGTCGCGGTTCTCGCCCCAGACGTAGACCGCGCCGTATTTGCGGGCGAAGCCTTGGGCGGCGAGGGTGGGCCCCAGGCCGAGGTGGCGATCGAGCATGGTGAAGGTCGCGGGCTGCAAGGACTCGCCGACGTGGTGCCGAGGGAACTGGTCCTTCTCGATCACCACGACCGGCGCGCCTTGCCCAGCGAGCAGCGCGGCGGCGCAGGCCCCGCCGGGGCCGCCTCCGATGACAACAAACGGCTTGGTCACCCCATGCTCGGGCCCTCCAGGACGCCCTCGCTCAGCTCTGCGGGTGGATGGTCTGCGGGAGATAGGTCACTGAGGGCAAAATGGAGCACAAACAGCTCGTGGATGAGCCGCTCGCCGATCGCCGTGGGCTCGGCGAGGCGCTTGAGCACCTCGACGCCGCGCTGGTTGGAGGCCAAGACCTCGGCGCGGCGGCGCTGGAACGGCGCGGTTCGGCTGAGCGGGTGATCCGCGGCGACGAGGCCCGCGTGCAGGGCCGCCACGGGCACGAAGGCGTGAACGGCGAGGAGCACCCCCATGAGCGGGCGCAGGTCGGGGCGCACCGGCGACGGGGTCCAGGTGGTGCGGCCGTTCACGAGCACGGCGTCGAGCCAAGAGAGCAGGTTCAGCTTGGAGTGTTGGGCCTCGTGGACGATCGCCTCGGCCAAGGTGAGCGGGTCGGGGTGCAGGGTGAGGTAGGCCACGCCCGGGGCCTCACGGTAAGACGCGCTGAGGTGGCGCTCGGGCTCAAAGCCGACGGGCACGAGGCGGCTGAGCGTGTCGGGCAGCTCACCCAGCCAGGCCGGGAGGCCCTGCTCGATGAGCGCCAAGGCCCCTTGAAGCGCCTCGCGCCAGTCCTCAGCGCTGCGCCCGCCCAAGCTCAAGGCGTTGCCGTGTTTGTCGGGGTGCTCCTCCAGCATCGAGAGCGGGTTCTTGTCCCAGACCGCGAGGCTGAGGCCGTGGCCCAAGGGCGTGAAGGGCGTCGTCCACGGGAGCTCTGGGCCGCTTAGGGGCGCGGCTTGCTCAAACACACGAACCTGGGGGGTGGCGCCCGCCAAGAACAGCCCCGCCGCCGGCGCCGAGAAGTGGATCACCCGCCCGGCGTGGTGAAGGTGGGCGACGGGAAGGTCCCAGAGCAGGTCTTCAGGGCCCAGACCCGCGGCGCAGAGGCCGTAGAGCAGGCTGGGCAAGGCCGAGGCCAAGGCCTGCTCGGCGGGGATCGCCCCGCTCTGCAGCGCGAGCAGCGGCGTGAGCACCTCGGGGACGATGAGCTGATCCACGGCCACCGCGCCGCCCCGGCGTAAGGCGCCCTCGACGTATCGTTGGGCGGCGGGCAGGGCGCGGGCCATGGGCGCGGGCAGGCCACGGGGGCCCAGGGAGAGCAGGCCCCGCGCCGCCAACAACGCCACCTTTCGCCGCAGCGCGCCGATCCGCCGCTCACCCGGCGCGGGGAGCGTGTAGACGGCGCTTTGCGGGAGAGACGACATCCGGCGGTCCAGGCGAAGGGGCGTGCCGCTACAATACCTAATCCATGTCCGCCTTCAATCCCCCCCCATCCACGCCGCCTTCGACGCCGGAGACGGCCCAAGCTGAAGAGAGCCACCTCACGAAGGGCCTCGTGCGCCTCACGATGGTGTGCAACGAGCGCTGCCCCTTCTGCAACGTGCCCGCCGAAGAGTACCCCGCCGCGCCCACCCCAGAGGCCGTCATCGACGGGCAGATCGCCGCCTTGCTCGCCGAGGGGGGGCGCACGCTGACGATCTCCGGCGGTGAGCCGACCCTCTTGCGGCGCCGCCTGCTGGACTCCATCCGCCGCGCCCGGGCCGCCGGCCTGCCCCTCGTTGAGCTGCAGACGAACGCCATCCTCATCACCCCGGACTACGCGGCGGCCCTGGCCGAGGCGGGGCTCACCTCGGCCTTCGTCTCTCTGCTCTCCCATCTGCCCTAGCACCACGACCTGCTCGCGGGCCTCGACGGCGCCTTCCCCCGCTGCCTCGCTGGCCTCGACGCGCTCTTGGCCGCCGGTGTGCGGGTCACCCTGAACCCCGTGCTCGCCGCGCCGACCCAGACCTTGTTGCCCGACTACCTCCGGTTTGTCGCCGAGCGCCTGCCCGGCGTGAAGAGCGTCTCGGTCTCCGCCGTGCAGCCCCACGGCCGCGCTCGGCAGAACCTGCACCTGCTGCCCGACTACGCCCTGCTCGGCCCGGCGGTGCGTGAGGCCCAGGCCCTCGCCCTGTCCTTTGGTGTTGAGCTCCTCAACCCCTACTGCGGCCTGCCGCTGTGTGTGGGCTGGGCGGAGGCGCAGGATCGTTCGGTGGAGGCGCTGGAGGCGGAGCTCGGCGGGGCGAAGGCCCTGAACATCCAGAACGAGCACAACAAACGCCAAGGCGCGCCCTGCCGTCGTTGTGCGCTGCGCACCCGCTGCGGCGGCGCCTGGCTTGAGTATTGGGCCGAGCGCGGCGGGAGCGGGCTCAAGGCGCCGCTTCTGGCCGCCCCGCCGTGGAGCCCGGCGGCCGCAGATCCCGGCGCGCAGGTGGTCTCCGACACCTTGGACACCCTCAGCCCCGACGCCGCGCCGACGCGCTGGTGGCGCACACGCAGCTTGGCGCCGGGTGACGCCGGGCGGATCCTTGGCTCCGCCGCCACCGACCTCGCCCTGCGCCTGGATCCCCAAGACCGGTCCACGCTCATCGAGCTGCGCCGCC
>JAKLKE010000506.1:0-342 GCA_023150775.1 Myxococcota bacterium
CAAGGTCTGCCCCACCAACCACAACAAGGCGTCGTGGGGCTGGGCCTCGCCGCCCAAGGCGCCGACATCCCGCAGGCGGGACCACAGGCGGCGCGTCGTGACGGCGATGCGGCGGTGGTCCCCGGGCTCGACCAGGGCCAAGGCGCTGCGCTCCAGAGACTCGGCGCCGCGCTCTTGGGCGCTGAGGCGGCGGGGCTCGGCGAGCCGGACGAGCGCGCAGCCCGGCGGCAGGTCGTCCAGGGGCAAGACGCTGGGGTCGGAGAGCACGATCAGGCGGTGGCGCCCGCCGACCACACGCTCCACGCCCTCCAAGAACAGGCGCAGGCGCTTGGGGCTGAGGCT
>JAKLKE010000506.1:352-3819 GCA_023150775.1 Myxococcota bacterium
AGCGCTCCAGGCCGTCGAGCACGGTCAAGGTGGGCAGGCTGGCGTCGGGGGCGGCCAAGGCCTCGTCTTGGGGGCCGAGCTCGGCGACGTCGTCCCCGGCGAGGCGTAACCAGGCGCGTCGGCGGCCCTCGTCCAACAAGGCCCCGGCGCGCATGGGCTCTCCAGGGGCGTCGCTCGGGAGGTCCAGGCCCGCGTCGACGAGCACCGGCAAGAGGTGCTCCGCCGAGCTGTGCTCCGAGCCCAGCCACTCCTGCGCCAAGAGCGCGCACAGCCGGGCCGCGAGGCGGGATTTGCCCGACCGCCGCTGGCCCACGGCGACCACGACGCTGTGACGGCGCCGCTCCAGCACCCCCTGCAGCGCCAAGAGCCCGGGATCATGCCGCGCCGCCTCAAAGGCGTCCTCGTCCAGGCGCGAGACGGCCTCCATGACGAGCTTTCGCACCACGTCGGCCTGCTCATGGCGCAAGGCGTCGAGCCAGGTGCGCACCGGGGCGGCCAAGGCGCTCTCCATGCCGATGCGCCACGCCCGCAAGAAGCGCCGCTCAAAGACGTGTTTGTCGAGCTCCGAGCGCCGCGCGGCCAGGCCACGGCGGGGGCTGAGCCGCTCTTGATCGCCCAAGGCCAACCACAAGGCCCGGTACGGCGGCGAGCGCAGCGGCGTGCGGGTGAGCTCCAAGAGCTGCCGGTGCTGGGCGGCGTCGGTGGCGCCGGAGATCGGGTCCGCCGAGAGCCGCAAGGCCGCCTCTCTCAGCAGAGCCTCCCGCTGCGCCGCCCAGGCCGCGCCGTCGTGCAGGCCGCTGGGCAGGCCGTCCTGGAGCGCCTCCACGAAGGCCGCCGCGACCAAGGCCACATGGGTCGCCGCCACCGCCGGGGCCTGGGCCGTCGCCACCATGGGCAGGCCGTCCAGGGCGCTCAAGGCGGCGGGGCTCAGGTCTCTTCGGGTGACGATCTCCGCGAGCGCTCTCGGCGCGGCGAGGCGATCTTCAGCCCGACCATAGAGCTGCAGCGAGAGCGGATCGAGGCCCGTCGGCACCGCCGCCATCGCCGCCCCACGGGCCAAAGCCAAGGCCCGCCCGGCCTCCATCCCCGCCGCCAGCGCCGCCAACAGCGCCGGGGCCAGGGCCTTCGACGCCGCCACCGAGAGCGGCAGCCGCGAGGCCACGACGTTTGAGAACCCGGCGCGATGAACCCGCTGGGCGAGGCTGCCCGTGCGTGTGCCCGGATCCGAACCCCCACCACGGCACACAGAGAGCAGGACCGTCGGCACCCGGGCGGCGTAAGGCGCCAAGGTCCGGGCCAGCTCCTCGCCGGTCAGCACGCTGTCCTCAATCGCCAGGCCCACCTCGCCGTCCCGGGTGGCGACCCCGTGGGCGAGGATCATCACCGCCGCGGGCGGCGCGCCCTTCGCCAAGGCCTCGGCGAGATCCGCCGGGTTCAACAGCTCCACCACCTCGACGGCCTGCTCCCCCAAGGCCAGCTCCAAGGCCCGCCGGTGCCCCCGGCTGTCTACGCCGCGCCCCGACCAAGCCAGAAGCACCCGCCCCGCGTTTGGGTCCGGCGTCACCACAGCCCGGCCGCTCGGCCACTCGTAGCGCAGGATGACGTGGGGCGCGGCGCCTAAGGTGAGCCCCGAGTCGGGCAGCTCCAGGAGCTCCCAGGGCAAGGCGTAGAGCTCGGCGGCCTGGGCCCGCAGCGTCAGCTCCGCCGGGGCTTCAGCCGTCGCCGCGTCCAAGGCCGAGAGCAGCCCCCGAAACCTCGGCCCGTCCACGAGCCGCTGCAGCGCGCCGCCCACCCGCCGCGCCGTGGCCATGTCGGCCCCGGCCGTATGAATCGCCGTGAGCCCCTCGCGCAAGGCGGCGTCCCAGGCGATGTCGATGGCCTCGGCCTGCCCGCCGGCGTAGCGCGCGACGTAACGCTGGGGTGTCCAGGAGAAGCCAAAAGGATCCTCCGTGTCCGCCGCGCGGAACAGCTCAAGGATGTGGGGGCCGCCGTGAGTCGACATCTTGGGCTCCTAGCGCGGGCAGTATACGCCGCTTGCCCCGCCCCGCCGGGGGTGTATGGTGAGCGGACGCCACGACCCCGAGGCCCACGCTGGCTCCATGATGGAACAACCGCCGCCCCTGCACCTCTTTCTGGCCGACCCCGACGACCACGCCCCGGCCCTGCCTGAGGGCGTCGGCGGCGCGCACACCCCGGGTGCCGAGGCCCCGCCCGAGACCGGCGAGCCCCAGTACCTCTGGGACGAGGGCGGCGACCCCAACGCCCTCGACCTGCAGCGCTGGGCGGTCTTCGCCCCCGACAACGCCGAGGGCCGGGCGATGGTCGCCGCCGTCGAGGCCCTCATCCAGCGCCGCGCCGAGCAGTCCGGCCACCGCGCCGAGCCCTTCTTTGTGCCCGTCGGCCTCTCCGAGTCCCAGGCCCACCTCTGGCGCAAGACCGTGTTTGAGGCGAGCGCGCCCGACCCCCGCGACCTCCCCCGCTACCAGCTCATCCTGGGCGATCTCGACGGCGTGAGCCTGCCCTTTCAGCAGGTCATGGGCGGCGACGCCTTCACCGGCCGCCTCGCCTTCGATCCCCTCCCCGGCCGCGCCAACCCCCACGAGGCCTACGAGGCCTACGCCGACAAGCTCACCCGCTGGGAGCGCGCCCCCCTCCCCGGCCCCGGCGCCGCCCTGCTGCACCTCGTCGAGGACGGCACCCCCTCCACCCGCATCGGCGACGAGGCGCTGATCACCCCCGGCGAGGCCCAGCTCGCGGACTGGATACAGTCAGGCCGCGTAGACGCCTCCAGCCTTCAAGTCTTGGGGCGCGGCGAGCCCGACCCCGACGCGGTCCTGCGCGCCGCCGCCGCCGCGGGCCCCGGCGCGATGTTGACCCTCTGCCACGGCGAGGGCGCCCCCCGCTCCGGCTGGCGCAGCCCCGTGGATCAGCGTGAGCGCCAGGGGGCCCTGAGCTTCGGCCGGGGCGGTCGTCTGGGCGCCGCCGAGCTCCGCGACCAGCGTTTTTTACCCGGCGGCCTGTGGTTCCTCGTCGCCTGTTTCGGCGCGGGCACCCCTGAAGCCAGCGTGTATTACCCCTGGCTCAAGATGCTGCGCGACAAGAAGCTCTACGGCGGCCCCTTGGAGCCCCTGCTGAAGGGCCTGCGCATCGAGGGCGGCCGCCCCTTCATCTCCGCCGCGCCCAAGGCGGCCCTGGCCAGCGCAGACGGCCCCTTGGCGGTCATCGGCCACGTCGATCTCGCCTGGTCCTACATCTTCCAAGAGATGGACACCGGCCGCGCGCTGAACCGCGCCGGTCGCATCATGCAGGTGATGCGCGCCGCCCTGGCCGGAGACCGCCTGGGCGTGGCCTACCGTTGGCTGAGCCGCTTCTTGGGCCGAGTGAACGACGAGATCTCGTCCCTGATGCACGAGTCCAGCGAGACCGGCCAGCCCCCCGACGCCTTACGCCTGGGGCACCTGTGGATG
>JAKLKE010000507.1 GCA_023150775.1 Myxococcota bacterium
AAATCCACACGTTGGGGAAGCCACGACCGCTGACCATACCACCGACCTCTTGGCGCCTTGGCGTCTTGGCGCGAGACAAACGACGCCGCCCACCCCACCCCTCGACGAGCCCTCAGCGGCAGGCGCGACGCCCCGGAGGTCGCGCAAAGCCGCAAAGCCTCAAAGTCAGTAGTCTTTTACGTCTTGGCGTCTCCTTCGCCCCCGCTCAGCCCTGCCGATCCCCTGCCCGCCCCGCGTCCAGCTCGGCGATCATGCCGTCGCCGGTGAGCTGGTCCGCCGCGAGGCCCGTGAAATACCGGGCGAGGCCCGCCTGCTCATAGGCCGGGCGGATCTTGTCGCTCAAGAGGCCGATCTCGCGCAGGTTGGGCAGCAGGCGGGAGAACATCACCGCGCGGAAACGGTCGAGGCCGGGGCTCTGGGTCACCACCTCACGCCAGGTGGCGCGGCTCATCAGGCCCTCAAAACGTTCGTCGAAGATCTCGTAGACCATAAAGCGGTTGCGCATCAAGAGGGCCACCTCAAACGCCCAGGCCTCACGCTCGGCGCGCTCGGGCTCGCTCAGCTCCTTCGTGATGTGCTCACGCAGGGCGACCACGCCGTAATGAACATGGCGGGCCTCGTCTTGGATGACACCCCGGAGCAAGGCTCGCAGGAGCGGCTCTTCGCTCACCTGGTACATCATGCCGAAGGCGCCCAAGGCCAGGCCCTCGACCATGATCTGCATCCCCAAAAACTTCATGTCCCAGCGGGAGTCGGCCATCAGCGCGTCGATGATGACGTACAGATTATCGTTGATCTGGTACAGTTTGCCGAGCTTGCTCTCCAGGTAGCGCAAGAACACCTCGACGTGGCGGGCCTCGTCCATCACCTGGGTGGAGCCGTAGAGCTTGCCGTCGAAGAACTGCACGGCCTCGGTCACCTGGGCCGCGGCGAAGAGCGCGCCCTGCTCACCGTGCAAAAACTGGCTCAACAGCCAGCAGGACGTGTCGGCGAGCAGCTCCCGGCGCTCCTTCTTGTCGAGCTTCACCCCCGCCCGGCTGAGCACGTCCCAGGCCAAGAAGTCATCGGGGAGCAGGCGCACCTCGGGGCTCACTGGGTCTACGAAGGTGCCCCAGGGCAGATCGTCGCCGTCCCACTGGCCCCGCTTGGCGCGGCGGTAGAGCTCGGCCATCTCCGGGTTGTCATGCGGATAGCTCCAGTCAAAATGGGCGCTGTGGCTCGCGGGGATCGGCGTGGGCACGCCCTGCTTGCCACGGTGCAAGACGAGGCCACGCACCCCCGCCGGGCCCAGAGAGGCCAAGACCTTGGGGTCGCGAATCTGCCCGAGCACGCCGGCGGCCTCGCCCCAAGCGTCCATCTGTGTGGAGAGAGAGGTGCGCAGATCAGGGCGCTTGGCGATGGGCAGCATGGCGGCTCCGGGGCTTGGGGGTTGGGCGGTTTGGGGGATCAGAGCTGATCAAGGGCGGCGCGCAGGCGGGCGTCGTGAAGGCGGGCGAGGAGCTCGTTGAGCGCGGGTAAGGTGCGCTCGACCAAGGGCGCGACGTCCTCGGCGGGCAGCTTGCCCAGACGACCGGTGAGCAGGCTGAGCTCAAGCTCGACCAGGGGGTCGATCAGGGCCACGATGGCGCGGAGATCCTCCACACCAAAACCCAAGGCCGACTGAAGACCAGCGCCGCGCAGGCCCGCGACGGCGCGCAAGAGCGGCAGGTCGGCGCGGTTGACGAACAGACGGCCCGTCGCGTCGGCGCGCAGCCGGGCGAGGCCGAGGCGGTGGAGATCGTGCAGGTCCTCGGCGTCGAGCAGGCCTTCAGCCTCGACCTCCTCGCCGCTGACCTCGCCCAAGACCTCGCCGGGCAGCCGCGCCCGCAGGCGGCGCAGAAAGCCGCGCTGGGTGTCAGAGTAGCGGTCCTCCCGGGCGCTCAGGAGGTCCTTGATCACCTCCAGCGGCAAAAAACGCTCGTGCTGCAGGCGCCGGATGAGCTGCAGGCGCTCTAAATGCGCGGGCGTGTAGGTGGCGGTGTTGCGGCCGGTCTTCTCGCCGGGGGGCAAGAGGCCCTGCTGAATGTAGAAGTGGATCGCCTGGCGGTTGAGGCCCGTGGCGTCACACAGATCACGCATCTTGAGGGTCGTGGGGTCGGCGGAGGGGGTCATCGGCGCGGCAGCTCCAGAGTGAGCGGGCCCGCCGCGTATCCGACGCAGGTCAAGATGTCGCCCGCGGCGCGCTCCTGGGCGGTGAGACAGTTGGGCTCCTGCATCACCACGTCCCCCGACACACAGCGCAGCGTACAGGCCCCGCAGCCGCCCATGCCGCAAGACCACGGGAGGCGCTGCCCCGCGGCGACGGCGGACTCCAAGAGCGTCTTGCCCGCCTCGGCGGTGAAGGTGAGCGTCTCCTCCCCTCGGCGAAGGGTGACCGGCTGGGGCGACCGTAAGCCCGGGGCGTCGTTCTGCACCGGGCGGGCCCCGGCGGTGAACCGCTCCACAGACACCTTCGCCGAGGGCACGCCGAGCTTGGCGAGGGCGGCCAAGGCGCCCTCGGTGAGGCCTTCAGGGCCGCAGACGCCGAAGCGCGCGGCGGGGTCTTGGAGCGCGGGGTGCGCGGCGAGGACCTCCATGAGACGCGCCTCGGTGAGACGCCCTACCCCGCCGTCCCAAGCGGCGCCCTCCGTCTCGTCCACAAACAGCGCGAGGGTGAGACGCCCGGGGTGAGACGCGGCGAGGCCGCGCAGCTCGTCCACAAAGAGCGCCTGGGCGGGGCTTCGGCTGCCATAGACAAAGGTGAGGGTCGTCTGTGGGAGATGGCGCAGGGCGGCGCGGATCATGGCGAGGTGGGGCGTGACGCCGCTGCCGCCGGAGATGAGCACGAGCTGAGACGGCGCGGCGGCGTCCGGGCGCAGGCCGTAGTCGCCCGAGGGGCCGTGCACGTCCAGGCGCGCGCCGACGGTGAGCGAGTCCACGAGCCAGCCGCTCACCCGGCCCCCAGGCACCCGCTTGACGCAGATCTGGACCTCGGGCACCTCCCCCCAGGCCTCGGAGCACAGGCTGTAGGCCCGGCGAAGCCGCTCGCCGTCGATGGACAACGACAAGGTGAAGAACTGGCCGGGGTAGACGCGGATCGGCGCGCCGGAGGGCTCGGCGAGGGTGATCAGCGCGGCGTCGGGCGTGGGCCGGGAGAGGCCCGTCACCACGAGCGGCCGAGGGGCCAAGGCCGAGGGGGCGTCGGCCCAGGCGCGGCCATCCCGGGGGCTGAACACGGGGGGGCGCAGGCCGAAGGCGGGGCCGAAGGTGGCGCGGAGGTCACGCTGGAGGCCTTGGGCGGCGTCTACGAGGGAGCGGACGAGGGCGGAGCGGGGCGTCGGGGTCATGGGCCCACACTACCTCAGGCTTCGTCAGGTGTAAAGCGACACTATACACTTTGGCCTCGGTTTGGTGGGGCGGCGGCGGACGGGTTACCCGGGAGGGCCCCTGGCCGTGGAGCCCCGAATGCCCGCTGAGCACGCTGAGATCACCCCGGAGCTGCAGCTCCTCAAGCTCGCCTTGGCTTACCCCGAGACCACCGAGGAGTTTCCTTGGGAGGAGCGGGTGATCAAGGTGCGCGGGAAGATCTTCCTCTTCTTAGGCACCGTCGAGGGCCGCCTGCGCCTGAGCGTGAAGCTGCCCCAGTCTTTCCTCGACGCCTTGACCGTGCCCGGCGCCAAACCCACGGGCTACGGCCTGGGCAAGGCGGGCTGGGTGAGCCTGTGGTTTGAGGCGGGCGAGCCCGTGCCTATGGAGCGCCTCACGGCCTGGATCGACGAGAGCTACCGCGCGGTGGCGC
>JAKLKE010000508.1:0-296 GCA_023150775.1 Myxococcota bacterium
GGGGATCGGCGTGGCCGATGACGTGCTGCTGCCGTTCCTTGGCCTCGCCGCCTTGGCGACGCTCGTGTTGACCTCTTCACCAGCGTCGCAGGAGGAGCTCAATCACGCGGCGAACGAGCTGGCGGCGGCGCTGGAGGCCCTCTCCCAAGCGGGGGTGACGGCGCTGGCGGTGGCGGTGAACGGCGCCAAGCTCTGCAGCAACACCCGCAGGCTCGCCGAGCATCTCGCGCGCCTGCTCGGGCTCGGCTCGGTCGGCGGCGTACCGTCCGGTGAGCCACCGGGCAACGGAGACGGCG
>JAKLKE010000508.1:306-3802 GCA_023150775.1 Myxococcota bacterium
CCTCAAGAACATCCAAGACGGCTTGAAAGGCGCCAGCTACAAGCAGGTGATGAGAGAGCTGCTCAAGGATTTCACCGAGGAGCAGATCGACGACATCGCCCTTCGGCTCGTTGAGGCCGCCAAGAAGATGGGCGAGCGCCCGCCCCCCTTCCTTCCGCCGAAGTGACCCATGGACGACGCCATCCGGTTTCACAACCACCAGTCCGCTGGGCATGTTCGGGAGCTCGTGCAGGCGCTTGGGGCCTTACGTCCCGCCCAAGACGCCGACGCGGCTGCCCGCACGCGATACACGATTGAGGACAAGGTGGTCCTCGCCGAGCACATCCGGGGGCTTCATTTAGTCGAGCTCGGCGCCCCGCCGCCGCCGCCCGTGGATGACCCGCCCGCGCCGCCGCGCGAGACGCCGATCCCGACGCTCTTGGCCGCTCACGCCGCGCTGCTCCTCGCCGCCCAAGAGCAAGGCCAGCGGATCGCCGGGCTGTGGTCCCCCGAGGCGTTTGAGGTTGGGTTGACCATCCACGGCGAGGCGCTGACCACCCTGGCGTCCGCCCTGGACACGCTGATTCACACGCTCAGCGCCCTCTCGGTGATCACCCGCGCGTTGCATCACGCCTTCGATCCACTTGAGGCATTGGCTGAGGCCGAGGCGGAGACCCTTGCCACGCCGCTCTTTGAGGAGGTCCATCCCGAGGCCGCCTCGCTCACGCGCTGCCCCCGCTGCGGCGCGGCGCTGGACTGGCAGGATCGCACGTTCACGGGGACGTACTGTGAGGGGTGCAGGAGCGCTTGGTTGGTGCCGGAGGCGGGGTGAGGGGCGTCCGCGACGCGCAGCGCTCGTTCAGCTCGCTGAGCGAAACCCCAGCGCCATCTGTCGCGGCGCTTGATCGGCCTCCGAGGTGGGGCCAGCGTTGACGCCGCACACCTCGTGTGGGACACGCACCGCAGCGAGCTCGGTTGGCTCCAACTTGAACAATCCGCCGCCGTAGACGCGGCCCTCGCGCACGAGCGTCTTCGGATCGAGGCTGTTCAGGAAACGCCAAATGCGCTCCAGCAGCCGGGGATCGTCCTTCAGCGCGACCGCGAGCGCGGGCTTGGGGTAAAGCAGCAGGTAGACGTTCGCGGCGATGGCCAACGACTGGTTAAGGATGAACCGAAATGGACGGCCCCGATTCTCTCGACCCATGTAGGTGCACAAGAGCGGCGCTGGCGCGCGCGTCTCTTGGGCGTACCAGGGCGACCTGCGGCTGCAGAGATACCCGGAGGAGACCTCGGGGACGCCCGACTGGAGATACCGCCAGAGCGCCGGGTGCCTCGCGGCGACCTCCGCCTCGGGCAGCGCGCAGCGCACCAACCACGCGCGGTTGGGCAGCTCCGGTGAGCCGTCTGAGCGCGAGTTTACTTGGTCAACGGGCAGGCGGCGCGGCGGCGGCAAGATGGGCGTCAGGTGCTCAACCGAGAGGCCCAACGCCGCGACCCGCGCGTCATCCAGCACAAAAAAATCATTTCCGCCGGTCGCGATCCCGCGCTTGATCTGAAAGAGCTCCCCGAGCGGGGTCCCCTCGTCGAGGGTCGGCGCGTCGGCCTCGCGGGGGTATCGTGTCCACTTGGGCTGCTCCGTCAGCGCGCCCAGCGCCACGGCGCGCTCCAGGGCCGGGCGCTCCAGCGTGCCCCCAAAGCTGAAGCGGACGAGGTGTTCGGCGGGAGGCGGGCGATTCTGGAGCACGACGACGGCCGAGGAGACCAGCGCGTCGTCAAACTGTACGTCGTTGGGGTCGGCGCGATGAATCCTGAGCAGCGTGACCTGCTCCAGCAAGAATCGTTTGACCATGTCCCCGTAGTTGACGTCCATGAACTCGCTGGGGATGAGCCAGATGGCGATCCCGTCGTCGGTCATCCACGCCCGCGAGAGCATGAGGAAATAACAATATAGCCCCGCCAGGCCTGAGACCTTCAGCCCCGTGGCGTGACGAAGACTCCTCGTGAGCGCTCCTTTCGCCGCTTGGCTGAGGTGGTGATGGCGCACATAAGGCGGGTTCGCGATCAGGAGGTTCGCGTGGTCGTCCGCGCGTGGGGCCAACGACGTGAAGTCGCCAGCGCGCACGTCCAAAGGAGTGTTCGCCCAGAGGCGCCGCGCGTGGTCTACCACGACGGGGTCCAGCTCGATCCCCGTCGCTGACACGATCGGCCGATCTCCACGCTCCGCGAGCAGCGCAGAATAAAACGAGCCAGTCCCCAGCGCAGGATCGAGGAACCGCACGGGCTCACCCGGCGGCAGGTGGGACAAGCCGACCCGCAGCACCGCGCGGGCCAGCCCGGTCGGCGTCGCGAACTGGCCCATTCGGTTCCGCTCAGCGGGCGGGCGCGACTCGTCGAATTCCCGCTGCGCGCTCAGTCGGGCAGTCTCCCAGAGTGGCTGAGGCTCGGTCATAACCCAAGCTCCGCGAGATCATCCATGCGGTGCTCCCACACCCAGTCGATGCCTTCGGCGGCCTCGTAGCCGAGGTAGCCCGAGTCAAAATAGCCGCACAAGAAGAGCACAAACGAGACGTCCGCTCCATAGGTTGCGCGGAGCTGCGTCATCTTCTGCGCCTCTTCTTTCCGACGTTTGTTGACGTTCGTGAAGTCTCCGGCGGACTTCGCCTCGATGAAGATGGGCAACCCTCTGTCACCCCGGCGTGGACTGATCGCCATGTCCACGGGGATGTTCACGGTCTTTGTGGCGTCGATGCGGACGGGGACGTTGAGCCGCTCGGCAAAGGTGCCCGGGGGCATCTTGTCGAACGTGAGCCCCCGCTCTAGCGGCGAGTACCCTCGCGCGGTCAGCCAGTCGCGGATCGCCAAGAGCTGCCGCCGCTCCTGCGCGTTTCGGAGGATCGGGTTCGCCTCAGCCCCGGTGAGTCGATCGGCCACGATGGTCGCGGCGCGGTGTAGGGCGTCTGGGGTCGGTGGGGTCTTCGTCTCAAGCCACGTGAAGAGGTCGGGGTCGGCCAGCTTCCGAAGCACGTCCGTGAGCCGCTGAAGATCCCGCTCAAGCGTCTCAGCGCTCAGACGAGCGGGCAGCCGCCCCACCTCCAAACACGCGACCACGTTCTTTGAGGCCCCGGAGAGCCCGGTGAGCCGGTCTACGGCGAGGGGTGGGCAGGCGCACATCCTCAACGTAGGGAGCACGCCAGGGTGCGCCTTGAGCAAGGCTGGCGTGAGGCCGAGCAGCGCGCCCGTCGCCGTGAGGGCGGCCTCGACGTCGCGCGTGGTGCGCAGGCGCGTCTCCTGGTAGGTGCGCGGCGCGAACTCCATGAACCAGGCGTTGTACATGTCCACGGAAGCCGCGATGTCGGCCTTCCAGCGCTGGGGCTTGTCGAGGTTGATGGGCATCGGGCTCGGACTCGGGAGGCGACCAAGGAGTAACCCGCCGAGGGGCGCGCGGGTCGAGCCGCGCCCCCTTGCCCCCCCCCACGCCGCCGTGGTGTACGCTGTCTTCGCCGCCTTCGGCCACGGT
>JAKLKE010000509.1 GCA_023150775.1 Myxococcota bacterium
CGCGCCGCCGCCGCCGACCGGGGCGTGCCCGCGGGCCTCGTCGGCGTCACCGCCCGCATGATGGTCGAGGGGGAGCTCGTCGGCAGCCTACGCGATGGCGGCGAAGAGGCCGACATCCGCCTTCGCGCCGACCCCCGCTTCTCCCAAGACGCCCAGGCCATCTCGACCTTGCCGCTGCCCAGCCCCCGGGGCGACATCCAGCTCGGCGACGTGGCCAAGGTGCAGATGGACGTCGCCGCCGCCGAGATCCAGCGCTACAACCGGATGCGCTCGGTGAACATCACCGCCCAGGTGGCCCCCGGCGGCAACTTGGGCGGCCTCGTCGAGACCTTCTTCAAAGACCTGGAGAAGGCGCCTTTGCCTGAGGGCTACTTCTTGACCTTGGACGGCCAAGCCAAAGACATGGAGGACACCTTCAACGCCATGGGCCTCGCCATCGGCGTCGCCTTCTTGTTCATCTTTATGGTGTTGGCCAGCCAGTTTGAGAGCCTCATCCACCCCTTCACGCTGATGGTCTCCGTGCCCCTGGCGATGGTCGGCGCGATCTTGGCCTTGGCGATGACGGGCAACAGCATCTCCATGGGCTCGCTCATCGGCATCATCCTGCTCATGGGCTTGGTGACGAAGAACGCGATCTTGCTCGTGGACGGCGCCATCGCCGCGATGCGCGACGGCCTCAGCCCCGTCGAGGCCTTAGAGCTCGCGGGCCCCCGCCGCCTGCGCCCCATCGTCATGACCTCCGCCGCCATGGCCTTGGGCATGATCCCCACCGCCGTCGCCTCGGGCATCGGCTCCGAGTTTCGTGCGCCCATGGCCATCGCCGTCATCGGCGGGGTAATCTCCTCGACCGTGCTCACCCTGGTCGTGGTGCCGGTGATCTTCTTGTGGATGGAGCGCCTGCGGAGCTTCTTCGTGCGCGCCCCGGCCCCCGCCGCCGCCGAGCCTACGCCCCAACCCGCCAAATAGCTGAGGATCCCGCCCATGAGCGCCGCCACGTCCGTTCGTTACGACATTCAGGGAGGCGTCGCCTTCATCACGCTCAGCCGCCCCGAGCGCCTAAACGCCCTCGATCGCCCGATGATGCGGGCCTTGGCCGCGGCGGCCATCGACGCCTCCACCAACCCCGACGTGCGCGCGGTCTTGCTCACCGGCGATGGCCGCGCCTTCTGCGCCGGCGGCGACGTGAAGGCCATGGCCACGGGCGGCATGTTTGAGGAGGGGGAGAGCCCGCTGGTCGGCGGCATGAACGGCGCCGCCGAGCTGCACCGCGCCGTGGGCGAGCTGTACCGGATGCCCAAGCCGGTGATCGCCGCGGTGAACGGCCCGGCCCTGGGCGCGGGCGTGGGCCTCGCGCTCTCCGCCGACATCGTCTGGGCGTCGGAGTCGTCCACCTTCGGCCTCGCCTACATGGGCATCGGCCTGTCCCCCGACGGCGGCACCACATTTTTTGTGCCCCGGGTCGTCGGCGCCCGCCGGGCCGCCGAGCTGTTCATGACCAACCGTAAGCTCACGAGCGCCGAGGCCCTCTCCATGGGCTTCTGCTCCAAGGTCTTGCCCGACGCCGAGCTGCTCCCCGCGGCCACGGCCTTGGCCAACCAGCTCGCCCAGGGCCCCACCCGGGCCTACGCCGAGCTCAAGACGCTCCTGCGCAACACCCTGCAGAGCGGCTTCGAGACCCAGACCGAAGACGAACGCTACGGCGTGGCCCGCTCGGTGCAGACCGACGACTTCTTCGAGGGCATCATGGCCTTCGCCGAGCGCCGCGCGCCGCAGTTTAAGGGCTCCTGATCCCCAGCAGCTCCAGGGCGGCGCGGCGTGAAGCATCGTGAACATTGGCCGATCCCGCGCCACGTCGGTTAGGCTGAGGGTCTGCGACCCGATGGCGCGCACGGAGAGATGACGATGACCTTCACCCTCACCCTGGTCCCGCTCATGCCCACCTTAGGCGTCCCCGAGCTCCTGCTCATCTTGGCGCTGGTGCTCATCTTGTTCGGCGTCGGCAAGCTGCCCGACGTGCTGCGGTCCATGGGCCAAGGGGTCAAGGCCTTCCGCGACGCCTCGACGAGCGACGGCGCCTCGAAGCCCAGCGCCGCCGCCGCCCAAGAGCTCGACGTCACCCCCACGGTGAAGTCCGAGCGCGGCGAGAAGGTCAAAGAGGCCGAAGAGGTCCGCTCCTCCTCGTCCTGAGCGCGGGCCGAGGCCTAGCTTGATTAGGCCTGGCCCAACAGCCGCCGCGCCTCGGTGAGCACCTCCTCCGAGAGCGCGCTCGACGACGCGATGAACGCGACGTCTTGGCGGAACAAGGTGCCGATGAGCCGCAGCGCCAAGGCGCTGGGGCAGTAGGGGTTACACGCCAGGGCCTTCCGCACGGCGTAGCGGGTGGACCACTTGGGGTGGCTGGCGACGACCTGCAGCACGCTCGGCTGGGTGGGCCGCAGCGCCGCGACCAGCACCACGTCGCGCTCCCGCAGCCAGGGGTTGTTGAGCAAGGTGCTGATCACCTGAGGGTTTCGATCGCGCAGGAGCTTGTCGAGCAACATCCGGTCCCTCGTGCGCGCCGCCGCTTTGCGCACGCCGAGGGGCAAAGGGACGTGCTCGTTGTCGATGGCCCCGGCCTCCTCGACGGTGCCCCGGTGCTTGGGGCGGTTCGACAAGAAGAGCTGGGCCACGTCCGGCGCGTCGGCGTCGATGGCCAAGGCGTAGAGCTCCACGAGGCGCTCATAAGGCACGCGGCTAAAGACCTCGACGTTGAGCGCCAGCTCTTGGCTCAGCATTCGCGCACCGGCGTGCCCCCCTCGGGCCAAGATCGTCAGCGCGCGTAGGCCGCCCAAGAGCGAGGCGTCGTCGCTCTCCTCGACGATGGATCGCAGAAGCTCGGGGAACAGCGCCCGCACGCTCAGCGCCTCGCCCCGGGCCACCCACGACCGCGCCAGGGCCTCGGCCTCGCTGGGCTCGTTGAGCAGCGCACGAAGGCGAGCGGCGGCGTCGTCATGGCCCTGCATGGTGCGATAATACCTCACATGAAGAAGCGTCCGATCCTGCTGGCGGTCCTGTCGTTTGTCCTGCTCGGCCTGGGCGGCGGCCTGGCCTGGTGGCGCCTTCGCCCCGTCCCAGCGGCCCCCGTCGAGGCCAGCGCTGAGGCCGACACGGGCATGACCGAAGAGCAACGCATCAAGCTGATGGAAGAGATCGGCTACATCCAGCAGGAGTGAGGCGTGGCGCGGGGCTCCTTCACCTTGTTGTACGTCGTGGTGCTCAGCCTGAGCCTCGGCGCCGTGGCCCTGCTCAAGCGCGCCCAGGGGCCGTCTCTGCCGGACGTGGTCGCTGAGGTCGCCGTCGAGCTGATGATGGCCGTGCCGCCCAAGCCCGAGGGCGTCGAGGCCCTCGGCGAGGGCGAGTCCCCCGGCTACACCGAGGAGGGCTGCCGCCGCTCCCCCGGCCCCCTGCGTGAGGCCTGTTTTCACACCTTGGCCCTGCAGCGCGCCGAGCGTGACC
Organism: Myxococcota bacterium; assembly: GCA_023150775.1. GTDB lineage: Bacteria > Myxococcota_A > UBA796 > UBA796 > CAJQPC01 > JADKFE01. The sequence continues at coordinate 3,496 of JAKLKE010000509.1, forward strand.
CCGAGGGCGCGCTCTTGGCCTGCGCTGAAGTGAAGACCGAGGCTCTGCATTGGGAGTGTGTGGCCGACGTGGCCGAGCTGCGCAGCCCCATCGACCGCCCCGGCTCCGAGGCCCTGTGTGAGACCATCCCCCCCAAGAAGTGGCACGACCAGTGCATCTTCGGCCTCGCCATGGCGAACGTGCGCCTCGCGCCGCCCTACGCCCGCGCCCAGTGTGAGCGCGCCGGCATGTGGCGCGACTTCTGCCGCCACGACGTGAACGGCGAGATCGCCCAGGTCGACCCCGAGGGCGCCTTGG
>JAKLKE010000050.1:0-23520 GCA_023150775.1 Myxococcota bacterium
TGCCTAAGGTCTCGGCCTGGAGGGGGCTCGGCGTGCCAGGAGGCAGCGCGGCGCGAACCCGCTCCGCCTCGTGCCCGACGACGACGACCGGGCTGAGCCCGGCGCCCTTCGCGGCGTGCATCACCCAGCCGAGCATCGTCCGGCCGCAGATGGGGTGGAGCACCTTCGGCAGGGCCGAGCGCATCCGCGTGCCGCGTCCTGCGGCGAGGATCAGCGCCGTGGGCATCATGAGAGCCTCCTGATCGTCACTCGATGCGTAGGTTCCAGGCGGCGCCGCCGCCCGACCACCCGGCGATGGCCACGGTGTACTCGACGTTCCCGGTGAGCCCGAGGTTGAGCCGCTCGGGGAACGCCGTGGTGGCGGAGCTCCCGAGGTCGGTGGGCCCCGCGCTCATCAAGAACAGGTCGAAGTCGGCGGAGGGGTCGTCCCAGGTCAACAAGAGCGTGTGCTCTCGGGACTGGGGCACGGTGAAGCGCACAAAGTCGACGTCCCCGGTGTAGTCCGAGCCGTTGTTGGACGCCGCGCTGAGCTCTCCGGTGATGAGGCCGGGCACGGTGACCGCCCCGACGCTCCCCGATTTTCCGAAGGTGTCGCCGGTCTCGGTGGTCGCGGCGCGCCAGGTGGGCCGGATAAACACGGCCATGGACTCGCCCGAGGCGTTGCCCACGGAGTCAACGGCCTGCAGATAGCCGAAGTGGGGCACATCGAGGGCGAACAGCTCGACGGCCCAGGTGAGGCTGCGGGACTTGCCGGAGCCGCCGACCTGGTCGGGGTAGGCGTAGGTCTGGCTGGCGACGCTGTCGAAGCGCAGGGTGACGCTGCCCCCGGTCATGTCGTCGTCTTCGTCGTCGAGGGTGAAGAAGAAGCGCACCTTGTCGCCGTCTTCGTGCGCCGCGAAGCGGCTGAGCTGGGGGATCGGGTTGGGCGGCCCGGTGTCGGGGGGCTCGCTGTCTTTGCCTTGACCAGGTCGCCATCCCCCAGTCTCTTCGACCGTCGTGCTGTCGGTCGTGGTGCCGTCCTCAAGGGGGTCGAAGCCGACACCACCGCAGGCGAGGAGCGCGCAGAGGCCAACCGAGGCGACGACAGACCGCAGCGGCGCCGCGAGGGGCGCCAAAGAGATGGGCGAGTTGAAGCCGGTGAGTCGCATAGCAGACTACAATAGCGCGCAGTGACCCGCTTGAGAAGCCCCGGTGTTCACCGGGCCTGAGTCGGCGGCGCGGAGATCCTGTGGCAAAGCGGCTTGAGGACAAGGTGGTGTGCATCACCGGGGCGGGGCGAGGCCTCGGACGGGCCTTGGCGCTGGCGTTTGACGCCGAAGGTGCGCGGCTCGCTTTGGGCGCGCGCACGAGCCCCGAGATTGATGAGCTCGCCCAACAATGTCACGACGCCATCGCGGTGCAGACGGATGTGCGCATCGCCGGAGAGGTGCAGTCGCTCATCGACGCCACGGTCGGCGAGTTCGGGCGCATCGACGTGATGATCAACAACGCCGGCCTCGCGGTGTACGGCGCCGTCGGCACCTACACCCCCAACGAGATCGAGGCCATGCTCGACACGAACGTCAAGGGCGTGATTCACGGCTGCCAAGCGGCGTTTAACGTGATGAAGGATCAGCGCGGCGGCTTCATCATCAACATCAGCTCCATCGCCGGGAAGCTGCACCTGCCCAACGAGAGCGTGTACTGCGCCTCCAAGTGGGCCGTCACCGGCTACACCGGGGTCTTGGCGATGGAGGCCCGCAAACACAACATCCGCGTGTGTAACGTCTGCCCCGGCGGCATCGACACGCCGTTCTGGGCCACCCAAGAGGTGCTGCCCTTCCCTAGCCACCTCGACCCCGAGCGCGACTTTATGCGCCCTGAAGAGGTCGCCCGATCCGTGGTGGAGCTGGTCTGCACGTCCGGCGCCTACGTCGTGAGCGAGATCGTCATGCAGCCCCTCATCACCACCTGAGCCGGAGTCGCGCCCCTGTGGAGATCCCGCTGCCCCTCGGCGATGTGCTCGACCGAATCACCATCCTACGCATCAAGGCGCGGCGCATCACGGCGCCGGAGAAGCTCAAGAACATCCACGCCGAGCTCCGCCTGCTCCAAGGGCGCTGGGACGCCCAGGCCTTCCCCCGCTTGGCTGAAGAGCCCGCCCTGGCCGAGGTCAACGAGCGCCTCTGGGACGTCGAGGACGCCCTGCGGGCCCTGGAGGACCGCGCGGACTTTGGCCCCGAGTTTGTGGGCCTGGCGCGCTCGGTGTACCAGCTCAACGATGAGCGCGCGGCCCTCAAACGTGCGGTGAACGAGGCCTTGGGCAGCGCCTTGGTCGAGGAGAAGTCGTACTCGGCCTACAAGGTGGCGCCCGCCGCTCACCTCGCCAGCCCCGAGACGACAGGATAAGGCGGCGCCCCTTCGCGCACTTCGCGCCGAATCTCAGCCTGGAAGCTACGATGCGCCTCGCAGCCGCCTTTATCGCCGTCACCTCCATATTCACCTTGGCCTGTATGGGCGGCGACAAGCTCGGGCGCGGCGATGACACGGCGGCAGACGGCGACGGTGACGGCGATGGTGGCGGCGGCGGCGGCGGCCTCCTCGGCGGGCTCTGTGGCGAACACTCGGGCGTCGGGGGCGTGGGTACCACCTGGGAGTACGACTACAACGACGGCCAAGGCAGCACCGGCCCCTACGTCGTCGAGGTCACCGCCATCGACGGCAAAGACGTCGAGCTGGTGAGCACGCTGAACATCGAGGGCACCACCTACACCCAAGACTCGACGACCACGAGCCAGTACCGCTGCGGCGACGAGGGCATGGTCTTGCGCTCGTCGTACAACTTCTACTACGTGAACGCCTCGGGCTACGAGTACGAAGGCTGGGTGGAGACGACCTACACCAACGGCGCCTTGACCTTGCCCCGGACGCTTGAGCTCGGCACCACCTGGGTCTCGGATCAGACCTATACAACCACCGACTCCAACGGCGGCGACAACGGCTCCTCCCTCACCTACACCTTTGAGGTCACCGCCGAAGAAGACGTCAACGTGCCCGCCGGGGTCTACACCGCCCTGCGCGTCGAGAGCGCTGATGTCCCCGGGGCCACGCACTACGCCAAAGGGGTCGGCTTCGTGAGGTCCGACTACTTTAAGCTCAGCCGCTACTCCAAATGACCCTCGCCCAGGATCCGCCGATGCGCGCCCTTCGCTGCTTGTCTGTGTTGACCATGCTCTCCGTCATCGGGGCCTTCACCTTGGCCTGTGGAGGAGACGTCACAACGGGTGAGGCCCCGCCTCCGCCGATCACCGCCGCCGACGAGGCCCCGCCGAGCCCCACCCAGGCCCCGCCAGCGCCCGTGGAGGCCCCGGCCACGGGCTTAGAGCCCGCCACCCGCTCGCCCTCCCACGTGAGCGTCGAGACCTGCCAGCACCAGTGCGCCATCTTGACCGAATACCCCTACGAGCTCGTCAAGGACAACTTCTGCGGCCTCTGCGGCCACGCCGACAAAGACGCCTGCGAGTTTGACTGGCCCACGAACGACGTGCCCACCTGCGACATCTACGACCGCTTCCGCAACTGCATCTACGCCACCTACGGCTACACCTTTAAGGATCCCAAGTGGAAGAAGGAGTTCGAGAGCCAGCCCTGGTACAAGGCCGACCCGAACTTTAAGCCCGAGAAGATGAGCGACGTGGCCACCGCCAACATCGAGTACCTCAAGCGCGCCAAGGCCGAGAAGATCGGCTGTATGGACTAGGCCGAGCCTCACGCTCAGGCCTTTTGACCCTCTACGGCGGGCTTCGCCGGGGCGAGCACCGTGGTGTCGGCGATGTGAAACAGCGCCATGCCGCCGAGCATCGCCCCCACAAAGATGAGCGCCTCGGACGCGCCGCCGACCACAGAGGTCAGCGCGGGGCCGGGGCAGAAGCCGCCGAGCCCCCAGCCGACGCCAAACAGCGCCGCGCCGCCGACGAGGCGGGGGTCGATGTCGGTGCGGGTGGGCAAGGCGAAGGCGCCGCCGAAGATCGGCGCGGAGAAGCGGGGCATGAGCCGGGTGGCGATGAGGTTCACGCCCATGGCGCCGCCCATGACGAAGGCCAAGGAGGCGTCCCAGCTCCCGGCGATGTTTAAGAAGTTCACGACCTTCGCGGGCTGGGTCATGCCGGAGATCACGAGGCCCGCGCCGAAGAGCAGGCCGAGCAGGTAGACGCTCATCGTCGCGCGCATCACGCACCTCCCAAGAGCCGGTCCACGAGGACGGCGGTGATCATCCCGGTCGCCATAAACGTCACGACGGCCACGAGGCTGCGCTGGCTAAACCGTGCGAGGCCGCAGACCCCGTGTCCGCTGGTGCAGCCGTTGCCCAGGCGTGTGCCGAAGCCGACGAGCAGCCCGGCGAGGCCGACCATCCACGGCGCGCGCTCCAGGGTGTAGGGGAAGGTGTCAAACCCCGAGAGCAGGCTCACGAGGCCCGCGCTGAGCAGGCCGAGCACGAAGGCCGCGCGCCAGCGCACGTCGCCGGGCTTGGGGTGGAGCAGGCCGCCGACGATGCCGGAGATGCCCGCGACGCGGCCGTGTAAGAGGAGCATCCCGCCCGCGCTCAGCCCGATGAGGGCGCCGCCGAGGAGCGCGGAGAGAGGGGAGAAGTCGGGGTTCATAGGGCCTCCTTGGTGGAGCGCGACGACGTGAAGGCAGAGAAGATACCGGAGAAGTGGCCGCGTCTCACAGCTCTTTGCCGAGCACAAAGACCGCCATCACCAGGACAAACACCGCGAAGCCTTTGCGCAGCGTGTCGGGGGAGATGAGGTTGGTGAGCCGGCCGCCGACGACGGAGCCCACGACGGCGCTCACCGAGACCAGCGCCGCGAGGCCCATGTCGATGTCGATGTGCGCGGCGTGGCCCGCATAGCCCGCGAAGCCCTTGAGCGCGATGACGAGCAGGGAGGTGCCGACGGCCTTACGCATCGGCAGGCCGCCGAGCAGGTTGAGCGCCGGCACGACGAGGAACCCTCCGCCCGCGCCGACGAGGCCCGTGACCACACCCACGACCAGACCATCGGCGATCACCCGCCACATCGCCTGGGGCGGGCGCTCCTCCTCCGAGCCGCTGCGGCCCTTGTACATAAAGAAGGCCGTCGCCAGCATCATCAGCGCGAACAGCACCAAGAGCACCTTCGTGGGCACCCAGTCCGCCGCGAAGCCGCCGAGGCCCGCGCCGACCATGCCCGCGGCGCCGAAGATGAGGCCGATCTTGAGCTCGACGTTGCCTTGGCGGAAGTGCTGAATCGCGCCGGCGACGGAGGTGATCGCCACGACCAAGAGCGACGTCGCGATGGCCTCTTTGGGCTCAACGCCCAAGGCGTAGATGAGGATGGGGGTGGTGAGGATGGAGCCGCCGCCGCCGAGTAAGCCCAACGAGACGCCGATGAGCAGGGAGAGAACGAGCGCGAGCGGGAGCATCTTGACCTCAGATTGTGACGTTCGGTCGAATTGCAACCCTTGTGCCAGCCCCGGCCCGGCGCCCCTTCACGCCCAGACGGCCTCAGATTGAGAGATCCAGCGCGGAGGCGCCGCGCTCTGCACGTTTCATGAAACAGCTTGACGTTTCAACGCACCCCCGCCTGAAGGAACCGCGGCGCCGCGGGCTCATCCGGCTCGGCGGGCCCTCGGAGAGGCCGAGGGTGAGGGTTGACGCTGATCTCGATCAGGGCGTATGTGTGATTTGGCACAGATCAGCGTGGCGTCCTGCGTGGGCTGCCCCTTGCGCGCTCGCCGCCTTAGGGCTTTAGGACCTCTAGAAGACCCTCCCCAGGGTCAAGACCGGCGAAGAACCCCCAACCTTGGTGGATTGGCACATGTCTTGCAAATCGATTGTTGAATCGTCCGGAGTGAACATGCACCCCTACAAGACGCTGCTCGTCCCCCTTGACCCGTGCGGCTGCGCCGAGCTCGTCCTCGTTCGTGCGGTAGAGCTCGCCGAGGCGCTCAGCGCGCGCCTGGTGCTGCTCATCGTCGTCAACCCGCCGGCGGGGGTTCACCTCGGGGATCCCGCCCGAGGCGGCACGGTGCGCGACAACCTGGAGGCTGAGGCCCGCGCCCGCCTCAACGAGCTCGTGGCCCTGGCCCGCCCCAAGGTGCACGAGGTGGCCGCCGTGCTGCGGTTTGGTGAGGTGGTGCCGACGGTGCTCGTCGAGGCCGAGGCCCAAGGCGCGGGCATGATCGTCATGGGCACCCACGGGCGCACCGGCCTGCGCCGCGTGCTCTTGGGCAGCGTCGCCGAGTCCGTGATCCGCCAAGCGACGGTGCCTGTCGTCGTCGTTCACGCGCCCGAGGGCACCACGGACGGCCAGAGCCGCGCCTGGACCCAGGCCGCCGCCGAGGCCGAGGGCTGAGCGTCTCGCCCCAGATCCATTAGACTTGGGGCCATGAGCGCAGCCCTGCAGTCCAGTCCCTCCCGGCTGATCACCATCGGCATCTCCCACTACTGCGAGAAGGCGCGCTGGGCGCTGGAGCGCGCGGGCCTGCCCTTCGTTGAGGAGGCGCACATCCCGGGCTTTCACGCGCCGGCCTCGCTCCTCGCCGGGGGCAACCGCACGGTGCCTGTGCTCGTCGCGCCGGGCCGCACCCTCACGGACTCCACGCCGATCCTGCACTGGATCGACGAGCAGCTCCCCGAGCCCGCCCGGCTCTTCCCCGCCGAGCCGGCGCTCCGCGCCGAGGTCGTGGCCTTGGAGGAGCGCTTCGACAAAGACGTGGGCCCCCACAGCCGCCGCTTGACCTACTTTCACCTGCTCGCCCACCGCGAGCTGGCGATTCGGGTCTTGACCAACAACATGGCCGGCATGGAGGCGACGCTCCTGCCGCTGATGTTCCCCGTGCTCACCTTCGTCATGCGCAGCTCGATGAAGATTGACGCTGAAGGCGCCAACCGCTCGTTGAACGCCCTCACCCAGGTGATCTGGGACGTCAACCAGCGCCTCGCCGACGGGCGGCGTTACCTCTGCGGCGACCGCTTCACCGCCGCCGACCTCACCTTCGCCTCGCTCATCTACCCCGTCTTGTGGACGCCCGAGCTCACGAAGACCGGCCCCAGCCTCGCCGAGCTGCCCGCCGCGTTTGGCCAGCAGGTTCAGGCCTGGCGCCAGACCCCCGCGGGCGCCTTCGGCCTGCGCCTCTACGCCGAAGACCGCCGCCGGTCGGCGTGGGCTCCGGCCTGATGGCCCTTGCGCGGCGATTTAGCGCGGTTATGGTCCGCGCCTGTTGACCGTCACCCGAGGCCGCCATCTCTACCGAGCTGCTCATCATCCTGGCGCTGATCCTGTTGAACGGGCTTTTCTCCGGCGCTGAGATCGCGGTCCTGTCCCTCCGTAAGACCCGCCTCGCCGAGCTTCTGGAGCAAGGCAGCGCCCGGGCGCGGGCCGTGGACGACCTGCGCCGTGACCCCGAGCGTTTTCTGGCGACGGTGCAGATCGGCATCACCGTGGTCGGCGCCTCGGCGGCGGCCTTCGGAGGCGCCTCGTTCGCGGCGCGCCTCGCGCCGACCATCGCCACCGTGCCGGGCTTGGTGCCTTACGCCGACGAGATCGCCTTCACCATCGTCGTCGCCCTGGTCTCGTACCTCTCCTTGGTGCTCGGCGAGCTCGTGCCCAAGTCGTTGGCGCTGCGTAACGCCGAGGGCTACGCCCTGTTCATCTCCCCGGTCCTCTCGGGCATCTCGCGCATCGCCACGCCCATCGTCTGGGTGCTCACCGGCTCCTCAAACCTCGTGCTGCGCATCTTCGGCGACCGCACCACCTTCACCGAGTCGCGGCTCTCCCGTGAAGAGCTTCAGCAGATGATGGAGGAGGCCGGCAGCGCCGGGAGCGTCGCCCCCGAGGTGAGCGAGATCGCCTCCCGGGCCATCGACTTTGACGACCTCGACGCCTACGACGTCATGGTGCCCGCGCGCAGCATCGTCGCCTTAGACCGCGCCGCGACCCTCGCCGAGGTCGCCCGGGTCGCCCGGGAGCACACTCACACCCGGGTGCCGGTCTACGAGGGCCACGCCGACAACATCACCGGGTTCATCAACCTGCGTGAGGTGCTCGCCGTGGGGCTGCAAGAGGGCAAGGTGGACCTCGGCGCGCTTATGCACCCCATCCCCTTCGTGGCCGAGAACATGGCCGCCCACGCCGTGCTCAACGAGCTGCAGGCCAAACGGAGCTACCTCGCCATCGTCGTCGACGAACAAGGCAGTGTGCGGGGCATGATCACGATGGAGGATCTGCTCTCGGAGCTCGTCGGCGAGATGATCAGCGAGACCGACCGCCCCAAGTCTCAGATTCGCCGCGAAGAGGACGGCAGCTACACGCTCTTGGGCTCGACGCCGGTTCACGAGGCCAACCGCACCCTGGCCTTTGAGCTGCCCGAGGGCGAGGGCTGGTCCACCGTCGCCGGGCTGTGCATCGAGCTCGCCGGGCGTATCCCCGCCCAAGGCCAGGTGCTCACCACTGAAGACGGCATCGTGCTGGAGGTGGTCGAGGCCACGCCGCGCGGGGTGAAGGTCGTGCGCGCCTCCCGCAAGGCCCGCCCGGCGGACGACCTCGACGCGCTCTCTGGGCCCATTGAGGACGTAGACGGCCCCGCCGCCGCTGACGCTGAGCGATAGCCGCCCCGCCCGCTCGGCGCGTCTACGCGGTATGATGGCCGGATGGAGCGAATCGAGCGCGGCTGGTACTACGTCGTTGAGCCTGAGGCGGGCCGCTACGCCCCACCGGAGCGTCGCCTGCGCGCGCCGGATGGGCGTGTGCTCACCGTGCGCGCCCATGGCCACCCCGGCCGGGTGGAGGTGATCGATGGCGTCGGGGGCCTGCCCGTGGCCACCTGGCTTCGCGCGGCGCGGGCGGTGGGGGAGGGGTCTGAGGCCCCGGCCCGGGTGGTGCTCGGCCCCAGCGGCGGCCCGGAGGGCCTCGGCGACGACGGCGTGCTGAGGCTCGACGGCCCGGCCATCGCCGAGTCCCCGAGCGACTGGCCCATCGAGGCCAAGGTCCGCGCGCTGCTCGGCGAGGCCCGTCCCCGCCGCCAAGCCCAAGGTGCGCCGCCCGAAGGGGTCGTCCCGGCGGTCCTGTTCTTTGAGTCCTTGATGAACTCGGACATGCCACACAATGACGCCGAGATCTCCCAAGGTGTGCTGCACATGGTCTCGTCGCTCAGCGGCCTCGGCGTCGAGGTGCGGCTGGCGAACGTGAAGATGTCGATCACCGGCAAAGAGCGCCCGGTGATGGGCCTGGACCAGCTCGCCGCCGCGCTGGCGCGTGGGCCCGTCGGTCTGGTCTGTATCACGCTCTTGGAGGGCTACTGGGAGGGCGTCGTCTCCTTGGTGCGCGCCCTGCGTGAGCTGGGCTGCCGAGGGCACATCGCCTTGGGTGGGGTGATGCCGACGCTCACCCCCGAGCACGTCGCCGCGCACTTCCCCGACCTGAGCTTCGTGTGCCGTGGCGCCGGAGAGGTGTTTTTGCCCCAGCTCGCCCGGATCTTGGGCGAAGGTGACGTCGACACCCCGCTCACCGAGGGCCAGGTCACGGCGCTCTTGGGCCTCGACGGCCTCATCGTCATCGACCGCGCCGGGGGCCGCCTGCTCTCGTGCAACAGCGCCAAGGTCGTCACGGTGAACGATCTTGACCGTGTGTCATTGGACCTGAGCTACCTCCGGCCCCACCACATCGCCGCCGGGGTGGAGCTCTCGACGTCCCGGGGCTGCCTGCACCGCTGCACCTTCTGCTCGATCATCGGCCGCGAGAGTTACCAGGCGCGCTCGGCGGGCAGCGTGTTTGATCTCCTCCAGGCCTACGATCAACACTACACCCAGCTCTGGGGCGAGGGCCCCCGGGATGAGCGCGGGCGCAACAGCCTCGTCCCCAAGAACGGCTACCGCGTTCACATCAGCGACGACGACTTCGCCTGCGACCGCGACCGGGCCTTGGCCTTCTTTCGGGGGCTCAAGGACACGCCGTTTCGTCTGTCCTCCTGCCAGGTCTCCATCGCCGATCTCTGCCGCCGCGAGGGCGGAAAGCTCCTCGCCGAGCCCGATCACGAGCTCCTCGACGCCATGTCGCCGGACTGTTTTGACGACCACGGCGCGGCGCTCCCCGCCCGGGACTTCGTGGCCGACCACCGCTCCCGGGCCTGGTCGAGCTACCTGCAGATCGGCGTCGAGAGCTTCTCCGATGTAGAGCTGGCGCGCCTGGGCAAAGGGTACACCCGGGCGCACCTCCGGGCCATCGTCGCCGAGCTGAGCCGCCGCCAGCTTCACCACGACGCCTACTTCATCCTCTCCAACGCCGAGACGACGGGGCCCGAGCTCATCGCCGTGCTCGACGAGGTGGTGCGCCTCAAGCTGAGCCACCCGCTCTATTTTCATGTACGTTTCCCCGTGGTGGCCCGGCTGGTGAGCTACTTCCCCAGCGCCAGCTACCGGCGGCGCCTGCGCCAAGGCCAAGAGGGCGTGAGCGTGCTGCGGGCGGCGGCCTCTGTGCCGAGTCACCCCGAGCTTGATTACCCCTTCGTTGAGCAAGACGAGCCCAAAGACGCCGCCGTGCGGGGCCTCATCGACGATGGGGTGTTCACCGATGAGGCCCTGTACACGGGATCTTATGACCGTGTGCGGCGATCGTTGTTGGCCCGCTTCGCGCTCGGCCGCGACCCCGAGGTGGAGTACCTCGCGCGGCTCGTGGACGACCGCGCCCGGCGCCGGGTGTTTGAGCTCATCGACGCCGCCCGCCGCCGGGGCCACGGCGATCAGCACAGCCCCCACGGCCAGCGCGACGCCGCTGAAGAGGAGGCCCGTCTGCGCGCCGTGGGGGAGCAGCTCCTCGGCCCCACCTCGGGCTGGCTGCGCGCCTTTCAGCGTTACACCCAAGGCGGCGTCACCCGACTGGTCGTGATCCCCACCTGGCAGTGTGAGCTTCGCTGCAACTACTGCTACATCCCCAAACAAGACGGCCGGGTGATGACCCGGGAGACCTTAGAGCGGGCGATCGATCTGTTGCTCTCCAGCGAGCGGGACGCCCTCACGCTCCAGTATTTTGGCGGCGAGGCGCTCTTGGAGTGGCCGCTGGTGCAGCACGGCATCGCCTGGGGCACGGCCCGGGCGGCGTCCCGGGGCAAGACCTTAGACTTTGTGCTCAGCTCAAACGGCTGGTCCTTAGACGCCGAGAAGCTCGGATGGCTCAAACAATACCCCGTGAAGCTGGAGCTCTCGTTAGACGGCGACCCAGAGACCCAGCGCAAGTTCCGCGCCGCCCGCCGCGTGGGCGAAGACAGCTACCAGATGGGCATCGCGCCCCGGGCAGCGGAGATCCTTCGCTCGGGCCTGCCTTATGACGTGATCATGGTGGTTCACCCCTACCAGGTGCACAAGCTCGCCCACAACTACCTGCACATCGTCTCGTTGGGCTTCCGCCGCGTACAGATCAACTTCGCCTTGGGCAAGGTGTGGACGACCGCTCAACAGAAGACGCTGGCCGCCGAGCTCTTCAGCCTGGCCCAGACCCTCAAGGCCCGTGAGGCCGAGGGTGACCCGGTGGTGCTGGTGAACGCCGAGAACGCGCCGATGCCGATGCGCCTCAACAATGAGATCACCGTAGACTGGGACGGCGGCATCTACGGCGGCAACGCCTTCTTGCATGAGACCGAGCACAAACAGAAGTTCCGCCGGGGGCACCTCGACGATCTGTGCTCGTTTGACCGCTACTGGATGGACGCGCCGCCGAACGCGGAGCTGGTGCGCTGGTCCTATGAGCCCGAGGTCACCGAGAACAACCTGAAGGTCGGCGCCGTGGTGACGGGCTTCTTGCGCTGGTATCGTGGTGAGGCCCGCCCGTGAGGTTCAGCTTTCCGGGTGTTGGCCCGCTCCCGACCGCCGAGCAGGTGAACCGCCGCCTGCGGCAGATCCTCGCCGCAGACTCCGCCCAGACCGGCGACGGCGCGCACACCGACCGCCTGATGATGATGCTCACGCGCTCCTGTGAGCTGCGCTGCTCCTACTGTTTTGTCGCCCTCTCCGAGATGCACTACGGTCAGGATCACCCGCCCGAGCGGGTCACCGAGGGTGTGCCCGCCGGGGATCTCTCCCTGGAGACGGCCTCCCGCGCCCTCGATCTGCTGATGACCTCAAAGAAGCCACGGCTCTCGGTGCAGCTCTTCGGCGGCGAGCCCACCCGGCGCTGGGACACGGTCCAGGCCATCTTACAGCTCGCCCAGCAGCACCCCCAGCGGGCGGGGCGGCCGCTGGAGCTGCAGCTCACCACAAACGGCGTGGGCCTCAGCGACGCCCAGCTAGAGGCCCTGGCCGCGTCCCCGGTGGTCGTGCAGCTCTCCGTAGACGGTGACGCCCAAGGCAACCGTTTTCGGCGCCCGCACCTGCCCTCGGCCCAGCGCCCAGAGGCCCAGCCCGAGGCCATCACCGCGCGCCTAAACCACCACGGCGTGCGCTGGTTCTTAAACGTCACCGTGCCCCCGGCGGCCTGTGATGAGCTGCCCGCCCGGTATGAGCAGGCCCTCGCGCTGGAGGCCCCGGCTTTGCAGCTCAACTACGCCACGGGGATGCGCTTCTCAGACGCCCAGGCGGACAGTTACCTCATGGGTCTGTGGCGGGTGTTGGAGCGTGACGCCCAGCTCAAGCACCCGATTCAGCTCATGAACTGGCAGAACGCCGCCGACCCCGCGCCCCTGTGCGGGGACGTGATCGTCGATGTGGACGGGGCCTTGATGCAGGTGGGCGGCATCTTTCACGAGCGCCGCTTCCCAACCCTCCGCGCGGCCTATCACCACGGTCACCTTCACGAGGCCCAACAGTTTGAGGGCCGTCGGGCGAGCCTGATGGAGCTGTGGCGGCGCACCAAGGCCGCCCTGAGCCCCGAGGAGGCCGAGGTGTTCTTGTCGGGGATGCGTCTCGGCGCCGCCCAAGACCTCGTCTGCCGCCTCGCCGACCGCCAGCGCCGCGAGGCCTGAGGCCGCCCGGTCTCGACAAACAACATTGTTCGTCGCCCTGGCCGGGCGGCGGGCGCTCCGCCGAGATAACGTGTGCGACGCCCACCTGAGGGCTCCAGGAGTGAGAGTGATGAGCGTTCGTACAGGATGCACGGTGGCGCTTCTCGGTGTGATGGCCTTGGGCTGCTCCCTCGGCGGCGGCAAAGACGGCGAAGACGGGTCGAGCGGCCGTGACCGCGACAACAGCGACGACGCCACGGACACCGAGCCCGCCGAGAGCGCGGCGCCGGTCTGGACCTGGACACCCGTAGAGATCAACTTCGACGAGCTCAAGAAAGAGATCGACGTCGATGAAGAGTACGCCGAGTACCTCACCTTTGAGGTCGAGGACGGCAACAGCATGTGGGCCTGGAACTACCCCGCTTACTCCCGCTCCGAGCCCTACTCGGTCTACACGACTGACCGCGCCGGGGGCAACGGCGAGGCCTCCGACTTCGTGATCCGCTTCACCAACCCCGTCCGCGACTTTGAGGTCTGGGTCTTGGGCGACCAGGTGAGCGGCCCCTTGGCCAAGGTCACCGTCACCTTAGAGGACGGCAGCACCTATGAGGAGCGTATGGTCGGCGACGGCGGCTCCAGCAGCGCCGAGCGGCTCGACCTCACGGAGTACGAGAACATCGTCTCCATCGAGGTCTACGACATCGACGATCCCTACACCGTGGGCCTCGACGACTTCAGCTTTGAGGTTCGTGGGCAGTGAGCCCAACAAGCGCGGGCTCAACGGAGAGAACCCGCAGCTTGTCGTTGGGGCCTGCGGGGCGAATCTCCACGATGGAGCGCCCCAAACCTCAGGGGGTCGAGGGGCTCCGGGCCGCGCCGATGTGACGCGCGGCGTCCTCGATGGCGGCGAGGCGCGCGTCATCGGGCACGAGCCCGTCGAGGGCGCCTCGGCGGGCCAAGGTCGCCGCGCCGTGGGCGAGGGACCACAGCGCCGCCGCGCGCCCGGCGTCGCCCAGGGCCTCGACCATCACCCCGAAGCAGGCGGCCCCGGCGGCCTTGAGCCCCGGGTGATCCGTGTGCTGCAGCCCGGCGAGGTTGAAGGTGTCGTGGTCTTGGGGGCGCGCCTCGGCGAAGTCCAAGAGCGCCCGGGCCAAGGCCGGGGCGGGATCGGGGGCCTGGGCGGCGGCGCGTAGGCTCGGCAAGAGCTCGCCGAGGGCGTCTTGGGCCAAGGCGGCGAGCATGGCGTCGGCGGAGGTGAAGTGGCGATACGGCGCGGCGTGGGTGACGCCGACCTGGCGCGCGGCCTCGGTGAGCGAGAAGGCTCGTGGACCCTTGCTGAGCACCAGCGACCGCGCCACCTCCAAGAGCGCGCTGCGGAGGTCGCCATGGTGGTAGGCGCGGCGGGTGTTGGCCATGGGGGCTCCGGTGGAGAGTGTGAAGCCCCTCCACATAACCCCTCAGCGCCGACGCGCTCCTCCAGGCGCCCGCGCACGACGCGCCAAGGATCGCCCAGATCAAAGAATCTACAAAGATAGAACTTTCCGCTGCGTGAGCATGTTTTAGGATTAAGAAGAATTTTCGGTTGGGCATCAAAGACTGCATGACGGGGGAGGCTTGGTAAGATCGTCCCCTTGCCCTTGAGGCAAGGCCAAGACGGCCTCGAAGAAGAAAAGGCCAAGACGGCCTCGGAGCGTGAACATGTCATCCCCTGCACTTCAAGAGGCCGCGCGCCCCGAGCGCGCGGTGAACGACTCCTTACGCCTTGGTCCTTGGACCCTCGGCGCGCCTCTGAGCCTCGGCGCGTGTGGGGTCGTGTTTGACGCCAAGCACGAGGGCGACGACGCGGCGCCGGTCGCGGTGCATGTGCCCTTCGCCCGGCTGCAGTCTGACCTGGCGTTTCGTGAGGAGTATCTCGCCGAGGCCGCGAGCGGTATGGCGTCTCAGCGCCCGGGCCTTTGCCAGGTCATCGACGGAGGCAACAACGGCGTCGTCTGGCGGGTGATGACGCTCATTGAGGGCTGGACCCTCGGCGCGCTCATGACCCGCGCCCGGGGCCGAGGGCAGGGGCTCTCGCCCAGCCTCACCTTGAGCGTGTGTGTGGCGGCCGGGGACATCCTCCGCGAGCTCTCCGCAGTGGGTCGGGCCCACGGACGGCTGAGCCCGTCGCGGGTGATCCTCGGCCCTGACGGCGCGGTCACGCTCTGCGGCTGGATGACGCCGAACCTCGGGCCGCGCCCCTCGGCGCTCTTGAACAACCCCACGGCGATGGCCGAGCTGGCCCCGGAGCAGATCGACGGGATCAACCCGAGCCCGCTCACCGACGTGTACCACCTCGCGCTGCTGCTGGTGACCGTGCTGAGCCGGGGCAACCCCTTCCAGCGGGTGTCCGCCGAGCGGGCGCAGCGGGCGATCCTCTCCGAGGAGCTGACCCTGCCCGAGAGCCTGCCCACCTCCTTGTGTGAGGTGGTGGAGCGCAGCTTACGCCGCAGCACCCTGGAGCGCCCCACCCTAGACGAGCTTGTGGAGGCCCTCCGCGCCGCCGCCGCCGAGCTGCCCCCCTGCGGCCCCGCCGAGCGGATCGCCGAGGTTCAGGCCCTCACCCAAGGACAGAGCCCCCAGTCCAACCCCGGCGCCCGCGCCGCCGCGGGCTCGGAGACCATCGCGCTCTTGGAGCTGCTTCGTGGACCCGCCGGGCGCACCCCGGTCAGCTTGCTCAGCGCCGCGCCACGCCGCGCCGCCGCCGCGCCTGTCGCTGTTCCCGCCGCCCTCGCCGCCGCCGCCGCCGCGCCCGAGCCGCCGCGCACCCGCCCTCGTTTTGTGCTCGCCGGGGCCTTGCTCATCCTCATCTCGATGGGGCTCGGCGCGTGGATGAACGGGCAGTTTGTCTCCAAACAGCCGATGACCCCGGCGCCGCCCCCGGTCGCGGTCGTCGAGGCGCCTGTCGAGCCCGTCGTAGAGGGGGTGGAGGCCGCGCCCGAGGAGGTCGCCGCGCCCGAGGTGGAGGCCGCGCCCGAGGAGGTCGCCGTCGCTGAGGTGGCGCCAAGCCCGCCCGAGAGGCGGTCTGAGCCCCCCAAGTCACGCGACCCCGAGCCCCGTGAGCGGGTGGAGCCGAGAGCGCCCGCGCCCGCTCCGGCTCCCACACCCCCGCCGGTCACCCCCACCGTCACGGCGAGCGTCACGCCCGCCGGGCCGCCCGCGCCGCCGCCCTCCGGGCCGCCCTCCGGGCCGCCCACCACCGCGCCCTCCGCCGCGCCCTCGACCCTGAGCGATCTCGACGTCTCCGTCTCCGGCGGCCGGGTGATTGTGCGGGGTGTCGTGAGCGGCGCTGGCCAAAAGGCCGCCGGGCTCTTGGTCGAGGACGACGGCGTCTGTGAGTACCGCCTCAAGCTCTCTCGCACAGATCTCGCCACAGGGATCGGCTCCATGCCCGTGGCCTCCCCCCTGGCCAGCCGACTGAAGGTGAGCGCCCAGGGCGGCAACACCACGGTCACCCTCGTCTGTACGCCAGGGGCCGGTCAGCCCCAGCTCAGCGCGAGCCCCACCGGGTTCACCCTCACCTTTCAGGCCAGCTAAGCGCCAGGAGCGCTGAGGGAACGATGCGTCACGCCCACCCCACCATCACGAAGCTGAACCCCGTCCGGTCTAGTCGCCTGGCCGGACAGATGCGTGTCGTGGGGCAGACTGAAATAGAGCGAAATTCTGGTCTTGTGGGTTGCTTTTGGAATTTTATGTGTGGAGTTTGCGAATGTTCAAGGAGTCTACAGAGGCGCTCAGGCGGGAGGGGGAGATGGGTCGCAGGTGAGGTGCTTGGAGGGCGCTGCGGACGAGGGAATCGCGTGATTATGCCGAATTCTCCATCCCTAACAGGTGAATGTCATTCGTCGGTCAGGGGATGTACGAACCCTGTTAAGGCGAGGGGCCTGTGCTATGTAAGGGCGCGTCCACCCCGCCCAACACAACGCACATGCCGCCAAGAAGGCCAATCCATGCGCACCGCCTATGCCCCATCCTCGCTCGGGGAGAGATCGATGAGCTCTGACTCGCCTCCGCCCTACGGTCGCTCCGCCGACACGGAGTTCAACGAGATCGAGAGCTTTGTGCAGCTCGTCAAACACACGTCGATCTTCGAGTACCTCCAGATCACGAAAGACACGGACTCTGAGACGACCCGCGCGGCGATCGAGGAGCGGCGGCGCTGGGCCCAAGCGCAGCAAGGGAACCCCAAGGTGCGGGACGAGGCGCGCTGGCTGGTCCGCAACTACAGCCTGCTGTCTGGCGTGCTCTTGGAGCGGCGCGCTTCTTACCTCTGGCACGTCGAGCAGCGCCGCATCGATCGCAGCTTGGCGCTGCTCGGCATCTTTATCGACGGCGCCATCGTAGACGACACCTTAACTCCCGACGGGGAGGCCGTGATCATCACCCAGGCGCGCTCCCTCGGCGTGCCGGAGATCATCGCCCGTGAGCACATCACGCGGATCTTGGAGGAGCGTGGCCTGACCCGCTCCCCGGTGGTGTTGGCGCCGCTCCCGAGCGCCCAGGCCGGCCGATCTTCTGGCGGTGACGCCTCCTTCGTGGGCAGCGGAGGCCCGAGCGGCGCGGCGGATGGGGGCGGGCGGCCCGTTGGCGCCGCGAAGACGCGTCTCGGGCTGGTGTTGGGAGGGCTCCTCCTCATCCTGCTCTCGATGGGGCTCGGCGCGCTGATGAACACGATGTTCCAGCCAGAGGTGACGACCACGGCGCGCCCCTCCCTCGTAGAGGAGCCCAAGGCCCCCGCGCCCGTCGATCCGGAGGCCGCGCCGCTCGTCGTTGAGAGCGCGGGTCATCCCTGCGGTCGCCGCCGTGCCCACGACCGAGCCCGCGCCTGCGGTCGCCACGAAGACCGCGCCGCCTTCGCCTCGGCGTGAAGACACGCCGCCCACCCCGGCCGCCGCGCCAGCGCGTGAGCCCGTCGCCGCCCTCACCACCGGCCCCACCACCGCGTCGAAGGCGCCTCCGCCCGTCGCCCCCGCCGCGCCCGCCGTCGTCGAGCAGGCCACCGTGGCGCCTCCAGCGCCCCGCGCGTCAGCCTCCGCCCCGAGCCCCGCGCCCTCACGCCTCGACGATCTGGAGCTCTCGGTGAGCAGCGGCCGCGTCGTGCTCAAGGGGCTCGTGGGCGGCGCCGGCCAGCGCGCCGCGGGCGTGCTCATCGAGGACGAGGGCGTCTGTGAGTACCGCATCAAGCTCAGCAACACCGACCTCGGCCAGGGCGTGTCCGGGATGCCGGTCGCGTCGTCTGTGGTGCGAAAGGTCAGCGTCGGCCAGCGTGACGGGAGCACCTACGTCACGCTCACCTGCACGCCCGGCGCGGGGACGCCCCAGCTCAGCGCGTCCGCCCAAGGCTTCACCCTCATTTTTCAATCGAGCTGATCACCCCTAAGCCCAATCCGACGAGGACATGATGCCAAGCCTGCTCCCGATGTTCGTGCTCTCGCTCTCTTCACCCGCTGCAGCCCAGGAGGAGGCGCCTGTCGCCGAAGAGGCCCAGCTCAGCGAGCTTCGGGAGCGTGTGCGCCTCCTGGAGCGCTCGGTCGACGAGCTGCGCGGCGCGGCCGAGGTGGCACCCTCGGAGATCCCCCTCGATCTTCAGACACGGTTTCGTGGGTATGGCGCGGTGAACCTGAACTATCTGGAGGAGTACAAGGTCCTCTCGTTTCAGCTCGATGAGCTGGTGTTTCAGTACACCGCCAACCTCGACCGCAAGATGACGGTCAACACCGAGATCTCCTTTGAGCCTGAGGAAGAGAGCCTCGCCGTCGGCATTGAGCAGCTTGAGCTGATCCTCGCCCCCAAGCCCTACTTTCAGGTGAGCGCCGGCGCCTTCCACCTGCCGCTCTCGCCTTGGGCGGTCACGGCGAGCCAAGGCGCTTATCGTTACCTGCCTACGGCGGTGCCCGAGGCCTTGGAAGAGGAGGAGTTTGAAGAGCAGCTCCCCATCGACCAGACCGGCCTGCAGCTCCGCGGCCTAGTGCCGGTCGGGTTCTGGCAGCTCTCCTACTCGTTGGCCGCCACGAACGGTCGCACCCCCGACCCCGGCGTCCCCGCCCAGCAGCTCGACTTCGGGAACGGCAAGGCGCTCATGGGCCGCCTCGCGATACAGTCCCCGGCGGGTTTTCAGGTGGGCGTCGGCGGCTACACCGACCTCGTAGACGTCCACGACGAGTCCCGGCTCACCGGAGACGAGAAGGACGAAGATGAGGTGCTCGCGGTGAAGACCATCATCGACGACGCCCGCGAGACCATCCTCGGCGCCTCCGCCGTGTGGCAAGGCGGCCCCGTGGAGCTCAGCGCCGAGGCTTACCTCACGATTCACGGCTACGAAGGGGAGACCTACCAGAGCGTCACGGCCTTCGCGATCTTGGGCGTGCCGGTGAACAAGACCACCCCCTATGTGATGCTCGACTACATCAACGTGGACCCCGCCGACCCGGTCTACGCCTGGTTCAACACCACGGGCCCTGAGCTGGAGACCTTCGTGGGCTTCAGGCACGAGCTGGGCTTACACCTCGCGCTCAAGTCCCAGGTGGAGATCGCCTATGAGCTCGACAGTCAGACCTGGGGCTGGGGTGTCCAGGGCCAGCTCGCGGCGGGGTTCTGAGATGGATCGCCGCCAATTTGTGCTCGGCGCCTTCGCCGTCACCCTCGTCCCCGCCGCCTTCGCTCAGGAGACGCCGCCCACGCCGCCGCCGCCCGAGCCGAGCCCCACGCCGCCGCCCGAGCCTAGCCCCGCGCCGCCGCCCGCGCCCGCCGCCACGAGCCCCAAGGCCGTGCTCATCGCCAACGCCTCCTCGGGCTTCGTCGCGCCTTTGCCCGACAAACACCTCAAGGCCCTGTTTCGTGGCATGGTGCAGTCCACCCCCGCCGGTCAGCGCACGCTGTTCTACCTGATGCCCGCCCACAGCGAGGCCCAGAACATCGCGCTGGAGGAGATCATGGGCTGGAGTGAGTCCAACTTTGAGCGGCAGATGCCGATCATCGAGAGCCAGATGGCGCGGCTGATGTACAAACGAATGCCCGGCGCCACCGAGGTGATCGCCGCCGTGGCGAATGATCCGGGCGGGGTAGGGGTCGTCCCCGGTGATCTCAGCCTGCCGCCGACGGTGATGGTCCTGTGGTCCTCAGGAGGTGTCTCATGAGCTTCGACAGACGCACGTTTCTGTTCGGCCTCGGCGCCTTGGCCCTCGGGCCTCGCCTCAGCTTCGCCGCCGAGCGCGCCACGGTGCTCGTGCTCAGCTCCGACACCAGCGAGCGCACCCAGACCCTCGTGGAGACCTTCAAGGCCAACGTCACCGGCGTCACCCGGCTCTCGTATGAGCTGGGCGCCGAGGCCGACGCCGCGGCGTTTCTGGCCGACAACCTGCGGGAGCTGCAGGTGAGCCTGGTGTTCGCCTCTGGACGCGGCGACGCCATCGGGCTCTCTGTGCGGGTTGACCCGCTGGCCGCCCTCACCCGGCTCCAAGGGCTCTTGCCCCGCATGACCACCTTGGGCGCCATCCGTGGCCTCAAAGACCCGGAGAGTCTGTGGTGGGACAAGCTCGGCGAGGCCTGTGAGGCGCTCAAGCTCAAGCTAGACGTGCGGAAGGTGAACGCCAGCGCGGATGTGGCCAACGCCAGCGCCGCGCTCCTCGCCCAGTGTGGGGCGGTGCTCGTGCAGCCCGACTCCCAGCTCTGGGCGCCGTCTGTGGCGAGTCGCCTGCTCTACGACGCCTCCTTGGCCAAGATCCCCGTCATCGCGTTTGATCGGTCGTGGTTACGCGCGGCGAACCCGGCGCCGTTTGTGCTGGAGTCGAGCCCCAAAGGCCTCGGCGAGGTGGCGGCCCAGGAGGCGATGCGGCTTTTGGCCTTGGGGGAGGCTGGCGCGGCGCGGTCTTTCCCCGAGCCCTGGCTCGTCGGCTCGAAGGCGGCGCTGCGGGCGCTCACCATCCCGCTCAAGAAGGAGAGCGCGGCGCTGGTGAACGAGTGGATCGACTGAGCCTCGCCGGGCGGCCGCGGGTGATTAGCTCACTGCTTCTGCCTGGAGCCCATGATGAAGATTCAGATCTGGTCGGACGTGATCTGCCCCTGGTGTGGTGTCGGCGCCGCGCGCCTCAACGCCGCGCTGGGGCAGTTTGAGCACAAGGACGACGTAGAGATCGTTCACCGCTCGTTCCAGCTCGACCCCAGCTACCCGCTGGATCACACCGAGCCCGCCCGGGACATGCTCAAGAAGAAGATCCGGGCCAGCGACGCCCAGCTCACGGGCATGTTCCAGCACATCGAGTCCCTCGCCGCCGCCGACGGGCTGAGCCCTTACCGTGTGGGCGACAACCACGTCGGCAACACCCGCCGCGCCCATGAGCTCCTCGCCTTCGCCGCCGAGGCGGGCCTCGCCGGCGCCGCCTGGGATCGCCTGTACCGCGCGTACTTCGGCGAGGGCCGCTCCATCTTCACCCTCCCCGCGCTCTTGGAGCTGGCCGGTGAGCTCGGCCTCGACGTTCAGGCCGCCGAGGAGGCCCTGCGCTCCGGGCGTTTCACCGCCCAGGTGGAGCGGGATGGCCGCGAGGCCCAGGCCCTTGGCGCCCGAGGGGTGCCCTTCGTGGTCATCGACGGCCGCGTCGGGGTCTCCGGGGCCCAGCCTGTGGAGACCTTCTTGGCGGCGATGCAGCGCGCCTGGGCCTTAGAGCCCACACCCAAGGCGGCGAAGGACGCCCCGGTCTGCGGCCCCGATGGCTGTGAGATCCCGACCCCAGGCTGATCGTTCGCAAACTTAGGCCGTCCCCCTGGACGGCCTTTGTCGGAGCTGGTAAGTAACCATTAGGTTATATAACCGAATGGTGAAACGATGAACGCTGTCCAGCTCGACCTGACCTTCAACGCCCTGGCCGACCCCACCCGCCGCGCCATCCTCAGCCGTCTGGCCAAAGGAGAGGCCACGGTGTCTGAGCTGGCGGCACCGTTCTCGATGTCGCAGCCGGCGATCTCCAAACACCTCAAGGTGCTGGAGCGCGCCGGGCTCATCGCGGTGGGGCAAGACGCCCAGCGCCGCCCTCGTCGCCTCGTCGCGCGACCCCTGGCCGAGGCCAACGACTGGCTGGAGGGGTATCGCCGCGCCTGGGAGGAGCAGTTCCAGCGGCTTGACGACGTGCTCGCCGAGCTGATGGCGCAGGAGGCTTTAGACGCCGAGGCCCAAGAGGGTGCCGCCCAAGACGGTGGCTCAAATACAGACAACAACCCATCACAAGGATCGAACCGATGACTCGCCCCGAACCTCTGCGCCTGACCCTCCAGGGCGAGACCGACGTGGTGCTCACCCGGCAGTTCTTCGCCCCCGCGCGCCTCGTCTACCGCGCCTGGACCGACCCCAGCCTCGTGCCCCGCTGGCTGGGCAAGCTCCCCGGCTGGCAGATGGTGGAGTGTAAGATCGACCTGCGCGAAGGCGGCGCCTACCGCTATGTGTGGAGTGACAACGAAGGCCACAGCATGGGCATCTCTGGCCAGTTTATTCAGCTCGTCCCGAACCAGCGCATCGTCACCAAAGAGGTGTTTGACGAGGCTTGGCACGAGGGCGACGTCATCGCCACCGTTGAGTTCACCGAAGAGGACGGCGTCACCACCGCGATCACGACCCTTCATTACGACAACCAGCAGGTGCGTGACGAGGTCATCAAGAGCGACGTGGCCTGGGGCGTCGAGGTCAGCTACGCCGGCCTGGACGAGCTGATCGAGGTTCTTGGCCAAGCTGGCGCGCCGACAATTGAACGCTGAACCCCATCAAACACATCAGGAGTCCGCACAATGAACGCCCCAAACCCCATGCAAGTGACCACCCCCAACGACACCGATCTGCTCCTCGTCCGCGCGTTCAACGCCCCCGCTCACCTCGTCTACCGCGCCTGGATCGACCCTTCTTTAGTGCCCCGCTGGCTGGGCAAGCTGCGCACCTGGCAGATGACGGACTGCCAGATCGACGCGCGGGTCGGCGGCGCCTACCGTTATGTGTGGGGTGACGCCGAGGGCCGCAGCATGGGCGTCAACGGCCAGTTTGTGGAGCTGGTCCCCAACGAGAAGATCGTCACCACGGAGCAGTTTGACGACCCTTGGCACGAGGGCGACGTGGTCGGCACCGTGACGTTCAGCGAAGATGACGGCGTCACCACCGTCTCGATGCGGCTTCGTTACGACAGCCAGCGGACTCGGGATGAGATCGTCGCCAGCAACATGGCCCAAGGCATCGTCTCCAGCTACGCGGCCCTGGACGAGGTGCTGGTAGACCTCTGACCAGCTTCGGGTCAACTGTTGGTCAACGGCCCTCGGCGGCGTGTGTTGTGGGTACGATGGGGCTTCCCCGAGGAGCGCCCATGGACCCATTGAGCCGCCCGCCGAGCGCCCTTCGCCTGTGGGGCAAACGTGCGCTCAAGGGCGTCGTCGCCGGGGCCGCGCTCGTCGTGCTCCTGCACGAGCACGAGCACGCGCTCCTCCGCGGCCGCAGAGGACGCGGTCAGGAGCACGGACGCGAACGTGAGCAGGGGGCGGTGGTTCATCGCGCGCGTTTCC
>JAKLKE010000050.1:23530-23794 GCA_023150775.1 Myxococcota bacterium
CCCGGGCCGACGCTCCAGCCGATCATCGACCCGATACTCCACAACCTGCTATACGGCTGCGAGGCGGAGACCGCCGAGGAGTTTCGCGACATCGTCGCGGAGGAGTGGACAGCGCCCCAGGACGAGAACCTTCAGCCGTGGGTGGATGTTGAGCTCGATGAGTGGCTCCAGAGCGTGTTGGCGGGTGAGCGACGCCGCCAGCGGGGCGGGTGGGAGCTCTGGGAGCTCGTGAACGTCTGCCTCTGCCCCCAAGAGATCGTGTTT
>JAKLKE010000510.1 GCA_023150775.1 Myxococcota bacterium
TATCCCCGCTACATCTGGGGGCGTCTGCGCGGAGACGTCTACATCGCCCGCCTGATCAACCAGGGGCAGGGCTGGTACAAAGGATGGCGCTTGGACGATGAGCTCGAATGGCCGGACGACCCCCGTCTTCGGCGGGAGGTCTGGTGATGTTGAAGATCAAGGTCAACTGGGAGGACGCCCCTGGCGTTCGTGACGCCGCCCTCGCGCGCACTTGGTGTAGGCTGCGGGTGTTGGTGAACAATCGATCCGTGATCTCCTACCTCACCTCCGATGGCAACGCGAGAGACTACGTTTATGTGAGCGCCTTGCCTTTGGCCAAGTGGTTTGTGCATCGTTACTGGAGCGTCCTGAACGAGTCCGCCCGCCACGAGCGGGTAGGCCTCGGCGCCCGCGCCTTGAGTGAGCCTGTGGGGCGGGCAGATGTGCGCGCGTGGACAAAACGGCACAGTCTCCTGGCCGCTCGGGAGGGCATGGCGCTCCCCGACGTGCTCCTGTTCCGCGATGGCCCAGACGTGCGGGTGGTGTGGCGGCCCGACGCGCCCGCAGGAGGCGCACGTTTCTGCGGAGAAGGCGACGAGCGTGTGTCGGTGGAGCAGCTCCGCGCGGGCGTGACCGAGCTCGTCAACGCGGTCCTGGAGCGTCTCGTAGAGGACTCCTCCGCGGAGGTCATGGAGCTTCGGGAGTCCTGGAGCGCGGTGGGGCGTTCAGCCGAGAACGAGCGAGATCTCTGCGAGATCTTGGCCGCTGTCGGCGAAGACCCCTACGAGACCGACCTGTCGGACGAGCAGATGGACGAGCTCGTGTCCGTGATACACACCCTACCCTCCGGCGTTTGGCGTGACGTGTTGGATGTGTCTGACCCCGCCAGCCTCCTCAAGAACGTGAGCGTCGCCAAGGAGTTTCTGGCCGGGCTCGACCTCTCTGGAGAGCCGATCGTCTCAGCACAGTCGTTCACACGAATCTTCGGCGAGACCTCCGTGGGTTGGGCCCCCTGGCAGCTTGGCTACGCGCGCGCTCGCCGGGTGCGGGCGGAGCTGGTCGATTGTGTCGGAAGTGTGCCCGAGCTCATCGGTGCGTGCGTCGGCCCCATTCGGGTGCGGTTTGTCCAGCGTGAGGCCGGGAGCACACCCTCACGCAGCCGCGGCGTCTTCTCCGGGGCGCTCTCGTCTCGACGTGGCGACGGCCACCAGCTCGCCCTGCCGCCGCTGCCCGAGCCTGACCTTCGATTCCATCAGGTCCGCGCCCTGCATCGTTGGCTGCCCGCCGCCTCCCACGACGGGCCAAGGCTGCTCACCCGGGGTTACTCCACCGTTGAGCAAGAGGGCCGCGCCTTCGCCGCGGAGCTCCTCGCGCCCGCGATGGGCATCTTGGCCCTCCAAGGCCAGGGCCTCTTCGACGACGAGATCGCGCGGCACTACAAGGTGAACCCGACCGTGATCAACTTCCAGATCGAGAACCAGCTTGGGCAGGTTGCGAATTTGGGCTGATTGGCGACGTGCGTTCGATTACTTAGCGAGCAGAGCGAGGTAGGACGTCCCGCGCCCCTCGCTCTGATCACCTAGGCCACATCATACCGCGCAAACTCCATCGTGAACTGCCCACGACCCTTCGTCATGCTCCGCAGCACGGTGGTGTAGCCCAACAGCCGGTCCAGCGCGCAGTCACACTGCACAGACGACACGTCGCCCATGCTGGTGGTGCCGTGGATCAGCGCGTGGCGGGACTGGAGGTCGCCGAGCACGGCGCCGAGGGTGTCGTCGGGGGTGACGACCTCGACCTTCATGATCGGGCGCAGGACGAGGCCGCCGGCGGCCTGGAGGCTCTTGCGCACGGCCTCGGCGGCGGCGACACGCACGGCTTGGGCCGAGGAGGCCGGGCCGAAGAGCTCGATCTCGTGCAGGGTGATCTCGACGTCTTGCAGGGGGCTGCCGTCCACCACGCCCGCGATGGCGGCGTCTTTGGCGCCTAAGGTCGCCGCGTCGGCCACGGCGGTGGAGACGGGCGTGCCCTCGGGCTTGAAGGTCGGTTTTCCGACAAACTTGATGCCTTCGCCGCGGTTGAGGGGGCGCACAGACGCCTTCGCCGCGGCCTTGAGCTCGATGGTCTTGGTGTCGGCCTCGATCACGCGGTGGAAGAGCGCCTCGGCGCTGCCGGGGCCGGCGATGGTCTCGCGCACGACCACGTCGGGGCGGCCCACACGCACCTCTAGGCCAAACTCACGCTTGAGGCGCTCGAAGGTGATCTGCAGGTGCAGCTCACCCATGCCGCGCAGCACCCGCTGGCCCGTCTCTTTGTCTTCTTGCAGCTTGAGGGTCGGGTCCTCCTCTTGGATCTTGCCCAAGGCGTCGAGGAGCTTCTCTTCATCTTTGGAGGCCATGGGCTCAATCGCTAGGCCGAGCACGGGCTCACGGGCCTCGATGCGGGTGAGCATCACGGGGTGCGCGGGGGCGCAGATGGTGTCGCCGGTCGTGACGGTTCGAAGGCCGGCCATGAGGATGATCTCCCCGGCCCAGGCGTCGTCGATGCGCGTCTTCTTGGCGGCGTCTACGTCAAACATACGCGCCACACGCTCTTTCTTGAGGGGCTCGCTCCCGGCGATGAGCACCTCGTCGCCCGGGGCGAGGTGGCCGCGGTACACCCGGGCGAAGACGTGGCGGCGGCCCTCCCAGAGCTGCACCTTAAACGCCACGGCGGCGAAGGGGCCCGCCGGGTCCATCTCGACGAGCTCTTCACCTTTGGCGGTGGTGCCGAGGGAGGCCGGGCGGTCGAGCGGCGCGGGCAGGAGCGCGATGACGCCGTCGAGGAGCGGCTGCACGCCGAGGTTCTTGAGGGCCGTGCCGCCGAAGCAGGGGTTCGCTTTGCCGAGCAGGGTGGCCTTACGCAGGGCCGCCCATAACGCCTCGGCGGAGGGCTCCTCCTCCATCATCACCTGCTCTTCGATCTTGGCGTCCACCTCGGCGCAGGCCAACAAGAGGCTCTCGCGGTGCTCGGCCAAGGACGCCCAGGTGTCCTCATCGCAGGGCTCGCTGATGACCTGCTCGCCGCTCTCTCCGGCGAAGCGGATGCGCGTCTTCGCGATGAGGTGAATCACCGCGCCTTCGCTGGGCAGGGGCACCACGACGGGCACGGGCTCGGCCTTGAGGCGCTGGCGGATGGTGTCCATCGCCCGGCCAAAGTCGGCGCCGGGGCGGTCCATCTTGTTGATGAAAAACATCGCCGGGACGCCGAACTTGGAGCGCTGGCGCCACACCGTCTCGGTCTGGGGCTCCACACCCCGCACGCCGTCGAGCACGACCACGGCGCCGTCGAGCACACGCATCGAGCGCTCGACCTCGATGGTGAAGTCGACGTGCCCGGGGGTGTCGATGACCTGGATGAGGTGGCCTTTCCAGGGGCACTTCGTCACCGCGGCGGTGATCGTGATGCCGTGGGCCTGCTCCTCCGCCATGTAGTCCATGTGCGCTTCGCCGTTGTGAACCTCGCCGATGCGATGGCTCGCCCCGGTGAAGAACAAGAGCCGCTCGGTGAGCGTGGTCTTGCCGGCGTCGATGTGGGCGGCGATACCGATGTTGCGGACGTTGGAGAGGTCGGGGGCTTTGGCCATGGCTTCCTCGAAGGCAGGGCTGCCCACTATTCGATAGGGCGGCCACGTTCAAGCGCGGCGGCGCGCTCTCACAGGCCCCAGCTCAGGCCGAGGCTCGCGGACCACTGGTCTGCGGGCTGCAGAGTTGTGTACTCCGTGCCCATTTGAGAGCGTAGGGCCGGGGT
>JAKLKE010000511.1 GCA_023150775.1 Myxococcota bacterium
ACTATGCCAGTCTTGGGCGAGAGGATGCGGTTATGCCGTGGGCTGAGCGTATCAATCTCGACGGTCACCGCTGTAGTACAGCCCCTCATCGTCCGCCTCAGTGCCGCTCAGCAGGTCGATCCACGCTTCTCGCCGCTTGCCGTCGTCCAGGATGGCGCCGTCGAAGATGGTGAACAACGTCTGAAGCCGTTGCTGCCCATCCAGCACGAAGACCTTCTCCACCCCCTCTTCGCTCTTCTGCACGTCGTAGAGCTTGTGGAGGTCCACGTCGCGCTCGATGGCATCCATGAACTTCCGTGCCTTGATGAACTCCTTCGTCTTCCACAGGAGAAAGGTCTGAATCGGGTAGCCGCGCATCAAGCTGTCCAGGAGCCGGATCATCTGGTCCTCCTTCCAGACGAACGGTCGCTGGATGTGGGGGAGGAAGAGGCTCCGGTTGCGGTCCTCGATCAGCTGGTGCAGGGACTGGGAACGGTAGCTCATGGGTGGTCGCAGCTCGCGGAAGTGGAGTTAAAGACTTAAAAAGAAATTGAGGTTTGGCGGGGGTTCACTTCGAGACTCGGGGCTCGCCCTGGCCCGTACGGACGTAGCGCTGCTGTCTGGCCCGACCCTTGAGCTCGACATCACCCGTGGCGATCAGGTCGTCAAGGATAGCGGCGAGCCGCTCGGCAGGCCCCTTCCAGCGGGCGATCAGCCTATCGTGGGGAAGCTCCTCGTAGGCGTCGCCGCCCAGGAGCGAGGTCTGGTTCTTGTCGAACAGGGCCATGACCGCCGCGCGCTCCTCGACGGAGACGGTCGTGGTCGCGCCGGTGCCCTCGGCGCCCAGCACGAGGTCGCCGCGGCGCCACGCCTGCCACTTCTCGACCACGGGGCACGGGCAGCGCGGCTGGCGACACACCTCCTGGGCGAGCGACGAGAGCTCCGCGTGCTCATTGGCGCTGGCCCAGCGCTTCACGTCGGGGAGGCTCTCCCAGAGGCCGAGCGTGGGGCCGCAGCGTCGGGGATCGGCGGACGTCGGGACGGGGAGCGGCAGCTCCGGGTCGGTCTCGGCGAGGGTGTACGCCTCCACCTGCGCGAGGGCGCGCTCGCGGTCGCGCCAGCCGTTCCAGCCGTAGCGGGCGGGGCTGAGGTCGGCGAAGGCGATGAAGCGCTCGCGGGGCACGTTGAGCTTGCCGCGCGTGGAGAAGTAGTCCGCCTGGAAGTCAGCCTTGTCGAACTTCGGGGGGAGCGGGATGGTGTTGGTCGGCTTGCCGGCCTCGTCGAGCAGCGGCTCGTTCGTGCGTGGGTCGATGAGCTGGGCGACCTTGGCGTCCTCCTGGTCCTGGAGCGCCCACACACGCTTCCACTCGCCGAGCTTGAGCAGGCCCTCAGCGGTGTAGACGCGGTACGGGTTGTCGGGGATGGCGTTCTTGCGGAGCAGCTTCTCCGCGACGAGGGTGAGATCGGTGGCGGCGCCCGACCCGGTCCAGACACCGGCGACGGCGGCCACGCGGGGATCACGCTGCCAGGCGGCGACGACAGACTCCAGACGGTAAGGCTTCGGCTCGGCGAGCTCGGCGGCGGCGGCGTGTCTCGACTGTTCCGACTTTGGCGCGAACAGGTCTTCGAGGCGGTCGAGGAGCCAGGACTCCGCGGCCTCCTTCTCGGCCTTGGCGAGGTCAGGGGTCTGCCAGCGACGTTTGTACGCCGGGGCTTCGAGGAGCTGGAGGCGCGGATCCGCCTCGATGAGGTCCATCCGTGCCTGGATGCGGGCGCGGTGGGCGGGGGAGTAGCGCGCGGGGATCTCCGTCACCCGGTCGTGGCCGTGGCGCGACCACCAGGCGGACTTCTCGTCGGGATCGGCCTCGTCGTCGGCGCGTGCGAAGAGGATCTCGAAGGGGCGGTGGCCGGGGGCGAGGGGCTCGATGGCGTCGGGGGGGACGGTCTTGACGGGGTCGATGAGCTTGTAGGAGCCGTAGGTGAGCCAGTCGAGCTCTTCTTGGAGCGCCACCATGACGTGGGTGAGGCGGGCGTAGTCGAGGCGGGCTTGGGTGAGGCGGGTGGGGAGATCCGCCGACGTCCAGGCGGAGGACGCGAGGATGGCGGCCGGGAGGCACGCGGCACGGGACTGGGCGGTGGCGTCGAGGGCGGTGGCGAGGGCGATGCGGGCGGGGCGGTCGTCGGAGATGAGGGGGGCTTTTTGGAGTTTTGTGGCGTCGTATTCGAAGAATCGCTCCCAGTCCTCTGCCGCGATGCCCCCTCCGATGCCGCCGTTTCCCTTGTCGTGGAACACCTGCTTCATCCAGAAGCCGAGCGCGCTGCTATTCAGCATGCCCAACAGGTCGAGGTGATCGGCGACACTCGAGCCCGGACTGAGCTTGATGACTGGTGCGGAGTCGTGAAAGACCTGCCCGCCACGTCCCAACACAACCTGATTGTACGTGCCAATCAGTGCAAACGCCAGGGAGAGGGGCGTTGCGAATTTAGCCGCGCTCACCCGTCGGGCCTCGTACCAAACCTTGCCACCAGCCTCCATGGACGTGCTCCCTGACACGATGCGCGCACGCAATACTTGCTTGAACCGCGATAGATACGCAAAAGAGGCTCCCATTGCTTCTGGAGGGAGCGGCGCCGAAGTGTGCAGGGTGTTCGGCAAAAACAAGGCGTCCGCCTCGCCAGTTGCGTAGTCTCGCAGCGACTCTCCTCGAATCAACTCGTGGACGACAGCTCCTGGCGCGCCGATTCTTCTAGATAGCGAAGCCTCGAATTCGAACAACGTACTCTCGCCGGTAATGCAGGACCGGCCTGCCTCGGTGACCAACTGCCCGAGGGTTTGGCCGCCAGCCGAGTTGATGGTCTCTTTCGCATCGGCGGCAGCGCCACCACCCAGGCTCCATGGGTGCCGAAGAAACGAGGTTTTTGCTACAAACCTTGATGTTACGAACTGACTTTCATCTCCACGGGCAGACACGATTGCTGACCAGACGAATCCTGTTTCGGGAATTGCCGGACGTTTCGGTTCTCCACGCTTCCCAAGGATTGCGTGAACCATCTCTGCTGACTGCGGCCGTGCGCGTCCAAAAAGAATCACTGTCGGCGTCCCGTGGCCCGGGATGTACGCACCGCTCGTATCGACAACACTCGTGAGGTCGTACCTTCCGAGGACCTTCTCGATGACGGGACGACCGAACTGCCGCTTCATGAAGCTGTTAGCGGTGATCTGTCCTACGAATCCCGCGTCCATGCCCAGTGAGAAGAAACGCTCGATAAACGGGGCAGACAGGGCGAAGTTCATGAAACACGATGCCGGCCAGAACTTGGCGTAGTCTTCCCGCTTCTTCCTATCCTTCGGCGTGATGTACGGTGGATTCCCTACCACCACACGGAATGCCCGCCCCAAGAACTCCGCGTTCGCCTTCCGCTCCTCCGCCGTCGCATATTTCGCCAGCCGGTCCATCGCCGGGAACAGACTCTCGGTCGCCCGCTCCCAAGGAATCAACGAGTCCATCGCCGCGAGGTTCAACGTCAACCCCGCGAGCCGGTCCACATCATTCACGCCCGTCCGCCCGCGCACCTCCAGCAGCAGCCGGAACCGCGCGATGTCCACCGCGTGCGGGTTGATGTCGCACCCCCACACGCTCTCCAGCGCGCGCTCGGCGGCCTCCCACGTCCCGAGGCCCTGCCCCTCCCAATACAGCGACGATCATAAACATTGATGCCCTCCTCAGACGGCATAGCCACAGCCGCGCGCCCAGGCGCGGCAGAGCG
>JAKLKE010000512.1 GCA_023150775.1 Myxococcota bacterium
GGTGTCGGCGCGCTCAGCGAAGCCGTAGCGCACCACAAACGCGAGGATGATCAGACCAAGAATCTGCACGGTTCTTTCCTTCGACTGGCTATTCTTGGCGCTGTAGGGCGTCGAGCTGGCGACGCACGCCGGGGTCAGACTCGATCTCTTCGACCTGCTCGTAGATCTCGATGGCCTTCTCACGCTCGCCGAGCATGAGCAGGATCGAGCCCTTCGCGCGTAAGGTCTCGGGATGGGATGGGTATCGGGCGAGGATCAGCTCGGCCCACTCCAGGGCCAAGGCGTAGTTGCCCGTCGCGATGGCCTCTTGCATTCGGGAGCGTGAGGTGGCGAGGCTCACCTCGGCGGCGTCGGGGTTGACCCGCAGGCCCCGCGCCCGGTAGGCCGCGTCGAGGGTGTCGTCGGCGACGGTGGGCGGCGGGGGCACCAGCCGCGTCGTCGGGATGCTCTCGATGGATCCCGTGGAGGAGCTGTGCTCGATGAGGATGCGCTGGCCGCTGGCCAACATGGGGATCTGCACCTCGGTGATCACGTCGCCGTCGTTCCAGCGCACGGTCATCGCCGTGGTGGAGCCGAAGCCGAAGGGCCGAAGCTGGGTGCCCTCCTCCTCGATGAGCGCGGGGTTGGTCTCCGGCGCGGGCTCGATGAGGTAATGCGTGTAGTTGCGTGTGGCGCAGCCGCCAAAGAGGAGGAGCAGCCAGAGGCGGGAGGCGCTTGGGGCCTGGTTCATGGGATCACCGGGAGCAGGCGCATGTTGAGCAGAGAGATGCCGACGCCGACCTCGCCGTTCGTCGAGGCCACGAGCACGACGCCGTAGTTGGAGCGCCCAAACGGCACCCGTACCACGGCGGCGGCGGTGAGCAGCGGGTCGATGACCTCGCCGTCGTCGAGGTCTTCACTGACGGACTGCACGGCGGCGGTGGGCAAGCTGAAGATGACCTTGCCGCCGACGCTGACGTTGTACAGGGGCGTGATGCGGTGGTAATGCCCGCCGACGCCGAGCACGGGGTCAAAGATCGAGAAGGTGGCCCCGGCGAGGTTTCGGTTGGTCGGGCCCCACTGGTCGGAGACGTCCCAAGAGAAGTGTTGGCCGGGGTAAAGCGCGAAGTCGGCGAAGCTGTGCGTGAGGGTGTCGCCGCGGGCGCGGCGCTCCAGCTCTTCGCTCATCGTGTAGACACGCTCGGTGTTTCGCACCTCAACGAGCGTTGGATCGACGTTCTGGGCGAAGAGCACTTGCCCCGTCGAGAGCTCGACGATGCGGATCGAGACCCCACCTTTGTGCTCATCGAGCCAGATGCCGCTCTGCGCAGGCGCAGCGTCGCCGCGGTTCAGCTCGTCGAGGCGCTGGAGCTCGTCCAGGCTCGGCGGGCCCGTCGTGTAGCTCAAGGCGCCGTCGATGGCGACGACCCGGGGGGCGGCGCAGGCCTCACACACCCGCAGCCCCTCGGCGCCGAGCGCGGCCTGCAGCACCTCCACGGCGCCGGTGCCGAACCACGCCGCCGTCTCTTCGTAGCGCGGCGTGGCGCTCACGAGGATCGCCGGGGAGACCTTGTCTTTGGGCAAGCTGCCGTCCTCGATGCGCAGCTCCAGGATCTCGCCCAGGCGGTCGAGGGCGTCCCGGGTGTCGTCGGGCCCAGCCCAGGCGGCGGGGCCAGAGAGCGTGATGAGGAGGAGGCTCAGAAACAAAACGCCACCTCCGCGCCCAAGGAGTGCGCCTCGATGGGGCCCAAGGTGGCGTAACGCCCGAAGTTTCGGGAGGAGGTGAACGAGGGCAAGGTCTCCAAGAAGAAGCCGAAGCCCACACGGTTGCCCAGGCGCAGCTCAGCGCCGACATGAACGGCGCCGAAGGTGGCCCGGGGCTCGTCGAGGTTGGTGTCGGTGAGGATCTCGTCCAGGGTGAGCGTGTTGTTTCGGAACGAGGCCGTCCCGGGGCCCCACACGGTGCTGAGCGAGAGGCCGCCGAAGAGGTAGAGGTCGGGGTGGGTGAGGCTGCGCGCCTGGCCGGTGACGAGGCGAGAGATGCGCGCTTGCGCCATGAGGCCCTGGTACGCTTGGGGGATGAGCGCGTAGCCGAGCATCATCGACGAGGTCCAGCGGCGGGCGACGGTGGGGCTCAGCTCCACCCCCGTCTGCAGCCAGATGAAGGGGGGAGGGGCGGTGCCGGCGTTGTCGCCCTCGGGCAAGGCGTAGGTGCGCACGTTCACCCGGGCGGGGATGACCACCGCACCTTGGCCGTTCAGGACGTTGAGGTACTCGGCCCGGGCCTCTTCAGCGGACTTGAGCGCCGTGGGGTCTCGTAAGAGCGCCGGGGTGGCCGTCGAGGTGGAGAGCGTGTGGCTCCAGACGATGGGCAGCTCAGCGCTCAGCTCGGTGAGCCGCGCCCGCAGCACGAGGAAGGCACCTTCGGCCTCGACGTCGATGAACAAGGCGTGGCGACCGGCCTCCACCCCCAGCTCCGCGAGCAGCGCCGGGTCGTCAACCCCCCGGGAGACGACGGTGCCCTTTGCGGAGGAGCGTACCACCACGGCGGTGCACTGCGGGCAGTGCACGAGGCGCAGGTTCGTCTCGGGGTTCGCCAACATCACCCCGGCGAGGTGGTTCTCCATGAGCGCCTGCAGGCCCGTGCCCAAGCCCACCGGCACGCTCACCCCGGCGAGCACGACGGGGGTGGGCGAAGAGAAGACGGGCTCTTGGCTCAGGCGATAGACCAGCTCATCGATGAGGTCGAAGACGGCGAGGTGGACCTGATCCGCGACCTGGGCCCGGGCGCGCTCAAGCTCCACACGCTGGGCCTCCTCCGCGGGATCCGCGGCGAAGGCGAGGCTGAGCGAGAGGAGCCAGGGGATCATCGCAGCCACGTCCAGCTCCCCGCCGCGCAGAGCCCGGCGTGAAGGGCCGTCTCTTGGCGGTCGAGCAGCACCACGGCGAGCAGCACGTCCGCCGCGCCGAGGCTGCCGTTGTCGGTGTAGCGGCGGCAGGCCGTGGGGTAAGCCTCGCTCGGCGGCATTCGGGTGATGACCTGGACGTCCCCGGCGGCCAAGGTGGGCGTTCGGTCGGAGACGCCTAAGCCTTCGGCCATGAGCGCGTTCTTGGTGGCGAAGCCGATCTTCGCCGAGACCGCGGGGCTCGGGTAATACACCTCCACAAGCCAGGTGGCGCCCTCCAGATCCGGGCGTCGGGAGCGCGCGGCCCCGGCGAGCTCGCTCACCCGGGCGTCGAGGGTCGAGAGGATCGCCTCATCGGCGTCTAAGCGTAGTCCGAGG
Source organism: Myxococcota bacterium (assembly GCA_023150775.1). GTDB lineage: Bacteria > Myxococcota_A > UBA796 > UBA796 > CAJQPC01 > JADKFE01. The sequence goes on from JAKLKE010000512.1 coordinate 3,264, forward strand.
GGCAACATCCGCTCTTGGCAGAGCACGACGTCGCGCTCGTAGAGGTCGCCCCGGGGCCCTCTTGGCCGCACCGCACCGGGCCGGGCGAGCTGGGCCTGCTCCAGGGTCATGAAGGTGCAGGTGTAGTTGTGGGCGTCGTCGCGGTCGCGCCAAGAACCCGGCTGGGGCATGACGAAGGGCAGGGCGAAGGTGAGCGGGAGGAGGCCAAACATCAGCGCGCCGCCCGGGCCGGCCGCAGCAGCTCGGACTGCACCTTGGCGTTGTACACGAGCTGGCTGAGCTGGCGGTAGAGGTCGTCGGAGAGGTGCTCCGAGGCCGTCTCGGGCAAGACGCGGTCCTCTTCTTCACGCACGAGGTAGTTCATCGTGGTGTTCCCGGCCCAGGCGCCGAGGCCGACGTAACGCACGATGCGGCCCTGCAGGGACGCCTCAGCGAGCAAGAAGCCGTCGGCGTCACGCACGACCACG
>JAKLKE010000513.1:0-3357 GCA_023150775.1 Myxococcota bacterium
CGCCTGGGCGAGCATCCGCGGGAGCAAGACCTCGGCGCAGAGCGCGCGCGGCGTGGCCTGACCGCCGTTGATAAATCGCATGACCTCGGGGTCGCTGTCCAAGGCCACGAGGGCGTCGAGATCGGTCTCTGCGAGGGGTCGGAGCGTGAAGGGGCGCATGAGGGCCTCGGGGATGAGCGTCTCTATTCAGTCTGCCCGGTCTCGGCTCCTCGCCCCCCTCCGCTTGCCCAACGCCGCCGCGGAGGACACGTTGTAGGCTGTGGGATCGCCCCCCTCGTCTCGGAGCCACGGATGACCTCGCGCCGCACCGTCCTTCTCTTCACCCTGCTCACGGCCTGCGGGCCCAACCTGGAGCTCGCCGGCGACTGGACCGGCGAGATGACCTGCGGAGAGGGCTCGCCCACCCTCGCCTGGCGCGCTGAGCTCGCCGCGGACGCCGACGGCGAGTCGTTCTCCGGCCCGGCGCTGCTCAGCGTCACCACCACTGAAGGTGAAGAAGAGTTCAACTTCACCCTCGTGTTCGCCGACGCGGACGGCGGCGGAGAGGGGGACCTCGTGCCCCTCGACCTCGACGTTCAGGACTGCACGATCACCTCCACAGGAGACGTGAACTGCTGGTCGGGCGCCGCGGACTGGGACTCCGGCGATGATGAGCTGCTCGGCACCTTCTCCGGCATGTACCTCAACGACGGCGAGTGCGACTGGACCCTTGAGAAGATGTTGTAGCGCGCCCTTGCGCCGGGCCCCGCCCTCGGCGATCCTGGCGCCATGACGGAGACCACGCCGCTTCTGTGGGTCGAGGATGACGCCGCGCTGCGGCGGCTCACCCGTGGGCTCTTGCGCGCCGAAGGTTTTGAGGTCGCCGAGGCTGAAGACGCCGCCGGGGCGCTGGCCGCCGCCCGCGCCAAGCCCCCCGCCGTGGTGCTCCTCGACCTGATGTTGCCGCCGACGCAGTCCGTTGAGGAGGGCCTCGGCGTGCTCGACGCGCTCATGGCCCTGCCGAGCCCGCCCATCGTCGTCGTCGTCACCGGCGCCGGGGGCAAAGCCGCGGCCTTGGAGGCCATTCGGCGCGGCGCCCACGATCTGCTGAGCAAACCTGTCGATCCCGACGTGCTGCTCGTCGTCGTCAAACGCGCCGCCGCCCGCGCCGCCTTAGAGGCCGAGGTGCGCGCCCTGCGGGAGCAGCTCGCCGTCGGACGACCTGAAGGCCAGATGTTGGGGGTCTCCCCGCCGTTTCGTGCGGCCCTCGACCTCGGCGACCGCGTGGCGCCCACGGATCTCCCCGTGCTCTTGACCGGCGAGAACGGCACGGGAAAGGAGCTCCTCGCCCGGCGTGTGCACCTCGCCTCCCGCCGCGCCCGGGGCCCCCTGGTCACCGTGAACTGTGGGGCGCTGCCGCCGACGCTCTTGGAGAGCACGCTGTTTGGCCACACCAAAGGCGCGTTCACCGGCGCCGACCGCGCCCGGCGGGGCCTGTTCGCCGAGGCCGACGGCGGCACGCTGTTTCTGGACGAGGCCGGTGAGCTAGAGCCCGCCACCCAGGTGCGCCTCTTGCGGGCCTTGGAGCGTGGGGAGATCTTGCCGGTGGGCGCCGACAGGCCGATCACCGTAGACGTGCGCCTGATCTCGGCGACCAACCGTGATCTCGCGGCGATGTTGCGTGAGGGCGGCTTTCGAGACGATCTGTATTGGCGCCTGCGTGGGGTCGAGATCACCTTGCCGCCCCTTCGGGATCGCGGCGAGGACGTGCTTCTGCTCGCGCGGCACTTCTTGAGCGCCCAGGAGGGGCTCATCGGGCGACGCCATGAGCTCTCCGACGCCGCGGCCCAGGCGCTCCTGGCGCATCCTTGGCCGGGGAACCTGCGCGAGCTGCGCCACGCGGTGCAGCGTGGGGCGGTGATGGCCGGGGCTCGGCCGGTGATTGTGCCGGATGATCTCGGCCTGGGGGCCACGTCTACCCCTGACGGCGAAGGCTTAGAGGCCCAGGTGGAGGCCCTTGAGCGTCGGTCCATCGCCGCGGCCTTGGCCGCCGAGGGCGGGAACCGCAGCCGCGCCGCCCGGCGACTGTGTCTCTCTCGCCAAGGCCTGCTCAACAAGATGGCGCGTTATGGGCTCGCCTGAGCCTGCGCCCCCGGCCTCAGGAGACAAACCGGCCATCGCCGCGCTCATCACCGCGTTCTTGGGCCTCGCCTTCACCGCCTGGGGTCGGGGCCCCGACCCGGTGATCACCTACGGAGACCAGGTCTACGCCGCGTGGCGCTTCGCCGAGGGTGACCGGCTCGGCGAGGCGCTGATCTTGCCCGATGGGCCTCTGGCGACGATCGTTCAGGGCGCGCTGTTCTGGGCCGTGGGGCCGAGCGTGGTGGCCTTGGGCGCGCTCAACCAACTGCTCTGGGCGCTGGGACTCGCCGCCTGCTGGCGTCTCACCCGGCCACGAATGCCGGCCTACGCGGCGATGATGGTGGGGCTCACCTTGCTCGTGGGTTTTGTGTTCCCCCACCTCACCTCCTTGGGCAACTACAGCCTCGTGGCGCCGGGCCTGCCCGAGGCGGCTTACGGTCTGTGGTTGTTGGGGATGCTCCTCGTTCTGCTCGACACACAGACGGCGGTGAGCCCCGCCCGGGGGGCGCTCATCGGTCTGTGTCTGGGCGCCTTGGCGCTCACCCGGGCCGAGCCGTTCTTGGCGGGCATGGTGGCGACGGCCTTGGCCTTGCCCCTGCTCGGCGCCCGACCGCTCACCCAGCTCCTCCTGCTGGGGGTGGGCGAGGGGATCGTGGGCCTCGTGGCGCTCATCTGGGGCGTTGACGTGGCCCTCGCGGGCCTACGCGCCCACGCCGTCGATGGCGGCGCCGTGGTGAGCTTCGGGTTTGAGGCCCCGGGCGAGAACCTCGGCCGCCTGCTCATCGCGACGGGCTACGGCGGCGCGGTGGCGCTCTGTGTGCTGATCATCGATCGTTGGACGACACGCTGGCCCCATCGTGCCCGGCACATCGAGGTCGCCGCCTGGCTACTCTTGGTGCCCAGCCTGTTGTACTTTGTGCGCTGGAGCCAGGTCGGGCGACCGCTGCCCTTGGTCATGGTCCTCGCCCTGATCCTGGGCCTGGGCCTCGCGGTTCGCCAGCGGGGCGACTCAAACGTGCGTCGTGCCCTCGTGCTGCCCGTGGCGGCGGCGGGGGCGGCGGCGGTGATGATCACGCCCATCGCGCTGAACGGGCGAATTCAGGGCGAAGGCTACACCTTAGGCGCCTTGGCGGCCTTGTGGGCGGTCGCCTGGGGGGTCGCGGGGCTGCCCGACCTCGCGCGTCACCTCTGGGGCGGCGGTGAGGTGGCCCGGCGGCTGATGATGGTGGTCGTGGG
>JAKLKE010000513.1:3367-3727 GCA_023150775.1 Myxococcota bacterium
CGCTCGGCGGCGCCGCGGACTCATTGTGGGTGTACCCGCCCATGGAGTCCCCCCGGAGCGCGTCGTTGGTGCGGCTTCAGGGCTTCTTGGACGAGACGATCAAGCCCGGCGAGCGGGTGCTGGTGCTGCCTGAAGGCGCCTTGCTCAACGTCTGGACACGCACGGTGTCGCCCACGGCCTATGTCTCGTGGAGCGAGCGGTCCCGGGCGCGTTTTGGTGAGGACGTGATGTTGGCGGCGCTGCGCCAGCGCCCGCCGGACTGGGTGGTGTGGATCTACGACGACGCGAACTCCAGCGGCGGGCGACCCTTCGGCGTAGACGCGGAGCGCGGCGCGGCCACGGCCAAGTTTGTGTGGGATC
>JAKLKE010000514.1 GCA_023150775.1 Myxococcota bacterium
CTCAAGAAGAGGCGGACGACCCAACACAGTCCGATTCGTCCCCTCGCGCCACCCCACGCCCGACGCTCTCCGCCCCCGCCGCGCCGCCCCCGCCTGCGGGCGGCTCTTTGCCGATGAGCAAGAGCCTCGGCTCCAGCGCGTCTCTGAACCTGGAGGCCGTGAGCTACACCCGCAAGGCGCTCACCGCGCAGATGCGCGCGGCCTACGCCCAGCGTGACGCCTTGGCCGCCCAAGGCGCCGAGGTCGTCGAGGCCGAGCAAGAGATCGTGAGCCTCCGGAAGAGCCTGCGGCGCGGCCCGGTGCTCCAGGCGGGTGAGCTGCTCGGCCAAGGCCGCTACGAGCTCCTGGAGCGCATCGGCCAAGGCGGCTTCGCGGCGGTGTGGCGGGCCCTGGATCGTGAGACCAACAAGATCGTGGCGCTCAAGGTGCTGCACCCCCACTGGGCCGACCAGCCCTCGCGCCGGGATCGGTTTGTGCGGGGTGCCCAGGTGATGCGCACCCTCAATCACCCCCACCTGCTCCGCGTGTTGAGCGACGCCCAAGAAGAGGACGGCTTCTGGTTTTTTGCCATGGAGCACCTGCCCGGCGGGGATCTCGCCCAGGCCCTCGCCGCCGGCCGCCTCGGCCCCACCCGGGCCATCGAGGCCGTCTTGGAGGTCGGCGAGGCCCTGTCCGTGGCGCACCAGGCGGGCATCATCCACCGCGACGTGAAGCCGGCGAACATCCTCTTTGACGCCTCGGGCCGGGCCTATCTGAGCGACTTTGACCTCGTGGAGAGCCTCAACCGCTCGGCGACCCTGAGCTTAGGCGGCATGGGCACCTTCCTCTACGCCGCGCCGGAGCTCCTCGACGCCGACCCACACCCCAGCCCACGGGCCGACGTCTACAGCCTCGGCCTCGTCGCGCTCACCTGTTATCGCGGCGGCCAAGACCCCCCGGCGCCCTCTCTGGGGGTGATGCGGGTGCTCAACGACACGAGCGCGCCGGTCGCCGTGAAGGCGCTCCTCCGCCGCGCGCTCTCAACAGATCCCGACCAGCGCCCCGCCGACGCCGGGGCCTTCGTCGAGGCCCTGCGCGACGCGCTCCACGACCACGCCGATCAGGCCGGGGCTGAAGAGCTGTACACCCTCCCCGCGCCGCGCCCCGCCGAGCCCACGCCGATTGAGTCCATGGCCAAGCCCCGCCCACGCTCCACCACCTGGCGCCTCGCCTTGGTGGCCTTCACCCTCTTCGGGGTGATGACGGGCTGGGGCATCGGCCGGGTGATGACCGACCCCATCCAGCTCATCTCCGCCGTGCCGACCGCGCCCACCGAGGCCCCTCCCGAGGGCCGCTTGCCTGAAGACGTCGACGCGGGCGCAGCGCCGGGCCTCCGCACCCAGACCTACAACGCCCCGTCCATGGCCCTGACCGCGCCGATCCTGTTCACCCAGGTTCAGTCCGGCGAGACCACCCTGCTCATGAGCGTGACCGAGGTCACCAACACCCAGTGGGACGCCCTGCGCGACGACAACCCCTCGCTCAAGCCGAGCTCACACCTGCCCGTGACCGGCGTGAGCGCCCAGGCCGCGATGGAGTTCGCCAACGCGCTCTCGAAGGCCGAGGGGCTCACCCCGGCCTACGTGATCGACGAGACCGGCGGCGTGACCCTCGACCCCACGTCCAACGGCTATCGCCTGCCGACCTTGGCCGAGTGGGAGGCCGCCCGCGCCCAGAGCGCCCCCGAGCGCCTCGACACCAAAGGCCCCACCCGGGCGGTGCGCGCGGACACTCCGCCAGAGCACCTCGTCGGCATCGGCTCCAACGCCGCGGAGTGGGTGTGGACCGACGACGGCCTCGCCTTGGCCGGCCGCTCCTGGCTCAACCCCGACGGCGCCCTGCGCCAGCCCAAAGCCACGCCCCGAGACGCCGGCGTGCGCCTCGTGCGCCCGACGCCGAGCGCCGCGCCCCCCGAGCCGCCGACGCCCATGGGCCCCGAGCCCTAAGGGCGCTTGCATTTGTATCGTCTCGCGATACAACCTCGCTGAGGCGCTGAACCCATGACGCTACAAGCATCCCACCCCGGCGAGATCCTGCGGCTTGAGTTCTTAGAGCCCGCCGGCATCCGCCAAGCGGAGCTCGCCCGCGCGATGAAGGTGCCGCGGATGCGCATCTCGGAGCTGGTTCGGGGCGAGCGCAGCGTGAGCGTCGACACCGCGCTGCGGCTGGCGCGGGTGTTGAACACCACCGCTGAGTTTTGGCTCAACCTGCAGGCGGACTATGACCTTCGGCTGGCGCGTCAGAACAACAACGCCGAGATCGAGGGCTTAACGCCCCTGCTCTGCGCGACCGGCTGAGCCCGCTGTCGCATCGATGTCGCATCCATTCATGCGACCGCCTGTCGCATCAATGTCGCATCAACTGTCGCAAAAAAGCCCTGACGCGAGGCGTCGCCGCGAGGAGCATCCCGATCACGTCTCCTGCGGCCCTCAGCCAACGCGCCAGGGCGATCTTTTAGGGTGTCTCAGGCCTTGGGCTCAGGCCTTGGGCTCGTTGGCCTTCTGCCCGCCGACGTAGTGGGTGTAGACGTAGACCGGGATGCCCAGGCCGCCGAGGTGCTGCTCGATGAGCGGCTTCACCTCAGCCCAGCTCAAGCCGCCGACGCCGGTGGCGAGGCGGGGCAGCGCGACGCTCTTGTGGCCTTCGGCTTCGATGAGGCCCTTGAGCGCGCGCAGAGCGTGGTTCACGTTCGCCGTGCTCGCGCGGCCGGGGGTGCCGCCCTCGTCCTCGGCCTGATCTTGGGTGAGCAGGCAGGCGATGTGAACGCCGGGGCCCGACCAGCTCCACACACCGCCGGCCTTGGGGTGGTTGAGGTGGCACCAGTGCCGGAAGTCCTTCGCCATCGACGGCCAACGCTCACGGAGCGCCAAGGCGAGGCCGCTCGTGAAGTGGTCACCCGGGGCGACGCCGTGGGCGATGAGGTTGGCCTCGCTCAGCAACAGGTCGCCGGTCAGCTCGTGAATCATGGGGGTCTCCGCCTAGCCTGTGGGAGGTCGCACAGGCGTCTGGGTGTCTCCGCGCAGGCGCGTCGCTCGGGAGAGCCCAAGAGACGTCCGGCCCGCGCCGTGCTGAGCGAACCAGCAAGAAGTGTGCCAATAGAATCTTCAGAAGTCTTCCCAGCGGACGATCGCCCCCCAAAACCCGTCCGCCGCCCCCCTGGCGGCTGTGGTACACTCCCCGCCATGCAAGACGCAGCCCGCCTCCCCCTCCCTGGGTGGGCGCTCGCCTTGTTCACGCTGGGATGCGTGGACTACCAGGTCGAGCGACGCCCGAACATCGACTCCTGGACCCAACCCTCACGAGACTCGGGGGTGGACATCTTGTGGGTCGTCGACAACTCCTGCTCGATGTCGGAGGAGCAGGAGCAGCTTGGCCTGCACGCCACCAGCTTCGTGAGCTTTCTAAGCAACGCGGCTGTTGACTTTCGCTTGGTGGTCACCACGACCGACCCCGACCCCAAGTCGCTGCCCTTTGACTACGATCCGGTCACGATGACCGCCGACACCGCCGATCTGGCGACGGTCTTCGCCGCGTCCGTCGAGGTGGGCACTGAAGGGGACCGCGACGAGCGCGGCTTTGACTTCGCCCTGGAGGCGCTCACTGAGCACCCCGATCTGCGCAAAGGCGCGGACCTGGAGATCGTCTTCTTCTCTGATGAGGACGACTACTCCG
>JAKLKE010000515.1 GCA_023150775.1 Myxococcota bacterium
GTGACGTCGGCGACGGCACAGAGCCCTGCCCAGCTCAGTCGGGCAGCGCCTCGGGGATCTTGGAGACCGCGCCCATGTCGTCGGCGGCGACCACCACGGCGCCGGGGCCGAGCAGGGTCAACGACGGGATGCCGTAGTCGACCTCAAAGCGGGTCCAGACGGCCGCGTCGTCAGCGGTCACCGCGAAGGTGAGGCCGTAGGTGTCGGCCCAGCCTTGGAGGTCCTCCGAGGTGGGGAGCTCATACTCCGTGGTCTCGGTGTAGAGGCCGATGACCATGAGGCCAGAGTCACGGTACTGTTCGTAAGCAGACTGCATAGACGGAGACTCCGCCTGGCAGCTACCTCACCAGAAGGCGCCCGCGACGAGCAGCACCGCCCGACCGCAGAAGTCCCAGAGCTTGACCTGATCACCGTGCTGGTCAAGGAGGGAGAAGTTGTCCGTCACGTCGCCCACGGCGTTGCCCGTGGCGGTGAGGGTGTCGCGGCAGGAGCGGTCGATGCCGTAGCCGCCAGCGTAGGGGTAATCTTCGACGTTCAGAGGGTCGGCGCCCTCATCAACCTCGAAGCCGTCGAGGTGACCGTCGCCGTCGCTGTCGTCAACGAAGGGATCGGTGCCGATCTCTTGCTCGTCGAGGTCCATCAGACCGTCGCCGTCGCTGTCGAACGGCATGTCGACCACCGACGGCGCGCAGCCGACGGCGAGCGCGAGGGCGCAGGTGGAGAGAAGAAGACGGCCCATTGGCACCTCGCGGAGGAGTGACGTGCCTCGGAGCATGACAGATCCCCGCTCGATGCGCAAGCCCCCTCCGCGCCTTTGACCCGAGGCCGTGTTAGCCAAGCGCTCCCGCCTCCTCCTGAGTGCCCCCATGCCCCCCAGCTCGACCCCGACCTACAGCGACGGCACGCCCTTTAAGCTGCCGATCAACCTCGGCCTCAACGACGGCACCTACTGCTCTCCGAAGGTGCTCGACGTGCTCGCTGGCGTGAAGAACAACGCCGCCCTGCGCAACTACTCGACGAACGACAACAAGCCGCTCTTAGAGGTCATCGCCGCCGAGTGCCGCTGCAAGCCGGAGAACATCTTCTTGCACAACGGCTCGGGCCCGATCCTCAAGCAGGCGATCCCCGAGATCATCCGCCAGGCGATCAAGTCCTCGCCCATTCGGGTGATGAAGCACCTGCTCACCAAGAACGGCTACCCGATCATCACGCCGTCGCTGACCTATGGGAAGGTGCCGCTCAAGGCGATGAACTCCGGGCTGCAGGTGCGTCTAGTGCCCCTGCGCGCTGAGGAGAACTTCAAGCTCGATCTGGGGCGCCTCACCGCGGCGATCGAGCAGGGCGACGGCCTCGTCTACCTCGCCAACCCCAACAACCCCACGGGCAACGTGCTCATCACCCGGGATGAGCTGGAGCCGCTGCTCTCGAAGTACCCCGGCACGACGTTCTGGATCGACGAGGCCTACGTCCAGTACATCTCTCCCGAGCGCCACAAACGGGTCGCTGAGCTGGTCACGACCTACCCGAACCTCTTCGTGCTGCGCACGATGTCTTTCGCTTATGGCCTCGCCGCTGTGCGCGTGGGCTACCTCTTGGGCCGCGCCGAGCTGATCAAGACCTTAGAGAGCCAGCTCACCGACTACCGCATCCCCGCGCTCACCGAGCAGATCGCCCTCGCCGCGCTCAGCGATGAGCAGCACCTCGCCTGGGTGCGCGACGCGAGCGCCACGGCCCGGGAGGTCATCACCCAGGGCCTCTCCAAGCACGCTTGGCTTCAGGTTTACCCGTCTGAGGCCAACTTCTTGTTGGTGCGGATCACCGACGGCAAACGGAAGGCCAGGCCCATCGCCGCGGCGCTCTTGGAGCGGGGCATCAAGATCAAGACCTTCACCAACCTGCCCGGCTACAACTTTGAGGATCTCTTCCGGGTGACCATCGGCCTGCCTGAAGAGAACCGCTTCTTCGTCGAGATGTTTGACGACGCGGTGGCCTCCGGGGTCTGAGACACGCGGACTCAGAGTGAACAAAGGCCCCAGCGGAGATCGCTGGGGCCTTTGTTTTTGTCTTCAAGATCAGCGACTTGGGCTCAGGGGCTGACGATGTCCAGGAGCTCTACCTCAAAGATCAACATGCCTTGGGGAGCGCCGGGCTTGCCTTTGTAGGCCAGCTCCTCGGGGATCCAGAAGATGCGCTTCTCGCCCACGGACATGAGCTGCACACCCTCGGTCCAGCCCGGGATCACCTGGTTGAGCGGGAACTTCGCCGGTTGGCCGCGGCTGACGGAGGAGTCGAACATCTCGCCGTCGGTCGTCCAGCCGGAGTAGTGCACCTTCACGACGCTCGTGGGGCCGGGCTTGGCGCCGGTGCCGGGCTTGAGCACGACTGAGGCGATGCCCGAGGCCGTCTTCTCGGCGTTGGCCGGGGGCGCCTTGAGATCTTTGGGCGGCTTCGGGGGCGAGATGATCTCCAGGAGCTGCACGTCAAAGACGAGCATGCCTTTGGGGCGACCGGGCTTGCCTTTGTACGCGAGCTCTTCAGGCACCCAGATGCGGGTGGTGCCGCCGAGGCCGATGAGCTGCACCCCTTCGGTCCAGCCGGGGATCACCTTGTCCAAGGGGAAGGTGGCGGGCTCGCCACGCACCACGGAGGAGTCGAACATCTTGCCGTCCGTCGTCCAGCCCGTGTAGTGCACCTTCACCGTGTCTTTGGCGTTGGGCTTCTCGCCGCCGCCAGGGGTGAGCGTCTTGTAGGCGAGGCCGCTCTTGGTGACCGAGGCGTCGCCGGGGACCGCCGCGACGTCTTCAGGGGCGGGGAGCGGCTTCGGCGCGGCCTTGACGCCGAGCAGCTCCACGTCAAAGACGAGCATCCCGGCGGGTTTTCCGGGGCGGCCTTGGTACGCCAGATCGACGGGGATCCAGAAGCGGCGCTTCTCACCCTCGACCATGAGCTGCAGGCCCTCCGTCCAGCCGGAGATGACGCCGTTCAACGGGAAGGTGGCGGGCTCGCCACGCTTCATCGAGGAGTCGAACATCTTGCCGTCGGTCGTCCAGCCCGTGTAATGAACGGTGACCTCGTCCTCGGGGCCGGGCTTCGTGGCGCCGGAGCCGGGGGTGAGCACCTTCCAGGCGAGGCCCGAGGCGGACTTTTGAGCGTCCGCTGGGGGGGCCTTCACGTCGCTCGGGGCCGCGAGGGGATCGGCGGCGACGGCGTCGGAGACGGCGTTTGGGGTGGGAGCGTCCGCGACGGCGGGGTCGCGGTTACAGGCGGCGACGAGCGCCAAGGCGAGTACGGTGAGAGACATGCCGCGCGGCTTAACGTAAAGTGGGCCTATGAGCGAGGGTCAGGATCAAGCGCCGATCGAGCGGGGCTATGTGGTGACGATCTTGCCCACCGGCGAGCGTGTGCGCGGCGAGGCCGGGCAGACCTTGTTCGACGCGCTGCGGGCGCGCGGCGTGCCCGTGGGGAGCGCGTGCCGGGGCGAGGGGGTGTGTGGGCGCTGCGCCTTGTGGGTTCAGTCGGACTCCCCCCTGCCGCCCCCTTCAGAGCTGGAGCGCCTGGCCTTACGCGCGGCTGGGGCGAAGGACGGCCAGCGCCTCGCCTGCCAGCTCGTCCCCGAGGGGCCGCTCACCGCCCGGGCCTCGTACTGGTAGGCGTCGTGGCCTTCGAACGTCGTCCCAGATCTGGAACGTCCCCCCGCCGACGCCTGGGCC
>JAKLKE010000516.1:0-2345 GCA_023150775.1 Myxococcota bacterium
GCGGGTTCGCGGAGGGCTGCAGCCGCGTCAGGGTGAGCTTGGCGAGCTGGTACCGCATGATCCCGACGTCACCCCCGGCGACGACCTGCTGTTTCCCCGTGGCGTCGGGGGTCATCGGCGGCGGCTTCTCCACCTGGACGTAGTGGAAGGCGCCGCCGGTCTGGCTCTGCAGCCCCTCCAGGTACCGCCAGCCGAAGCCGTAGGTGACGTTCGCCGCCACCGACGCGATGGCGTCTTGGCGGGCGCGCACGAAGTCTCCCTCTTTGGCGTAGCTGTCGCCGCGAAAACGGAGGGCCATCCAGTCGTGGGGGCTCAGGGCCAAGGCGAGATCGTACTGGGCCCGGGCGTTGGGGATGTCGCCCAGCGCGAAGAAGGAGTCGCCGTACATCACCTTGTAGCTGGCGCTCTCGGGGCAGAGGCCCACGGCGCGCTCATAGAAGGGTTTGGCCTGGCTGTATTCGGCGCGGGCGAAACGTTCTTCAGCGCTGTTGAAGGCGGCGACGGCCTCCTGGGGGCAGCTCACCTCGACGGCCGGCACGAGGGAGGTGTTGCTGCCGCCGACCACCTCGGCGAAGAGCTGGCTCGCCATGCCAATCCAGGGGGAGCTTGGGGTGGTGGCGCGAAGCTGCTCCAGCATCGCCGAGGCCGTGTTGAGGAGGTTCGCCTTCTCTTCCCCTTCAGAGGCCGAGGCGGCGGTGATGAAGAGCACCGTGGCGACCCCCAGCGCGTCGGGATCTTGGGGGTTCTTGTCGAGGGCCTTCCCGGCGAGCTCTAAGGCCCGGACGGGGTCTTGATCCTCCAACAGCGCGATGACCGCCTTCTTCGAGAGCTTGGCGGCCTTCTCTTCAGCGCCCGCGAAGGCGTCGCCGCCGAGGGCGAAGAGGGCGATGAGCACACAACCACGGGACATTAGATGAATAAACTTTGTCATTCGGTGACGATAGCACAAGCGCGCGCGGCTGCGCCCGAGACCCTGCGTCAACCCATCGTCAAGCTCCAACCGCGCGGGGCGGCGGCGGCGCCGTGTTAGGCTCGCGCTCCGCATGAGGTGACTGATGCCGCGCGACGCCGTGCTGATCCTGACCCACAGCCGCGACTTTTACGTCACCGAGCTCGTGGCGGACGCCCTCGCCGCCCGCGGGGCCCGGCCGGTGCGCATCGACACCGATCGACACCCGACCGAGCTTGATCTGAGCCTCGGCTTTGGTCGCGGCGGCGCCGTGACCGGACGGGTCGGGGACGTGGCCGTGGACGAGGTGCGGGCGGTGTGGGCGCGGCGGCTCTCTACGGCGAGCCTGCCTGAGGACCTCGATCCTGCCCTCGCCGGGCCGGTGATCGGCGAGTGCCAGGCGCACTGGGTGGCCTTGGGGGATCTCCTTTATGATCGTGTGTGGGTGAACCCGCCTCGGGCTGAGGCCGCCGTCGAGGGCCACAAGCTCGCCCAGCTCCGCGCCGCCCAGGCCGCCGGGCTGGCGGTCCCGCCGACCTTGATCACGAACGATCCCGCCGAGGCCCGCGCCTTCTTCGCCGCCCATCACGGCGACATCATCGGCAAGATGTTGACCCCGACGGCGCAGAGCATGACCGGGCGCGGCGGCTTCTTTCACACCCAGCGCCTCACTGAAGAGCACCTGGAGCACATCGATGAGCTGCGCCTCGGGCCGATGTGCCTGCAGCCGCGGATCGTGCCCCGGGAGGAGCTGCGGGTGGCTTGGGTAGACGGCGTGTGCCACGTCGGGGCCATCGGCGGGGGAGACGCCGGCGTCGATTGGCGTCTCGGCGACAGCGAGTGGCGGCGCGGCGCGCTCGACGAGGACACGGCTCGGGCGCTGGATGTGCTGATGCGCACAATGGGTCTGCGGTATGGCGCCGTGGATCTGATGGTGCCCCTGGACGGCCCGCCGATCTTCTTGGAGGTGAACCCCGCGGGTGAGTGGGGGATGCTCACCCGGGATCTCGGCCATCCCATCGCCGAGTCCCTCGCCGACGCGCTCCTGAGCGGCGAGGTCTGAGGGTGTATGCTCCCTGAGTTCAGCCGCACTCTGCGCGCCATGGAGGCGGATCGGGGCGTCGCCGCCTGGACGTTGGGGGCCACCCTCAGCTTGATGGTCGGCTGGGGCCTGTGGATGAGCCTCGCCCAGGTGGAGGTGCAAGAGCAGGCCCAGAGCGCGCGGATCGTCGCCGAAGGCGCCGCGCGGCTGAGCGCCCCTGAAGCCGGCGTGGTGAGTGAGGTCGCCGTCGCCGTCGGGCAGCGGGTGGAGGCCGGGCAGCTCCTTGTGTCCTTGGAAGATTCGGATCTGCGTCTGCGCGTAGAGGCCGCTGAGGCGCGGGTGCGAGAGCTCAAC
>JAKLKE010000516.1:2355-3696 GCA_023150775.1 Myxococcota bacterium
CTCGCCGCCCTTGGGGACGAGGCCGCGGCGAGCGCCGCCGGGCAGGTCGCCGGGCAGCAGGTCTTGGCCGCCGACGCCGCGACGACGGACGCCCAGGTCGAGGAGGCCCGGGCCTACGCCGCCGAGGCCGAGTCTGAGCGAGCGCGGGTTCAGGCGCTCCTCGCCCGCGGCGCGGCGAGTCGGGCGGAGCTGGACTCGGCGGAGGCCGAGGCGCGGGCGAGCGCGGCCCGGGTTCAGGCGCTCTTGGGCGCGCGGCGCGGGGCGAGCGCGGCGCGGGCGGCGGAGGGCTACGCCGGAGACGCCGCGCGGAGCCGCCTCATCGCCAGCGGCGAGTCGATTCAGGCCGAGCGCGCCGGGGCCGAGGCGGAGCTCGAGCGGCTGCGACGTGACCTGAACGCCCGCAGCCTGCGCGCCCCCGTCGCCGGGATCGTCGTGGAGCGCCCGCCCCTGAGCCCCGGCCAGCGGGTCGAGGCCGGCGCGCTGCTCGTGGTGCTCGCCCCCGACGGCCCGCGTGTGGTGGAGGCGAGCTTTGACGCCGAGCGCGCGATCGGCCGGGTGACGGCGGGGCAGGCGGCCCGGGTGCGGGTGCGCGCCGAGGGGGCCCTGGCGTATCGACCGGCGACGGTCCTGCGGGTGGGCGGTGAGGCCCGAGACGGTCGGGTGATGGTGGAGCTGGCGCTGGCCGACACGAGCGCCGCGTCGCTCACCCACGGCCTCGTCGCTGAGGTGATCGTCACTGTAGATCATCGCTCGCCGCTGGAGATCGCCTTCGACGCGGCCGGCGGGGCGCGATGAGTCGACGCCGCTGGCTCGCCCCCGAGGTGATACAGACCTCCGCGATGGACTGCGGCCCGGCGGCGCTGAAGGCGGCGCTGGAGGGTTTTGGGGTGTCGGTTCACCTCGGGCGGCTGCGCGAGGCGTGCCAGACCGAGGTAGACGGCACCTCCATCAGCACCTTAGAGGCCCTCGCGGCGTCCTTGGGCATGAGCCCCCGGCAGACCCTGTGCCCGCCGGAGCACCTGGCCCTTGAGGAGGCCGTGAGCCTGCCCGCGGTGCTCGTCGTCTCACGTCCCGATGGCGCCAACCATTTTGTGCTGCTTTGGCGGCGTGTGGGGCCCTGGGCGCAGATCATGGACCCCAGCGCCGGGCGCCGCTGGGTGCGGTTCAGCCGCCTCAAACAAGAGCTCTATGTTCATGTGATGCAGGTCGATGAGGGCCTCGCCGCCCGCTGGCTTCAGGGGCGCGCGGTGCTCGGCGGGGTCGCCCAGCGTCTGATGGTGATGGGCGTCCCCGAGGCGGCCCTCGACGAGCTGGTGGGCGAGGGGCATCCCGCACAGATCT
>JAKLKE010000517.1 GCA_023150775.1 Myxococcota bacterium
CGTTGGGCGCGGGCGGCCTCCAGGCGGTCGAGGAGGCTCATCAGCTCGTCCACGCGGGCGACGATGCGGTGTTGTTCGGCGAGGGGGGGGAGTGGGACTAAGATACGCGCCAGGGATTGGCCGTTCAGCGTCGAACCCATAATGGCGTCCTTTGACTCGCCGCCACGCGCCATCATTGGCAAAACCCGAAAAAGATAATCGCGCGTGGCGATCGATTTTGGAGAGATGGAGATGATCGCCTCATTATGATAGGCATCCACACCCAAGACCGCGATCTTGCCGATGGTGAGCTTAAAGCTCATCAACAGAGTACCAGCCTTCGCTGGCGGCTTGCGGAACACCTCGTTGGCTGCGTCAGCCGTAACAGTTCGATTCGTGGTCCCCAATACGCCACCATCTAGCATATCTCCGATGCTCACCCACGGGATCTCTCGTGCCCCCCAGAATCGAGGCTCTTTCGTGGCTGGAGTTTTCCCAACCGCGTAGTCCGCGACCTCAGGCAGCCGAAGCCACCGCCACCCCTCGGGCAGATCGAAAGGGAATTCCCCCGAGCTCGGTGGACTTCTGCGCCGGTTGACATTCACGTCCCCCGCCTCTTGAGGCACGAGCTTCCCCCGCACCGCGAGCTGGAGCACCAGCTCTCGCAGGCGCTTCACGCCTTCGGGGGACTCGGCGAGGGCCTCGAACGCCGCGATGAGGTCGTTGGCTGTCATGGGCGCTCCGCCAAGGCGTCGGAGAGCGCCTGCCGAAGGGTCTCACGAACCTCAGCGGCGGCCTGCTTCGCCTGGGTGTAGCGGCTTAGGAGCGCGTCTGGGTCCTCGTGGGTCAGGGCGGGGGCGTTGGGGTTCTTGATGTCGAGGTTGTAGCCCCGGGCCTTGATGTCGGCGATGGGCACGCGCCATGCCCGCTCGTTCTCTTGGCGATCGGTCCACCAGGCCTTCTCGACGTCAAACTCCTCGATGCGTAGGGGTTTGGTCTTGTTGTAGCTCTTCGCGCCGGGCGGGTAGGGGTGCTCGTAATACCAGACGGCGTCTGTGGGGCGGCCCTTGGTGAAGAACAGCACATTCGTCTGAATGCTCGTGTACGGCGCGAACACCCCCTTGGGCATCCGCACGATGGTGTGAAGGTCACACTCGGCCAGAAGACGCTCTTTGATGCGGGTCTTCACGCCCTCGCCAAACAGCGTGCCGTCGGGCAAGACCACGGCGGCCCGACCGCCGGGCTTGAGCAGCTCGATGATCAACACCAAGAACAGATCCGCCGTCTCCCGGGTGCGAAACTCCAGGGGGAAGTTGTTCTCGATGCCGTCCTCCTCCATGCCGCCGAAGGGTGGGTTGGTGACGATCACGTCCACGCGGTCTTTGGCGCTCAGATCCCGCAGGGGCCGGGCGAGGGTGTTGTCGTGGCGTATGCCCGTGGGCACGTCTAGGCCATGCACGATCATGTTCGTGACGGCGAGGAGGTGCGGCAGGGGCTTCTTCTCGACGCCGAAGAGGCTCAACTGCAGCCGGGCCTCGTGCTCGGGCGTCTTCACCTGGCGTCTGCGGACGTGCTCGACCGTGCACGCCAGAAACCCCCCGGTGCCGCAGGCCGGGTCGAGCACCCGCTCGCCGAGCTGGGGGTTCACCATGTCTACGGCGAACTGGGTGAGCGCCCGGGGCGTGTAATACTCCCCGGCGTTGCCCGCGCCTTGGAGATCCTTGAGCACCTGCTCGTAGAGGTCGCCGAAGAGGTGGCGGGAGCGGGAGTCGTTGAAGTCGATGGACTCGTGGACCTTGTTCACCACCTGCCGCAGCAAGGTGCCCGACTTCATGTACTGGTAAGCGTCCTCAAACACCGAGCGCACAAGCGCGCGCCGCCGACGAAGGGCCTCGGCGATGGGGTCATCGGAGATGGGGCCGGGCTCCAGCCCCTTGAGCGCCGGGAACAGCGTGTCGTTCACGAAGCTGAGCAAGCCGTCGCCCGTGGCCCCCTCAGGGTCCGCCGCCCAGGCGCGCCAGCGGAGATCCTGCGCCCGCCGCGTCTCTCCGGCGGCGTCTGTCCAGCGAACCCCAACGAGCGGCGAGACGAAGCCGTCCTCCATCAGCTCAAGCTCTTGTTCGCGGTCGTCCCAGATCTTGAGGAACAACAACCAGACGAGCTGGCCGATGCGCTGGGCGTCGCCGTCGACGCCGACGTCTTTGCGCATGACGTCTTGGATCGACTTGATGGTGGTCGAGAGCGATGACATGGGGTCCTGGGGAGGCGGAGGAGGGTTGTTACGAGGGTTTGAGGACGGACCAGGCGCCGAGGGTGAGGATCGCGTGGCGGTAGACCTCTCGGCCGTCGGGCCACGTCCACTCCATCGGGTGCAGGTCAATCTGTAGGCACTCTGCCGGTAGGTATGGACCGGACGCGACCAGGGACTCTAACATGATGCCGTCCCGGCCGCGGCGCACGGCCTCGGTGAGCCATTTGGCGCCGGTTGGCTCCTCGCGCTCTCGCCGATCCGGCGACAGGCCGTCCGCGAAATCGAGCTGTCCCGCGATAAGGAAGCCGTCGTGGGGGTGACGCAGAAGCTCAAGCAGGTCTCTCCAAATGGCGTCACTCGCGTCTTCGATCGGCGTCGACGGCAAGAAGAGCTCCAGCGAGGCCACCATCTCAGGATCCTCAAACACAAGGTCCAACGGATGCTTCATCGAGTCGGGGGCGTAGGCTTGGGAGGCCTTGTTTGGAAGACCCCCTCGCAAGAGAGAGTATTCTCGGCCAGAAAAATCATTCTGAAGAGCGTTGTCTAATGCTACGATCGCTTCGTGCCGAAACCACCCATTAATGTCGCGCCCTTGCGCGATGGCGATGGAGAGTTCGGTACGTTTCCCGGCGAAGTGCGCGGCGATCACTTTGAACGCGCCTTTAGCGTCTAATATGGTTTCTATGAACAACTTGGCCTCTGTGTTGGTGTTGAATGAAGGCTCACCCGGCGTCCCGGTACAGCTCGTCCTCTAAGGCCCGAACGGCGGCGATGTAGGCCTCTCGGCCACCGAACTGTTTGACGATCTCCAAGGGGGTGCCCAAGGCGCTCAAGGGCTGCACACGGAGCACGGCGAGCTCATCGGGCACCACACCCTCGTCCGCGTACTTCTCCAAGAGCGCCTGCAGCACCACGCGGGCCTGCGCGCCGTAGCGGGTGAACACGTCGCGCTTCTGAACGTTCTGGGCGCGCTCGCGGCGGGTGAGGGGCGGGCGGTCGTAGACGACGTGGCACAGCAGATCGAAGGGGTCGAGATCCAGGCCCACCTGATCACGCAGGGCCTCAAAGAGCACGCCCTCCTCCCGCAGCTCGTCGATGACGGCCTGCTTCTTCTCAGCGCTTGACCAGCGGGTCAAGAAGGCGTCTACGCTGGCGTACCGCTCTTTGACGGCGGCGCGGGTGTAGTCGCGCAGGGACTCTGTGATGAGTTTGCCGTCTTTTCCGTAATACATCACCCGCTCGGCCATCACAAACACGGTGAGGCCGGAGATGACGTACTTCACCCGGCCATCGGGCTCGGGCGGGTCTACGGGCGGGTCGTCCTCGGGCGGCGTCATCCGCCCGCCGGGGCCGGGGTTGTAGATGACCTCGGGCTCACCGTCAAAGCCAGGATCCGCGAAGTTCTCCGTGGCCTTCTTGAAGTCCATGATCGTGAACCACAGCTTGCCCG
>JAKLKE010000518.1 GCA_023150775.1 Myxococcota bacterium
ACTCCGGCTCGCTCACGGCGCTCGACATCGGCGGCCATGAGCTCGCCCACGGCGTGACGGAGTACGAGGCCAACCTCACCTACTCCGGCGAGTCCGGTCACCTCAACGAGGCCACCTCCGACGTGTTCGGCGCCATGGTGGAGCGCTCGGTGCTCGGTGAGTCCACCGACACCTGGCTCGTCGGCGAGGACGCCTGGACGCCCGGCGTCTCCGGCGACGCCCTTCGTTACATGAACGATCCGGCGGACGACGGCTACAGCTACGACTACTACAGCTCGTCCATCGGCTCCGTTGACGTGCACTACGGCTCGGGCGTGCCCAACTTGGTGTTCTACCTCATGTCCGAGGGCGGCACCCACCCCCGCGGCAAGTCTACGGTCAGCGTGACGGGCATCGGCGCGGACGACGCGGCGGACATCTGGTACCTCGCGCTCAGCAACTACATGACCTCGTCCACGAACTTCTCCGCCGCCCGCACCGCGATGCTCAGCGCGGCGCAGTCGCTCTACGGCTCGACCACCTCCACCCAGTACAAGGCCGTTCAGGACGCCTGGGCGGCGGTGGGTGTCGGCACGTCGAGCTCCGGCGGCGGCGGCAGCAGCTCGTCTTGCACCTCGACGACGTACACCGGCAGCTTGTCCAAATCCAAGGCCTCGTCTTACGCCCCGTCGTCCTCGGGCTCCTCGGTCACCGGCACCAGCCAGACCGTGTCGCTCACCGGCCCCTCGTCCAGCTCCACCGACTTCGACCTCTACCTCCAGAAGAAGTCGGGCAGCTCTTGGTCGTCGGTCGCCAGCTCGACGGCCGCGGGCTCGACGGAGTCGATCAGCTACTCGGGCACCTCGGGCACCTACCGTGTCCGCGTTTACAGCTACAGTGGCTCCGGCAGCTTCAGCACGACCTGGTGTCGCTGAGCTGAACAGTTGAGGAGGCGCCCGGCCGCGCCTCCTCCCCTCCCCCGCGTCGGGCCTAGCTCGGCGCGGGGGCGCTTTGATTCGCCGCCAGCACTTCAGCGACGACCCGGGTGAGCGTCTCATTGGTGAACGGCTTACGCAGAAAGAGCGCGTCCGCGGGCATCGAGCGCGTCTTCACCAGTCGTTCCAGGCGTACCCCGACATAAAGATCGTGCGCTGGCCGGGATAGAGCCGCTGGGCGTGTCTCGCCAATGAGACGCCGCTCTCGCCGGGCATGACGACGTCGGTGAGCAGAAGATCTACGGGGCCCTCGTCGAGCTGCGCTTTGGCCTGCTCCGCGCTGCTCGCGAGGCGCACCACCACCCCGACGCTCTCCAACACCAGCGCGACGGTCTCTTGCAGATCGAGGTTGTCCTCGACGACGAGCACCGTGGCGCCTTGGCCGGGTCGGGACCGGGCGACCTTGGGGACAAGCGCGCCGTCATTGTTCTTCGCCGAGGCCGCGCTCACCGGCAAAAACACCTCAAACACGCTGCCGACCGGGTCCGCCGCCCGCACCCGCAGCGCGCCGTCGTGGGCACGCACGATGCCATAGGCGGAGCTGAGGCCGAGGCCTTTTCCGGTCGTCTTGGTGGTGAAGAAGGGGTCGAAGATCTGCTCACGAAGCTCTTCAGCGATGCCGACGCCGTCGTCCTGAACCCGGATGATGACATACGAACCTGGCGCCAGCTTGTGCGGCTCGGCCTCGTCCGGCGCCAAGGCGCGCTCGGCGGTCGCGACGCTGAGCACGCCGCCCCGGGGCATCGCGTCGAGGGCGTTCATGATGAGGTTCATCACGACCTGCTCAATCTGCGCCGCGTCCGCCCAGGCCAATGCCCGCGCGCCAGGGTCAACGATGATCTGCACGTCCGCCGGGGCGCTGCTGCGCGCCAAGGCGCCACACTCGGAGATGACCGCGTTGAGGTCCGTCGGCGCGCGCTGGCTGACCTGACGACGCCCAAAGGACAGGAGCTGATCAATAATTCGTGAGCCGCGCTCCAGCGCCCCCTCAACCCGGGCGATGTGTCGGGTGCGTGTTGGGCTCTGATCAGGGCCGCTGTTGATCAGGGCCAGGCTCCCCAACGCGACACACATGACGTTGTTGAGATCGTGGGCGAGCCCACCCGCGAGGATGCCCAGGGCCTCTAACCGCTCCATCTGAGCGAGACGCTCACGCAAGAGGCGCCGCTCCTCCTCTTCGACCTGGCGGCGCGTGATGTCGTGTCCGACGATGTAGATGCGCGTCTCAGGCTGGTGCACGACGACGCCGCTCCACGACACCCAGCGCTCGTGGCCATCAGCGGTGACGTAGCGGCCCTCTACCCCACCAAAATGGGGCGCCTCCATGAGCTGGGCGAGGACGCCCTTGATGATGTGGAAGCAGTTCTCGGGGTTGTTTGAGCGAGATATCTTCACTCTCGACGTCTCGCACAGCGCGTCGCTCACCCCAAACAGCGCCCAGAACGACGCATTTCCACGAATGATTCTGCCGGCGCCATTGAGGATCGCCATCGCGTCATGGGCGCTGGTGAAGAACAGATCCCGCTCACGCTCCACCTGACGGCGCTCGGTCACATCGGTGAGCAGGCCCTCGGAGTAGAGCGGCGCGCCGTCGGCGCTGTAGACCTTGTGGCCGACGCTCCACACCCAACGCTCACGATCGTCGGCGGTGACGATACGATACTCCATCTCAAACCGATCCCCCGCGCGCTCTTGTTCGGCGCAGAGGGCGATGACACGCTCACGATCGTCGGGATGAACCAGCTCCAGAAATGACCGCCCGATGAGCTGCTCTGGCGCGTACCCGGTGAGCGCCCGCGCGCCCTCGCTCACCAGGGTGAAGCTGTAGGATCCGTTGATGTCTGAGCGAAACGCGAGCCCGGGGAGGTTGTTGACGAAGTCACGAAAGGACTCGGCGTTCTTGCGGATCGCCTCAGCGCTGTCGATGCGGGCGAAGGCGCGCCCCAGAAGCTCCGCCGTAGAGGCGAGCAAGGTCTCTGTGGTGAGTGGTCGGCGGGCGTGAGACTCTGCGCTCGGCCACAGGGCCTTGAGGAAGCCGCATAGGCGCCCGCCGTCGGAGATGACCGCGCACATACGCACGGCGTCGCCGTGAGTGGTCGTCTCGATGCCTTGGGTGGGCGGGGTGGCGGAGACGACGGGGATGTTGTGGTCTGGGTCTCCCCAGCTCCAGAGCCCGACGACGGGGCCGCCCGTCACGCAGCGCGGCACCCGCAGCTCCCGCACCCCGAGGTGGTCACCCAACACAGTGAGCACCTGAGAGACGGCGGCGTCGAGCTCATCATCCGCGCATCGGGCCAAGGTCGCCGCCGCCGCGGCGCGCAGCTCATCCGCCGCCCGGCGCTCCCGCAGCTCTCGATCCCGGGCGGCGTCGAGGCCGAGATCCCGCGCGGAGGCGAGCACCACCGGACGTCCCGCCAGGCGGCCTTGGCAAAACTCGACCTGAAGCTGGCAGATGGGGCGCCCAGCCCGCGCGAGCTCCATGTCACGGCGCAGCCGATCGGTCTGCGCCAGCTCCGCCATCCAATTCGCCCAGCGCTCCTCGCTGATCGACGGCAGAAGCTCCCACACGACGGCGCCCCGGGGTTCGATCCCTTCGAGCATAAACGCCCGCGTGGCGTCATTGAGCGCGATCATGCGCCCCTCTGGAGCGACAATCGCCCAAAAATCTCCGCTCATCGAGGCCGTGAGCCGCAGC
>JAKLKE010000519.1 GCA_023150775.1 Myxococcota bacterium
CGTGAGCGGCGTGACCCGGGACATGGTCTGCGACATGACCAACGACGGCGGCGGCTGGACCTTGGTGGCGAACTTCGTCTGGCCGGGCTCCACCGCCGGGGTGGCGGGCTGGACCTCGGGCGCCGCCGTGGGCTCGACCACCTCCGACCTCTCCCAGACCTTCAAGCTCAGCGACGCCGACATCAACACCTTGTCCACGAGCCACTACCGGGCCTGGGGCACGGCGACGATGTGCACCACCGGGGCCTGCACCGTGGACATCACGCTCTTCTGGAGCGCCTCGTGCACCTACAGCTCGGGCGCACACTCGACCGGGGCCTGCGCCACGGCTTACCGCGACGTCGCGCTCACCGACGCCACGGGCTGGGCCGACCCCTGCACCTGGCACTACGGCCTCACTTCAGCGAGCTGCTCCCGAGGCGTGCCGGAGATGGGCACGTCCCACATCGGGGAGCACGTCTTCGCCGGGGTGGAGGACTCGGGCTCCCACGCCTATGACGGCCGCGCCGGGGAAGATCCCTCCGTCGAGGTGTGGACACGCTGATCCCGTCGTCGTCCACCGCCGCGACCGTCGGCGGGATAAGCTGCGTCGCCAAGACGAGAGGACGGGAACCATGGCGCGCGGCGGACTGTACTACGGCGACTATCTCCAGCTTGAGCGCCTGCTCTCGGCCCAGACCGCCGAGAGCGGCAAGCTCGGCCACGCGGCCCACGATGAGCTGCTGTTCATCATCGTTCACCAGGCCTACGAGCTGTGGTTTAAGCAGATCCTCTTCGAGATGGACGCCGTGCAGGGCATCTTCGCCGCGGATCAGGTGGACGACCGCGACGTCGGCACCGCCGCGCGGCTCTTGGGCCGCATCTGGGAGATCCTCAAGCTCGGCGTGCACCAGCTCGACGTGCTGGAGACGATGACGCCGCTGGACTTCTTGGACTTCCGCGACCACCTCGTCCCGGCCTCGGGCTTTCAGTCGGCGCAGTTCCGGCAGATCGAGGTGCGCCTGGGCCTTCGCCGCCAAGACCGCATCAACTTTGAGGACAAACCCTTCGACGCCCGGCTGCAAGGCGCCGACCGCGACCGGGTGAACCAGACCGAGCAGGTCAAGAGCCTGCATGACCAGGTCGAGGCCTGGTTAGAGCGCACGCCGTTCATCGAGATGGGCGGCTTCACCTTCCGGGAGACCTACCGAAAGGTGGTCACCGACATGCTCAGCCGTGATGAAGAGACGATCCGCACGAACCCGCTCTTACAAGACGCCGAGCGTGAGGTAGAGCTCGCCGGGCTCAAGCGGGCCCAGGTCAAGTTTGACGCGCTCTTCGACGAGTCGATCCACGCCGCCCAGCGTGAAGAGGGCGGCTGGCGCCTGTCTTGGCGGGCGCTCCAGGCCGCGCTGTTCATCACGCTCTACCGGGACGAGCCGGCGCTGCAGGTGCCGTTCACCCTGCTCTCTCGCATGATGGACATCGACGAGACCTTGACCATCTGGCGGTACCGGCACAGCCTCATGGTGCAGCGTATGATCGGCCTCAAGATCGGCACCGGGGGCTCGTCGGGGCACCAATACCTGCGCCGCACCGCCGAGCAGCACCGCGTCTTCGGCGATCTCTTCGCGCTCTCGACCTTCTTGATCCCCCGCTCGACCCTGCCGCCGCTGCCCGACGCCGTGCGCGCCGAGATGGGGCTGACCTACAGCCGCAAAGGCTGAGCCGTCCGAGGCCCGATTCCGAGGACCAGGCATGGAAAAGCCCCGAGTTTGACCGCGCAGGCAGCGATCAAAGACGGGGCTTATCTACGCTTAGGATAGCGGAGGCTCTTGACCTCCGCAAGCGTGGGCGAAAAAACGGCCAAGGGCGACTAAATCGCCTCCTTCGCCTCCTGATCGAGGCGGTGTGAGAGCTTCTCGTACATGTCGCGGCACTCGTACCGTTCGGGCCGGGCCATCCGCTCGATGCCCGCGCGGGGGTGCACGTTGAAGAAGCCGGTGATGGCGTAGGGCAGGTGGTAACCCCAGCGCAGCTCATCCCGCATCGTGGCGTACTCGTCCACGAGCTCGAGGATCGGCCGAACGTCGTAGCGGGGGTTGTCCAAATAGAAGAGCAGGAGCTCAAGCGGGCAGTGTCCGGCGCCGCGGCCCATGCCATGCACCGTGGCGTCTACGAAGTCGACGCCCTCGTCGATGGCGGCGATGGAGTTGGCGAAGGCCTGCTGCTGGTTGTTGTGCAGGTGAACGCCGACCTTGATGCCTTCGCCCAAGTAGTTCATGTACTTACGGACGAGGTACCGCACATGGTAGGGGAAGAGCGCCCCGAAGCTGTCCACGAGGGCGACGTTATCGACGCCGGAGACGGCGAGGCGCTTGAGGCAGGTGTCGACCTCGTGGGGATCGAGGGTAGAGACCGCCATGACGTTCATGAACGTCTCGTAGCCCTGGGACTGGGCGCGATCTTTCAAGCGCAGGGCCTCGTCGAGCTGGTGGGCGTAGGTGGCGATGCGCACGACGTCGATGACGCTCTCGCCCCGGGCGGGGATGTCTTCAGGATCGGCCTTGCCCACGTCGAGCATCACGGCGACCTTCATGCGGCGGCGCTCGGGGAGCACGCGGCGCAGGGTGGCCTCGTCGCAGAAGCGCCAGGCGCCGTTTTTTTCGCGGCTGAACGCGCCGTCGCGGCTGCGGTAGCCGATCTCCATGTAGTCCACACCGGCCACCTCCAAGGCGGCGGCGGTGCGGGCGACGAGATCCTCGTCAAAGTGCCAGTCGTTGCAGATACCGCCGTCACGGATGGTGCAGTCCAGCACCCGAATTCGGCGGCGCCGATCGGTCACGAGCCCATCGGGACAGCAACGAACACGATAATCCAGGCCCATCGGAACCCTCCTGCGCCCGACGTCCTTCGTCGGCGACCTCAAACGTATAGCAGGCCATGACCAACCGCCACCGCCGACTGACCGTCCCCCCCACCCGCTGCCCCAAGTGTGGCGCCGGGATGCCCGCCCTCGACCGCTGCGGGGCCTGCGGCGCCCGTTTTGGGCAGCGGCTCGGGCTCCCAGCGCTCTACACCGAGGCCGAGGTGCGGGGCACTGACCGCCTGCTCCGCGCGATCTACAACGTCAGCGGAAAGCTCCACGATCCCGCGGTGAGGCTCTTGCTGGGGCCCTTGGACGGCTTTGACGAGCCGACGCTGCGCGAGGCGATCCTCGACCGCTTTCACCCCAAACCCGACGGCCTGCTCCTCGACCTGGGCTGCGGCACGGGCCAAGAGCTGCTGCGCCTCGCGAAGCGTTACCCTGAGGCGGCCTTGGTCGGCGTTGACCTCTCCGTCGGCATGATGCGGGAGTGTGTGCAGAACTTGGCGGGCGCGGGGGTTGAGGCCTGGCTCGCCTTCGCCGACGCCCACCACCTGCCCTTTGAGGATGAGAGCTTCGACGGCCTCATCCACGTCGGCGGCGTGAACAACTTCCGCGACAAACGCCAGGCCCTCGCCGAGGCCCTGCGGGTGGTGCGCCCAGGCAGCCCGGTCTTGTTTGTCGATGAGCAGCTCGACCCCGGCCGCGCCCACTCCCCCCTGCACCAGCTCGCCTTTGACCTGCTCACCTGGTACGACCCCGACCCCCGGGCCCCGGCGCACCTCATGCCGCCCGAGGCCGAGCACGTCACGGTGCAGC
>JAKLKE010000051.1 GCA_023150775.1 Myxococcota bacterium
CGCGCTGAACTGTGACCGCCCCCGGTAGGTCATGACCGATCGCCACCAAAAGATCAAGCTCAGACGAGTCCTCGTCTAAGACTACTGACCCTGAGACGATTCGCCGCACCGTCCGTGTAGGAAGAAGGTGCGCGAACCAGTTGGGAACCCCGGAGGCGAGGATCGGCTTGGGGCGAGCGTCCTCTAGCTGCTGCCCCAACAGCGGACGCAAGGCGTCCTGGAGCCAAGCCTCATCGAACACAAACCGGTGATCGTAGCCGACGCGGCTGTTCGAGTCGAACCCCAAGAACTCCAAGCGACCGACCAGCACAGCATGCACATACACGAACGCGACCTCAATCAAGCCGCACCACCCATCAGGTACGCGATGGCGGGCCGATCGTTCTCTCCAGGCGCAGCGAGGCGCTTGATCATCCCATCAAGCTCGTCGCGCAGGGCACGAGCGCGCTGTGCGATAAATTCCCCTTGATCACCCGCCTCAAGCGCGGAGAGCATCAAGTCGTCGAGCACAAGGCCGTATGGATCGGGCGCGCCCGAGAACAGGGGGGGCTGCTGATCTGAACGCAGCGCGTACCGCTTCGCCTTCCACACACGCGAAGCGATCGTCTTCCCGTGGGACGGATCCAACGTTTGGAACAGCTCGCCCAAGGGGTGAGCCTCAAGCTCGGCCTGCAGCTCGCGCAGCGAGATCATGTCGGTTCGGATCAACCGGCTGCACATCGCGGCCGCGAAGAATCGGGTGTTTGCCGCCCCGCCATTCCAAGTCGCCGTCGGATCCGGCGCACGAAGCTCACGGGGCACTCTATCCAAAAGCCGCTGAACCGACTCGGTAGGATCTTCTCCGATGTCCATGAGCTGACGATGAATCACCTCGTTGGAGGTGTTCGCGTGGACGCCAGAGAGCGCACCTCGCCACAGCCAACGCACGAGCAAGGCGCTGTCGCGCGGCGTGAGCCGAGCGTGCATGTCAAACAGGCGCGCGAGCACGATCAGCGCGCCACGATAAGGAAGGAGCGCGCTGTGGGGAAATTCGGCCTCCGTGATGATGAAGTCGCAGGCGCGGGTGAGCGCCTGAAGCACCCGGTTGATGAGCTTGCTGTCTGGGCGGTCCTTCTCGGAGAACTCCCGGCGAGGGTTTGGGTCATGCACGGCCCGCACACACCGCAAGAGCCAGTCCTGAGAGAGCTGACCGAACCCGGTGTTTTGATGAAGCTCCTCGGCGAGCCGCGCGAGAGGCTGGTCCTCCTCGGCGCCAAAGAGCGCGCTGAAGACCTCAGAGTCCTTCAGCGCTACGCCTGCGTGATTTACCCTAGAGAAGATGAGCTTGAGCACATCGAGGGGGGCGTCCACCACGATGTAGGCGGGCAGCGCATAACTCATGATCAACTTCTCAAGCTCGAAGGCGCGGTTGATCAGCTCCTCCGTCTCGACGCCCGCCTGAATCGTTCGTGACCATTGATGAAGTTGCTTCCGATCCCCGAGGACGTTCAGCGGGAGCCAAGCCAGCTCGGTGGGCACGGTCCTCATCACCTTAAACGAGTAATCCTTGAGGTTCACCCACACCGAGTACACACCCCCACACGGGCTCTTCATGGGGTGACGCAAAGCGCCAATGAGCGCGGTGACCCGCTGCTGGCCGTCTACGAGCAGGAGCCCCTCACGTTGCGCAGGCGCCTGCACCTCAACCGGCCCAAACCGCTGCACGCCCGGCGGGAGGTCTTTGCTCCAGAGCAGCAGGCTGCCGATGGGGAAGCCGCGAACGATGCTGTCAAACAGCTCAAGCACGTTCTCCGAGGTCCAACGCAACGGCCGCTGAAAGTCCGGCACACGAAGCCGCCCCTTCTCCGCACGAGAGATGAGGTCTTCAACCTTGAGGGACTCTGCGCGAGGATGCTCGGGGAGTGAAGGGAGGCTCATGGCCCATCCTTTACCCCACCCCGCGCACCGACACAACTGCCCCCTACGCCGTCACGGGCACCCCGCCCAGGGCGTCCTCAGCCTCGTAGTCTTCCTCCCGTTTGGGGGCGCCGACTTCGGGGCCCTCGCCCATGAGGGACCGCAGGTTCGCCGGGGGCAGAGGTTTCTGACCGGCGAGCTGCATGAGGTACTGGCTGTGGAAGTAGTAGGGGCGCAGGGCCTCGGGGACGATCTCCCGGGCCCGGCGGTGGTAGGCGGGGAGGCTGTACCAGGGCACGGAGAAGTTGGCGTGGTGCTCAAAGTGGTAGTTGATGTTGAACGGCGAGAAGACCACGGCCACGGGGTAGAAGTAGGTGCGGGAGCGGAGCAGCCGGTCGGGCTCGTGGGCGAGGCCGCCGCCGTGCTCTTGGGCCTTCTTGAGGTAGTTCAGGATCGACACCACCTGGAAGCCGACGACGAAGGCCGCGGGCACCGTCCAGCCGAAGGCCCAGCCGGTCAGGGCGACGATGGGCGCCCACAAGGCCACGCCGATGGCCGCGCGCTTGAGCTGGCCGGGGTACTGCTTTGAGGGGTTGTACGCCACGAACGACAGGGGGATGAGCGCCAAGATGAGCAGGCGCCTGTAGAGCTCCCAGCCGGTGATGGGGTAGCGGTCTTGGGGGTCGTCCGCCTCGCAGGGGCGCAGGTGGTGGACGGTGTGGCCCTTCTCCCAGTGGCGGATGTAGTCGGTGAAGAACATCCAGCCCGCGAACACGCCGACGGCGCGGTTGAGGCGTTTGCTGCGTTCACGATCCGCGCTGAGCACAAACATGTTGTGGCTACATTCATGGATGATGAGGATGTTCACGCTGAAGTACACCACGCCGAAGATGACGCCCGCGATGGGGACGTAGAGCAGCGGCGGCAGGGCGGCGGAGAGCATCATCGTTAAGATGGACACGAGCACCAAGAGCGCGGTGCTGAATCCGTTGATGAGGTTGTGCCAGAGCGGATCCTTCTTCATGGCGTGAAGGTCGTTTCCAGCGGTGACCACCTCACGCATCCAGGCGGGGCGCTTCTGGGGCTTCTCCATGATCGCTCGTCTCCTGTCGGCCTCGGAGGCAGGGGGTGTCGCCTCCGGGACAACCAATCTATCCCGAGAGGCGCGGCCCCGGCGGACGGATGTGTGATAAGCCACACGACTGCGCGGATCCCCTGATCGGCGCCAGCCCTGGAGCCTTATGCGTGTCCTCGCCGTCGGGCGGGCCTTCCCCCCGAACTACTACGATCAGGAGACCCTCATCGCCGCCTTCACCCAGTACTGGGCCGGGGCGATGCACAACCAGCGGCGGTTGGAGCAGCTTCATCGGCATGTGCTCGTCGGCGGCCGCCACCTCGCCTTGCCTCTGGAGGACTACCTCGGCCTGAACGGCTTCACCGACGCCAACAATCGCTGGATCAGCGTCGCTCAAGAGATCGGCGGCGCCGCGGTGTTGGACGCCTTGGCCCGGGCCGGGGTGAGCCCGGAGCAGCTCGGCGCCTTCTTCTTCACCACGGTGACCGGCCTCGCGACCCCCTCCATCGAGGCCCGGCTCATGAACCGCCTCCGCCTGCCGGAAGCCCTCAAGCGGGTGCCGATCTTTGGCCTGGGCTGCGTGGCCGGGGCCGCGGGCATCGCCCGAGCGGCGGACTATGTGCGCGCTTTCCCCGAGGAGGCCGCGTTGTTGTTGTCCGTCGAGCTCTGCTCCTTGACCATGCAGCGCCAGGACGTGTCGATCCCGAACCTCATCAGCTCGGGGCTCTTTGGGGACGGGGCGGCCTGCGCCGTCGTCGTCGGCGAGCGCCTCGCCGCGCGCCTCGCCGAGGCCGGGGGCGTCGGGGCCCAGGCGGTTCAGGACGGCCCCGAGGTGCTCGCCACGCGCTCGGTGTTCTACCCGAACAGCGAAGACGTCATGGGCTGGGACATCTCCGAGCGTGGCTTCCGCATCGTGCTCTCCGCCGGGGTGCCCGAGGTGGTGAAGGCCCACCTGCGCGGCGACGTGGACCGCTTCTTGGCCAGCCACGGCCTGCACATTCAAGACATCTCCTCCTGGGTCTGCCACCCCGGCGGCCCCAAGGTGCTGGAGTCCTTTGAGGAGGTGCTGGAGCTCGGCCCCGAGGCCCTGGAGCTCACCTGGCGCTCGCTGCGTGAGGTCGGCAACCTCTCGTCTTCTTCAGTGCTCATGGTGCTGCGGGACACGATGGAGACCCGCCGGCCGGCCCGGGGCAGCCTGGGCCTGATGATCGCCATGGGGCCGGGCTTCTGCTCCGAGCTCGTGCTGCTGAGGTGGTGATGGACAGCCGCCTGCTCTACACCCTGCTCGTGGGGCTCATCGCCCTGGAGCGCCTGTTCGAGCTGCGCTTGAGCGCGAAGAACGCCGCCTGGGCCAAGGCCAGAGGGGGCGTCGAGCGTGGCCAAGGCCACTACCCGGCGATGGCGGCGCTGCACACCGCCGGGCTCATCGCCGCTCCCGCCGAGGTGTGGCTCTTGGACCGGGCCTTCTCCCCGGTCTTGGGCGCGGTCTGCGGGGTGATCCTCATCGGCACCATGGCCTTACGTTACTGGGCGGTGAGCACCCTGGGCCCCCGCTGGAACACCCGGGTCATCGTCGTGCCCGGCTTGGGCCCGGTCACTGAAGGGCCCTATCGGTACCTGCGCCACCCGAACTACCTCGCGGTGATCCTGGAGCTCGGCGCCTTGCCGCTCTTGCACGGGGCCTGGATCACGGCGCTGGTCAGCTCAACGCTCAACGCCTGGCTGCTCTCCGTGCGTATCCGCGCCGAGGAGGCCGCGCTCAACGAGCTGTGCAACTATGGCGAACACATGGGCACAAAGCCGAGGCTCCTGCCGGGTAAGGAAGGGTGATGAACGACGCCGAGACGGCTCCCGGGCCGCAGATGACCGACGAGGCGCTCCTGGCGCTCATCGGCGAGATCGCCCAGACTCGCCTGGGCTATGCGGGGACGCTCACCCCCGACACCCGCTTGGTCGAGGCCCTCGCCTTGGACTCCGTGCGCCTGCTCACCTTGGTGGTGGAGCTTGAGAACCGCCTGGAGCTGTGTTTAGATGAGGGTGATGAGCAGGGTGTCGAGACGGTCGGTGAGCTGATCAGCCTTCTGCGGAGGCGCCATGCTGCGGGTTGAAGGCGGACGCCTTGTCGGCATGTTCCCCACGCTCACCGCCACCCTACGCGCGGCGGCCACGGCCACGCCCGAGGGTGGGCTTCATTTTATGGACCGCAAAGAGCAGACGACCGTGGTGTCGTGGGCGGCGGTGCTGCAGGGCGCCAGCCGCGTCGCCAGCGGCTTACACGCCCTGGGGCTCAAGCCCGGCGAGCGGGTGGGGCTCATCTTCCCCACAAACCTCGGCTTCTTTGAGGGTTTTTTCGGGGCGCTCTTGGCCGGTGGCGTGCCCACGCCGCTCTATCCGCCCGCTCGGCTGGGGCGCATGGAGGACTACCACGAGCGCACGGCGCAGATGTTACGCGCCGCTGGGGTGAAGGTCGCGCTCCTCGACCCGATGGTGCGGCGGGTGATCGGCCCGACGATTCAGCGCGCCCGGCCCGCCTTGGGGGCCTTCACCCTCGATGAGCTGCCGAGCGGCCCCCCGGCCCCGACCCCCGACGACGACCCGAACACCTTGGCGATGGTGCAGTTCAGCTCGGGCACCACCGTAGATCCCAAGCCCGTCGCGCTGACCCACCGCGCCGTGCTCGCCCAGACCGAGGCCATCGCGCTCCAGGTGCTTCAGCTCGACCCCAACGCCCGGTCGGGGGTGAGCTGGCTGCCGCTCTACCACGACATGGGCCTGATCGGCTGCGTCTTCCCGGCCTTGGCCCAGGCGGGTGAGCTCACCCTCATCGGCCCCGAGCAGTTCTTGGCCCGGCCGGCCTTGTGGCTGCGCGCGCTCTCTCGCACCCGGGCCGTCGCCTCCACGGCGCCGAACTTCGCCTACGCCTACTGCCTCCAGCGCATCACCGACGAGGAGCTCGACGGCGTCGATCTCAGCGCGTGGCGCATGGCGCTCAACGGCGCCGAGCCCGTCTCCCCCGACACCCTGCGCGGCTTCACCAGCCGTTTCGCCCGCTGGGGCCTGCGCCCCGAGGCGCTCACCCCGGTCTATGGGCTCTCTGAGGCGAGCCTCGCGGTGACCTTCGCCGACCTGGCCACCCCCTTCCAGACCCTGCACGTCGACCGGGTGCGTCTGGCCGAGGGCGTCGCCGTCCCCAACCCCGAGGGGGTCGAGCTCGTGAGCGTCGGCCGCGCGGTGCTCGGCTTTGAGATCGAGCTGCGCGGCCCCGATGGCCTCGACCCGCTCCCCGATGGCCAGGTGGGGCGCCTCTTCGCGAGCGGGCCGAGCCTGATGCGCGGCTACCTCGACCAGCCCGAGGCCACGGCCCGGGCCCTTGTCGGCGGCTGGTTAGACACCGGAGACCTCGGCTTTCTGTGGGAGGGCCAGCTCTACCTCGTGGGCCGGGCAAAAGACGTGCTCATCCTGCGGGGCCGCAACCACCCGCCCCACCCCGTCGAGCAGTCCATCGACGCCTTGCCCGGGGTGCGCGCCGGCTGCGCCGCGGCGGTGAGCTTTCGCCCCGAAGGCGCCGATCATGAGCTTTTGCTCTTGTTCATCGAACGAAAGGCCGACGCCCGGGCTGAAGACCTCGCCGCGCTGCCCGAGGCCGCTGGGCAGGCCGTGCTCCTCGCCACGGGCCTGCGCCCCGATGAGGTGATCCTGCTCGCCCCGGGCACCTTGCCACGAACCTCTTCAGGGAAGATCCGCCGGGGTGAGGCCCTGCGGCAGTTCACTGAAGGCCGCCTCTTGCCCCCGGAGGAGGTCGGCGCGCTCAAGATCGCTGGCCTGATGGCGCGCTCGTGGCTCGCCTTCGCCCAGATGCGGTTCAATCGTCCGTGAGCGGCGCCCGAAGCTTGCTCATCATCGGCGGCGGCCCCGTTGGCCTCGCGGCGGCGATCCTTGGGCGGCTGGCGGGCCACAGCGTCACGCTCATCGAGCGCGGCCGCCCCCCGGTGGACAAGCCCTGCGGCGAGGGCCTCATGCCCAGCGGCGTGCGGCGCCTCAGCGCGATGGGCGTAGCGCTTGATCCCGAGGGCCTGCACCCCTTCATGGGCGTTCGGTACATCGACGGCGAGCGGGTGGCCGGGGCGCGCTTCACCTTCGGCGAGGGCTATGGCTGCCGTCGCACCTACCTGCAGGCGGCGATGGCCCGGCGGGCGGCGGAGCTCGGCGCGAACCTCCATTTTGGCCAAGAGGTCATCGCCGTAGACGCGAATCAAGGGGAGGTTCACACCGCCGACGGGCAGAGCTTCCGGGCCGAGCTCGTCCTCGCCGCCGATGGCCTACGCTCGCCCACACGAAAGCTCCTGGAGCTCGACGGCCCGCCCGCCACACGCCCCCGCTTCGGGATGCGCCAGCACTACACGATCAAGCCCTGGACCGATGAGGTCGAGGTGTATTGGTCCGACACCGCTGAAGCCTACGTCACCCCCGTGGGCCCCAACCGTGTGGGCGTGGCCTTCTTGTGGTCCGGCGACGGTGAGCGCTTCGCCGGTCTGCTCAGCCGATTTCCCGAGCTTCAGGCCAAGCTCGGCGACGCCCCCATCGAGAGCCAGGTGCGCGGCACAGGACCGCTGCAGGTGCGCCCCAAGGCCGTGCTCAAGGGCAAGGTCGCCCTCATCGGCGACGCGGCGGGCTACTACGACGCCATCACCGGCGAGGGCCTCACCTTGGGCTTCGCCCAGGTGGAGACTGTGCTCAAACACTTTGAGCGGCGCACAATCCAAGACTGGCCCAAGAGCCACAAGACCTTGGTGTTTGAGCCCTACCTCGTCATCTGGCTGCTCTTGTTCATCGAGCGGTATCCGGCGCTGCGCCGCCGGGTGATCGTGGCCTTGTCCAAAGATCCCGAGCTCTTCGAGCAGTTTTTGCAGATCAATGATGGCCTCATGCGCCCCCAAGACCTGCCGCCCAAGGCCTTGTTGCGCCTCGTGTGGCGCGTCGTGCGAGGCGTCGGCTAAGCTCTCGGCGCCGCGCTCGTGTTGAGCGTGAGTTGAGCCGATGGAGCTGTGAGTATGGCGATCTCTGGTTTGGAAGGCTTGTCCGACGAGGACATCACCGCAGAGCTGAACAAAGGCGCGAAGTTTGTGCGCTACGGCTACTGCATCTCAATCATCTTGATGAGCTTTCGGC
This sequence comes from Myxococcota bacterium, assembly GCA_023150775.1. Classification (GTDB taxonomy): domain Bacteria; phylum Myxococcota_A; class UBA796; order UBA796; family CAJQPC01; genus JADKFE01. Next base: position 8,141 of record JAKLKE010000051.1, read on the forward strand.
GCGAGTCCGACATCCACTTCATCCGCCACGCGCGTTTGTGCGGGGTCTACCCTACAGCGCGCTGAGCATGTTGTTGGGCTGGTGGGGCATCCCCTGGGGCCTGATCTACACGCCGTGGATGATCGGCGTAAACACCATGGGCGGCCGGGATGTGACACAGGCCGTGCTGGGCGGAGGCCGCGGGGAAGAAGAGGAGGAGGAGAGCTGAGGCGGCGCCTCATTTGGTGAAGGAGAGGCCGTGCTGGGTGATGGGTGGCATCAGCAGGCAAGGGCCTCTCCAATGCTTTAGATGTTCATCAGCGGCAAGCATCAGGTGAAAGTTGCGCAGGAGCGGGAGCCCTAGGATGGCCGTCGGCGCGTGGTCCGATACATATACCTCGCCAGAAAATTTCTGATCTCCCAGCAAAAACCTCACCTCAAATGCGTCACAGCGCAGCTCATGGCCGTTCAGCGTATAGATACGTGCAGGACGCGAATCCTCATCTTCCCAGCGTTCACCCAGCACGCTCCTCGGTACCAAAGCGCCCACCTCCAACCCCGTGTCGAGCACGACCTTGGGCAGCTCAAAAATACCGCCGGAGGAGACGTGGATCTCCACATAGTTCAGGACCGCGACCCGCCCCTCATGGGTGAAGTCAATCGGTAGCCGCTTCAGACCGCTCAGATCACTCAAGCCCCACCTCCTCACACAGTCGAGTGATGAAGAGGATGCCCTCGTCGAATTCCTCCCGGGCCGCCTGGAGCGGGTAAACGTCCCCTTCGCCGAGAAAGAGCCGGTCGGAGCCGATCATTATGCCGATTGGCACGCGAGGGTGTGTCTGACGCAATGAAGGCCGCAAATGTAGAACGCGCTGAAGAGCAGCGCGGCCCAAAGCCAGCTCCTCATCGCTCCGTGCAGCGCGTACTTCCTTCTCTTCAGGGAGCTGCACCCCACCCGCCCATGAGCTGAGGTGGGGCGCGGCGGCGAGCAGGGCTTTCCCACTATTTACGTCCAGCAATACAATCAATGGAGATTTTTCGTCACCGAGTTGGTGGCGGCCCTCATCCCAGTGTCTGAAGGTGTCGGCTCGTAGGGTCCTTGCGTCTATGACTCGAACGGTGCCTGTCCGGGACGAGAAGGCGTCGGTGACTACTTCCGTTGGCCTCCTAAGGCGTTTGGCGAGCCCCTTTGCCGCAGCCTGGGCGTCGAGGCGGCGCGGCACCCGCTGGAGCACCACCGGCAGGCGAGCACGAACACGCAACTTCACCATGTCAAGGCTATCCATCAAAACACCTTGGGGGCGCTGATGAGGTTCCGCAGAACAGGATGCGGGAGCCAATAACGTCGATCCGTAAGGTCATAGGGCAAGATCGCGTTCTTGCTGATGAGTGAGATATCGCCCTCGTGGTTCATGCTGCGCCCCACCAAGGCGACCTTCTGTAGCTCATCGGAGGAGAGCGACTGCGCAATGTCTTGACGGAGCTCATTGACGCCTAAGGCAAGGTTCGCGGCGTTTACCTGGCCAGACTTTGCGGCGGAGAGCACGGCGCTGTGGAGAATGCGGATCGCGTCCCGAGGCACACCGCCCGAATAGTAAGCGGCCTCCAGGCAGCAACGTGATAGGTCCCAAAACGCCCCTTTCATCCTGGCAAGACGCTTCTGAAGCCCAGCAGCGAGTGTATCGATGGCGGGCTTGTTCGGCGTTCCATCCGGGAGTTGCACCGCGAAGCAGGGTAGCTCCCAGATGTATTCCAGGCGCGGGTCACGCTGCTCCCGCGGTGTGAGGGTGAACCACGGATGAGCGCCGACAAAAATAACGGACGGCAGCTCATCAAGTGGGAGGTTCTGAGCGGCGCCAAAGAAGGCGGCTTGGTCGTTGGGGAGGAGGTCAAGGCCATCGATAAGGAGCAAGCCGGGCGGCTGGTTTTCATCTCCGAAGTATCCACAGTAAGACAGCATCGCCTCAAGAGGGTTGACGTCCTCGTAGTCTGGGTCTTCTGCGATGTCTGCGGCGTCTTCATCTGATAGCTCAAGGGCAGACCAAACACTACTCTGGAGAACAGAGTACACATCTTTGGCAGTCTTCAAAGCTTTGGCAGGCCTCTGCACCGTCACCACCAGAACCCTCGCTACGTCCTCTAGCCCCGGCGCCCAGCGCCACAGCTCCGAAGACTTGCCAACGCCGATCGGCCCGTGCAGCACGCCCCGAAGGGTATAATCAGCAGCCAAGAGCGTCTCGATCTGCTCAAGCGTATCCCAGCCTCGCGCCATACCCTCCCATTCCCGATGGATCAGCTCGCGGGGCGCGGCGGGCGCGGTCGGGTTCAGCTTCTTAAGCGCCTGGATGATGAGCGGGTTGATGGCCATGCCCGAAGTATACAAGCCACCCTCCCCCCGGTCAACACGCCCGCCCCTCGCTTGTGCGCAGCGCCAAGGAGGTGTACCGTCTCTTCATGGACCCAACACTCGAAGACACGCTCCTCAGGCTCCTCAGCGCAGATGACCGGCGGCCGCTGGTGCGGGCGATGTGCGCCTGCGCTCGACGGCAGCTCGCCGCCGCCGCCAAGGTGGACCCCCGCAACACCACCCTCATTGAGACCGCTGAAGGCTGGGCGGCGGGGCGTCTCACCACCGTCGAGGCCCGGGAGGTCGCCTGGTGGGGCCAAGGGGTGCCGGGGAGCCTCTTCCCCATGGCCTGCTTGAAGGTGATCGTGGCGCCCACGGCGGATCGGGCGGCGGCGACGCGCCTCTTCGCCCAGCAGCTCCCCATGGTGATCGCCACGAAGAAGCGCCCGGCGCCCCACGAGCTGCCTGCGCTGCTCGCCGCGACGGAGCGTTTTCTGTGCACGCTCGCAGAGAACGCCGCGAAGGCCGCCTAAGCCAAGGCCGCCTAAGCCAAAGCCCCGCCGCAGCTCGACCCCGCCCCAGCCGTACACCCGAAGCAGTGGCGGCCGACGGCGATCGGCGCGTCGGCGAGGCCTGTGACGTCGCCCAGCTCCCGCACATGGCGCCGGGGGCCGGGCGTGGGCAGGTGCAACATCTGGTTAAAGTCGCAGTCGTACAGCTCGCCGTCCCATGAGACGCTCACGAGATGGCGACACATCAGCCCCGGCACCGTGGCGGCGTTAAAGTTGGCCTCCAAGAGCGTCTGGTACTGTGTGGCTTTGCCTTGGCGAGACAGATCGGCGGCGAAGCGGGCGATGGGCAGGTTCGTGATCGTGAGCAGGTTGGTGAACACGAGGCCGTGATCGTCCTGTAGACGGCGGCGATAATCGGCCTCTAAGGCCGTTTGGCTCGGCGGAAGGAACGCGCCGCCGGGGTTGTAGACGAGGCTCAAGACGAGGCCCGAGCCCGGCTGGCCATAACCCAGGGCGTTCAGGCGGCGCAGGGCCTCGACGCTCGCGTCGTACACCCCGCGGCCCCGCTGGCGCTCGACGTTGTCGCGCAGATAACAAGGCATCGAGGCGACGATCTCGACCTGCTCAGCGGCCAGAAACGACGCGGTGTCCTCTTGGCCGGGCTCCAAGAGCACGGTGAGGTTGCAGCGGTCCATCACCCGGCGGCCCAAGGCCCGGGCGCCGCGCACGAGGTCGCGGAAGCGGGGGTGAAGCTCGGGGGCGCCGCCGGTGATGTCGAGCAGGGTGAGGCTCGGGTTCTGGGAGAGCGCGCGGAGCACGTCGTCCACCACCTCATCGGACATCTGCTCGCGGCGGTGGGGCCCGGCGTCGACGTGGCAGTGGGCGCAGGTCTGATTGCAGCGTTTGCCGAGGTTGATCTGCAGCCAGCTCGGCGCGGCGCGGCGTAAGGGGCCCAGGCCCGCCTGGGTGAGGGCGTCTTCGAAGGTCATGGCGCCTCCCCGATGGCCTCGGCGCGGCAGGTGTTGTAGGCGCGGATCACCCGACCTGTGGGCGTCGTGGTCAAGATCACCCCCACCCCGGCCAAGGTGACCGTCCCGGCGGCGACGTAGCCCGCGCCGCCTGTGGAGAAGAAGATCCCGGCGACGAGGATCGAGCCCGCGCCGCCAAAGGCCATCGCCGCGCCCACCTTTCGCCGCGCGTCGCGCCGCCGCTGCAGGGGCGCGCTGCTTTCACACTCCCGCATCAAGGCGTCGACGAGCTCTCTTTTTTGGTGACGGTCGGCGGAGATCGACTCGCCGTCGAGGAAGAGCGCGCCGCTCAGAGGTTTGTATTGCACATGGACGGGCAGCTCCGGCGGGGGCTCTTCAGCCCGGGCTTGGCCGGTCAGGAGCAAGAAGGGCAGCAGGCGGAGGCTCATAGGCCCTCGACGGAGAGGTGGATGGAGCGCACCAGCGTCGCCCGGCCGTCGATGAGCTGGATCGAGACGGCGAGGCCCGCGCCCTCTTGGCGCACCATCACCTGGCTCTTGCCGAAGCCTCGGCGCAAGAGCACCCCCCGGGCGGCCGTGGCGACGGCGCCGGGCAGGCTCGGGCGGAGGTTCTGGCCGATGGCCACGGCCTCCACGGCGTCTTGAAGCTCCTCCTCCAGAGAGCGCGGCGGCGCGGGCGGGGGCTTGGGCCTCAAGGAGCGGCCGGGGGCAGGCTGAGCCCACCCAAGGCCAAGAGCCGATCCCGCTCGGTCTCCGTCACCGGGCTCACCGAGAGGCGGCTCTGGCGCACGAAGGCCATGCCCATGAGCGCTGGGTCAGCCTTGAGCTCTTTGAGGGAGACCGGCCTGGGCAGCGCCGCGACGGGGGCGATGTCGACGCCGACCCAGCGGTCGTCGCCCTCATCTGCGCTCGGGTCGCGGCGGGCGGCGCCGATCACCCGGGCGAGGCCCACGACGGCGAGGCCCTCGTTCGAGTGGTAGATGAAAAACTCGTCGCCGACGGCCATCGCCTGGAGGTTGTTGCGGGCCTGGGCGCTGCGCACCCCGTCCCAGAAGGTGCTCCCCTGGCGCACGAGGTCGTCCCAGGAGAACTTGAAGGGCTCGGTCTTGCCTAACCAGACGGCCATCTGCGCTCCCCGGCGGTCAGCCGCCGAGCTCCTTGTCGATCACGGCCTTGAACACCTCTTTGGGCACCGCGCCGTTGAGGAACACGCCGTTGATGAAGAAGGCCGGGGTGCCGCTGATGCCCGCGGCCTGACCGGCCTCAAAGTCGGCGGTGATCTCGGCGACCTGGGACGTGGGCTCGCTCACGCAGGCCTTGTACGCCGTCACGTCGAGGCCCAGCGTGCCCGCGGTGGCCTCCATGCCTGAAGCGGAGAAGTCGCCCGTGCGCATGAGCACGTCGTGCATCTCCCAGTATTTGCCTTGGCTGCCCGCGCAGTTGGCGGCGATGGACGGGCCCATGCCTGAAGGGTTCGGGCCGCCGAGGGGGTAGTCGCGGTAGACCACCTTGACCTTGCCCTTGTACTCATCCAGGAGCTCGACGAGGGTGGGGTAGACCTTGCGGCAGTACCCACACTGGTAGTCGGCGAACTCGACGATGGTGACCGTGGCCGCGGCGTCGCCCAGCGCCGGGTCGTCGTCGGCGGAGACCTCGATCTTGGGCAGGTTGGGGTAGGGGAGCTGAATCTTGAGGCCATGTTTGGCCTTGAGCTCATCGAGGTACGCCGCCATACGCTCGTTCTCGGCGTTGCGCGTCCAGGCCTGGGTGACCTGCTCCAAGATGGCCTCAAGGGGCGCGTCGGTGCGCATCTGGCGGCGCACGTAGGGGTAGACCTCCTCAAGCTGGGCCTGGGTGGGCTTGGGGATCTTGTCTTGCACCTCGGCCTTGAGCAGCGCGTCGGTGGTGAGGCTGCGGGCCTTGGCCTCGGCGTCGATGAGCGCGCGCAGGGCGAGCTCTTCGGCGGACTGGCGCTCGGCGTTGTAGCGGCCTTGAAGGTACTCGACCTCCATCATCACGAGCTGCTTGCCGAGGCGGGCCTGGACCTCGGAGTAGCTGATCTGCCCGCCAGTCCAGGTGGCGACGACGCCTGAAGGATCTTGGGTGGAGGCGGGGGCCGTGGCCGCGGCCGGGGCGGCGGGGGTCGGGCCGGAAGACGTGGCGGGCGGCGTGGCGTCTTGCGCGCCGCCGCAGGCCAAGATCACGAGGAGCGAGAGCATGACGTTCACCGGATTCGAGGTGGTGGCTGCGCCCCCCTAACACAGCGTGGGGCGAGACGGGGTATGTTCAGCCGCTTCGGAGTGGAGCGGCCTCGGTGAAGGATGTCTCGATCCCGATCCCGATTCAGATCGGGCCTTACCGCGTCGTGCGCCCCCTCGCCCAAGGGGGGATGGCCGCGGTGTTTGAGGTGGAGGATCCCCACACCCGCGAGCGCCAGGCCCTCAAGCTGCTCACCCACCGCGGCGTCGCCTCCCCACGCCTGAGCCGCGAGTACCGCGCGCTCACCCGCCTGGACCACCCGAACATCGTGCGGGTCTACCGCTACGGGGCCCACGAGGGCACGCCTTACCTCACGATGGAGCTCCTCGACGGCGTGCCGGTGCAGGTCTGGGCGAAGTCCCTGGGCAAACCCGGCGAGCCCCAGCGCACCCGGGAGGTGCAGCGGGTGGTGGCGTCGGTGGCCGACGCCTTGGACTACCTCCACGGCCGGGGCATCGTTCACCGCGACCTCAAGTCGGCGAACATCCTCGTCTTACGCGACGGCACGGCGAAGCTCCTCGACTTCGGCACCGCCCGGCTCCTGGCGGACGAGTCGATCACCCGGGCCGGGGAGTTTGTCGGCACCTTCGCCTACGCCTCGCCGGAGCAGATCACCGGGGGCGTCGTCGACGCGCGCTCCGACCTCTACTCCCTCGGCGCGCTCTTTTACCGGCTGTGCACGGGCAAGCGGGTGTTTGAGGCCGAGACCCCCCACGAGCTCGCCCGGATGCACGTCGAGCGCCGCCCGGTGCCGCCCCGGGCCCTGGTGCCGAGCCTGCCTGAAGAGGTCGAGCGCATCATCCTGGAGCTGCTCCAGAAGGATCCCGGCCAGCGCCCCCAGCGCGCCCGGGACCTCGCCGACCGCATCCGAGGCCGGGAGCCGAGCCCCAGCCAGGCCCTCGTCGTCTCTAAGCCGACGCGCCTCGTCGGGCGGCAGGCCGAGCTGGAGTCGATCCGCGCCACCCTGCTCAAGGCCCGGCCCGGGCGGATGGTGCTCATCGTCGGGGCGCCGGGCTCGGGGCGGGGTCGGCTGCTCAAGGCGGCCTGCGCCGAGGCCCGCGGTCTCGGCTGGCGGGTGTTTATGGCGTCCTTCGGCGGCGCGCCGGGCCTCGCCGCGCTCATGGAGCTAGCGGACACGGTCTGGTCGTCCTTGCCCCGGGCCCAGGCCATCGACCTGGTTCAGTGTATGCTCACCCTGCGCCGCTGGGACCGCGCCGCCGCCGAGGCCGAGCCCGGCGCGGACGCCCTCGCCGAGGCCATCGACGCCCTCACCCGGGTCATCCAGGCCCGGGCCGCCCTCGACGAGCACCCTCTGGCCTTGGGCCTCTCCGCGCTCCAGCGCTGCTCGCCCTTCGCCCTGGACGTCATCGCCGGTCTACGCCAGCAGCTCCGCGAACAAAAGGTCGCCGTGGTGCTGCTCGCGGGCAGCTCCGACGAGTCCGACGCCCCCGGCGCCGCCTTACGCCAGCGCCTGCCCGACGCCTGGCGGGTGAACCTCCAGCCCTTGACCGTGGAGGAGGTCGGCGAGCTGATTCAGGGGATGCTCGGCGGCCGGGTGCCCTCGACGGAGCTCTCACGAAACATCCACCAGGTCACCGGGGGCCTGCCGGGCTACGTCGAGGAGATCCTCCGGGCGATGGTGCAGTCCGGCGCCCTGGAGGCCCGCCGCACCGGGGCGAGCATCACCTGGGTGGACCGCAGCGAGGGCCGCATCGCCATCCCCGGCTCGGCCCGGGAGGCGATCAACCTGCGCTTAGACGCCTTGCCGCGCCTGGGTCGCCGCCTCGTCGAGGCCCTGGCCGTCGCCGGGGGAGAGGCCCAAGGCGGGATGCTCGCCTTCGCGCTGGAGCTTGAGCAAGACGCCGCCGTCGAAGGTTTGGAGGAGCTCGCCTCACGCCGCATCGTCGAGTGCCGCGAGGAGGCCGGCGTCGAGCGCTGGACCTTCCGCCTGGGCATGACCCGAGAGCTCGTGATGGAGCGCCTGCGGGCGAGCCGCCGCTACGTGCTGCGAAAACGCCTCGCCCAGGCCGTCGTCGAGGAGCCCCCGGGGCCCCGCCGGGCGGAGCTGCTCGCGGCGGCGCGGCAGGTAGACGAGGCCCTGCACGACATCGTCTCTTGGGCCGAGCCGATGATCGAGTCGGGCCGCGCCGGGGAGGTCTTGCCCAGCCTAGAGCAGGTCAGCGCCGCCTGCCAGCGCACGAGCCCCCAAGACCGCGTCGCCTTGGCCCGGCTGCACCTGCTCTTGGGCCGGGCGCTCGCCGAGGCGCGGCCCGGAGACGGCGCCGCCGAGGCGGCCTTCCGTGAGGTCCACACCCTCACCGACAACCCGCGCCTGCGCGCCGAGGCCGACCTCTACAACGCCCGGCTCTGCGTCGAGCGTGGGGATCTGGAGCGCGCCCAGGCGCTCTTGACCCGGGCGTATGACCTGAACGACCGCAGCAGCTCCCCCCGCTTGGAGGCCCGGCTGTGTCGAGACATCGGCTCGGTGCAGTGGTTGATCGCCCGCTTTGAGGACGCCGGGCGCTGGTTTGACCGGGCCTTGGAGGCCGCCCGGCGCGACGGTCACCCCCGGGAGATCGCCCGGGCCCTGGTGTCCTTCGGCGTGTTCTGTGAGGTGCGCGGGCGGCTCACCGAGGGCGAGCGGGTGCTGCGGGAGGCTGTCGGGCTCTACGACTCCGTGGGCGACCGCTACGGCCAGTGGTACGCCCAGGCGAACCTCGCTGAAGTCCTGCGCCAGCGCGGCGCCTTCTCCGAGGCCATCAGCGCCCTGGAGCCCCAGCTTCGCGCCGCCCGCAACGGCGGCCCCCGGGGGCGCTGGGCGATGATGAACCTCAACCTCGCCGAGATCGAGATCGAGCTCTTCCACCTCGGCCGCGCCCGGGAGCGCCTCGCCACCCTCACCGCGGAGCTCGACTTCCGCGAGCACCTGCACCTCTGCGTCGGCGTGGCCTTGGCCCAGGCCCGGGTCGCCCTGCTCACCCAAGAGCCCCGCAAAGCCGTGGAGATCTTAGAGCCCGCCATCCGCTCGGCGGAGGCGGCGGGGCTCAAGGTGATCGCGCCGCGGCTGCGGGCGGCGCTCGGCGAGGCGCTCGTGGCCTGCGGCGCCGTCGCTGAAGGGGAGGCCCAGCTTCGCCGCGCCTTGGGAGAGGTCGAGGGCCTGGGCAACATGCCCACCATCGGCGAGATCTGCGCCGCCCAGTCCCGGGCCACGGGCTCCCGGGAAGACCCCGACCGCCTCTTCGCCCCGGTGCTCAAGTGGATGGGCGAAGAGCCCGCCTTGCTCCTGCGTTTAGAGCACCTGCTCTGCTCCGCGCGCTGGGCCGAGTCCCGGGGCTGGCCCGACCGCGCCCGCGCCTTCTACGAGGCCGCCCAGGCTCTGCTCAAGCGGATCCGCGAGGACCTCGGCCCCGCCGACCAAGAGGCGCTCTCGGTGCACCCGTGGACGCTGGAGATCCGCCGCGGCCTGGGTTGAGGGCCCAGACGACGCGCCGCGGCGCCCCTCACCGGCCAGGATCCACCCGCGCGGGAGGATCCTTGGGCTCGGTGCGGCGACCCGCAGAGAAGATCAGCGGCTGCTCGCCGTTTTTGTCTGCGCGGTCCTCAACCTTCCCGCGAGAGGCCTGTCTCCGACGAGGTCACCCGTCAGCGACGGGCTTATGCGCCTCTGCACATAGAATGTAAAGGTCGTGATAGAAAATTTGTTCGTCGTTTGCACATCATTCGTATACTCTATGAACACTGAAAAACAGGCTCCAAAAAGACTTTTGGAGATTTTTCGGTTTCGCTATTATAGTGATTCTGCACCCCGGACAGGACGGCTCCGATGCCCACGCTTCACCCCTCCAAGCAGCTCTTACGAGTCAAGATCGTCTACTACGGCGCGGGCCAGTGCGGGAAGACGACCAACCTGTCGATGTTGCACCAGGTGTTCCCCGCGGGCTCCCGCGGCGCGATGGTGACCTTAGACACCGAGTCCGAGCGCACCTTGTTCTTTGACTATTTCCCGGCCCACCTGGGCAACTTGCGGGGGTACAAAGTGCAGGTTGACTTCTTCTCGGTGCCTGGGCAGTCGTTCTACAACTCGACCCGCCGCGAGCTCCTGCGGAACGTCGACGGCGTCGTCTTCGTCGCCGACTCCAGCGAGCGCCGTGAGAACGCCAACCTCCTCGCCCTTGAGAACCTTGAGCACAACCTCAGCCGCTACGGGCGCTCCCTCAAGGACACCCCCCACGTCCTCCAGTGGAACAAGCGTGACGTCGCCGACGCCGTGCCCGTCAACGTCATGGAGACCCTGTACAACCACCACAACGCCCCCACGGAGTCCGCCATCGCCTCGGAGATGGTCGGCGTGTGGGAGACCCAGACCGCCGTCTTACGCACGGTGCTGGAGCGCCTGAGCCTTCAGTACGGCCAGCAGCCCGCGGCGATGGCCGGCTGAGCGGCCTCACATCTCGAGGCGGGAGTCCTCCATCACCGCGAAGGTGGGGAGCACCCGCCAGCGCTCGCCGTCCAAGGTGAGCGTGCCCTCGACCTCGCCGTAGTACTGGTTGAAGTCGGCGTCGATGAGCCAGGCCGTCTTCGTCTCCCGGCGGTGAAAACGTGGCGTGAAGGTGAGCTCGACGCCGTCGCCGCCGCCGCTCGGGTTGACCACCCGCCAGGGCCCGCTCTCTCGGGTCGCCTCGTCCTTCACCCCGGGCTCAAAGGCCGCGTCCGGCAGCTTGCGGAGCTGCCCGTCGAGCCACACGGCGTACTTCATCGAGCGCACGGCGGGGCGCGCGCGGTCGGGGTGATCGCGGTGAATCTGCACCCCCAAGCTCACCTTTCGGCCCGTGACCTCATGCACGGCCTCCCCGGCGGACGCCAGCCAGTACCAGCCCTGGAGCCCCCGCTGGTGGCCCACGGTGCGATCCGTCGTGCCCAAGCAGCCCGGGGGCAGCGGGATCACCTCATTGCCGATGGTCAAGGCGCCGAACTTGAGCCGGGCCACCCCATACCACTGCAGGCTGCCCCGACCCCGGTGAAACCGTGTGCACTGCACGAGCTGCGGCCCTACCCCACGCTCCATGACCCCGGTGAGGTGCAGGCGATCGGTGTGCATCGAGAAGCGCAGCTCTCCCCGGGCCTCGTCCTCCTCGATGAACGAGCGGGTGACCGGGTCCACAAAGGTGCGCTGGTCGTCGCTGATCGTCACCCGGTTCTGCCGCAAGAGCCGCGTGAGCGACACGGCCTCAAAGCGCCCCGTGGCCTTCTCGACGACCTGCAGCGCGACGTTCCCCGCCCGCCCAAAGTCGGCGATGTTCCACACGAGGTAGTGGTCGGGGGTGTCTAAGGTGACATGAAAGAAGCGGTTCAGCGCCATGGTGAAGGCGCTGGAGTCGGCGAAGTTGTAGGCCCCGTCAAACCGCTCAAACCACCCGGCGTTGTAGGTGCCTTCAGGCGAGATCAGCGCGGCGGGGCTGGGCACCTGCCGGGTGTAGTCGATGTGAAGGTCGAGCTCCGTCGGCGTGCGCCCGACGGCGGCGTCCAGACGATCGATGATGCGAGGCATGGCGGCGCTCCGGAGGGGAAGGCCAGGAGGGATGGAGAGTGTACGCACGCCGAGGGCGGTGTGTTGCGGGTCAGGCCCGCCGACGCTCCGCCGCGAGCCCGAACGACATCAGCTCAACACCCAAACGCTGGAACTCCTCACGCGCGCCATCCTCGGGGTGCGCATCGTAGAGGTTGTAGGTGCCGGGCTTGAACTCGGGATCTTCGCTGAGCACGGAGAGCGCGTGGGTCATCAAGCTGCGGATGCCCTCTACCAGCGCGGGGCAGCGGCACTCTTCCTTCTTCCGACCTTCGCCCTCGTTGGGTACACAAAGCGGAGAGCCCGCGACCGATCGGTTTGAGCAGTTCGGGTCGTCTGTTATGCCCAGGAGCTCCCGAAGCCACCTGGCTTCATCGGCGTCGCCTGCGGAGATCAGCGCTTTTCGCGAGGTCCCTGCGTCCTTCAGCTTTAGGAATGGCGCCTTCCCAAGCCCGAGCGCCCCAAGCGCTTTGAGCGTAGAGATGCGGTCTTTGCTGTCGGGGCTCTTCTTTTTGCCAACATGCTCTACGACGGCCTCTGGAACGCAGTTCTCAAGGTTCCGCCAGCCCTCCGGGATGAAGAGGTTCAGCGCGATGGCCGCGTCATGCACCTCTTGGGTCGCCTTCTGCGCTCTCTTGGCGGTGTCGCCGAGCCCCCCACCCGGTCGCCGCCGATCGCTGTCAACGACGGCGAGGACGGGGCCATCCTCCTGAACCCACCGCTTGACGTGACGCGCGAGCTGATCGCCGCCGCCTGGACGATACTTGGGGAACCCTACGCGCAGCCGGTCAAGCCCTCGTGGCGATCCCTCGCCCTCTCGGCGAGTGCGGAGCGTGTCCTCGGCCAGCCGGACAAAGAAGCGCAGGTCATCTTCCCCTTCGCCAACGAGGGCGGCGCCTTGGCAGCGGGAGACGACCTCTAGCTGGGTCCAGTGGGCAACGAACGGGCCATCTTTGGTCGAGGTCTCCGCTGGATTCGCGACGACCCGTAGGTGACGCGGGAACAGGGTCAGCAGTCCCCTCCTGCTCGCGGGATCTTCCCCAAGCTTCGGGAGGAGCAGCCGTCTGCCGCTCTCACCATGCTCGCTCTCAAAGCGTCCTTGAAGCGCGAGGAGGGACTGGGGGCGGATGACCACCCGGTGAAGCCCATCCGCCTCGGCCTTTAGCAGCGTATGAACGACCGCGAGCCATCGGTCGTCGTGCTCGGTCGGCAACCCGTCGGGGAAGAGGTCGATGAGCATTGGGCCTCACGACTCCAAGAAGCCGAACGGCCACGCCTCGGGCAGCACGCCCTCCTCGTCATAGGCGAAGGTCTTGACCACCGTGTCCTCGCCGCGGCGCCGCTCAAAGAAGAGCACCTGCACGTCGTCGGGGTGAAGCTCCTTCGCACCGACCATCTTGCCGATCTCCAGCAAGATGGACTGGCTGTGCGTCTCGACCATGAGCGGCGTGCGGGAGGCCTGCTCGCCAAGCTCTCGACCGCGTGCCACCACGCTCCCGATGGCGCGGGCGAGCTGGCGCTGCATCCCCGGATGGAGATGAAGCTCAGGCTGCTCGACGCAGATCGTCGAGATGGGCGCCGCTCGACGCCCCTTCGTGCGCTCAAGCGAGCGGGTCGGCATCCAGAGCTGGGCGATCACCGGGAGCACTTGAGAGAAGCCATACCCCATGTCGATCAGGTTGTGCTCCTCGCCGTCGCGCTCGATCCTCAGTGAGGTGCTCCCGTCGCGCGACCTCGCGGAGACCTTGAACCCAAACTTCGCTTGAGTCCATTCGTCAAAGCCCTTCTTGTCGCTAGCGCTCAACGAGCGCAAGAACATCGCGAGGTTGGCGCCGGTGGGGTTGATGCTGTCGATCTTGAGGTCTTGATGCCGGTAAGAGCGGCGTGGGTCATCTCGAAAGGGCCGGAGGTAGGCGATCTGTCGAGCGTGGGAGGAGAGCTGCGCGTCCGCTTCACCAAGGACGCCCCAGATGTCTCGCCGAATCAGCGCGTCGGAGAGTCGCCGCAAAGATCCTTCGTCATGCTCTTTGCCATTTAGGCTGTTCAATGACGAGTCCTTGAGCTGCGCCTTTAGACCATCGATAGAGTCCATCGAGAGCTCCATCGCGGCAAACAAAAGCGTGTCAGGTCCGGTGTTCTTGTGGGCCAAGGCCCGAAGGGCATCGATCACGCTCTCGTGAAACGGGGACCGCAAAAAAGTTCTCGCGGGAGTATTTGCACGCATGGAGCTAGGTATGAGCCTGCCATCTGCCGCGAGCCACGGGCGGAGCTGATCTGGGAAGGACTGCTCATCTTCGCCAACCTTAATCCGGGTGAAGTGCCCGTCCTCAAGCTGAAGCTCCACATCCCCCGAGCGCGACTGAACCTGAATGAGCTTCAGCCGCGTGCGATCATCAGCCTTTGACTCAGGTGCGAGGTGAATCGTCACCTTTAGGGAATCATCAGGCCGCTGAGCCACCTCAGACACGCCCTTGTTTGGGCGCCCAATGAGCCCACGGCGCTCTGCCCCCCCCTGGAGCCTCATCTCAAAGCCCAACTCGATGACCTTCTCTTTGACTCGGCTGTTCACCGCCTCGTTGAACCCGCCAAAGTCCACGAAGTTCTCGTCATACCAGAGCATCGGGCCTTGGGTGGGCTGCAGCACGCTCTGCTTGAGCAGGGGGAACAGTCGCAGCAAGGTCGACTTTCCCGACGAGTTCGCGCCCACCAAGAGCGTCAACGGCTTGAGCTGAACCCAGCCGCTGTCTTTGATGGACCGAAGGTTGGTGACCCTGAAAGCTCGAAGCTCGCTCATGACTCTGCGGCTATCTCACCATCTGGCTAATGGCGAACTAGTCATGCCCGCCCCAACACCCGCACCGCATCGCCACACCGCACGGCCCCACCGCTCACCACCCGGGCGTGGATCCCGCGCAGCCGGGCGGCCTTCAGCTCGTCCAGGCCCGTGAGCGCTCGGGCGTCGGCCCCGAAGCGCCGCTCAAACTTGAGGCAGCCGGTGTGGGGCTTCGCCGTGATCTCGAGCACCACCTCACCCACCTGGAGGCGGCTGCCTGTGGGCAGGTTCTCGGCGCTGAGGTCGAGGGCCACGAGCAGGTTGTCGCCGGGCAGGCTCAGGTCTTGGCCGTTGCACACGAGCTTGGCCACGTCGGCGCGCATGAGCGTGACCTCGGCCTCGGGGTTCGCCCGCTCGGACTGGGCCCACCGATCGCCGACGAGGCCTCTGCCCGGCGCGAACACGCCGACCTCTGGGGCGCGGCGGGCCTCGCCGGGGTGGCGCTCGACGACCAGCGCCACGACGCCCAGGTCACGGGGCGGCGCGGGCAGAGCCTCCAGCGCCTCGCGTAAGGCGGCGAGGGGGAGGTGGCGGGCGGGGTCGGCGCTGGGGAGGAGGACCTGGGTGTCGTTCATCAAATCCTCCACGCTGTGTTCGCGCCTGGCCTCAGCTTACCACTCGTCGCGGCCGCCCTTCTTGCCGCCTTCTTCAGCGTCGCCGTCGAAGTCGTCGTCGTCGCCCTCTTCGAAGTCTTCGTCTTCGTCGAAGTCTTCGTCGTCGAGGTCGCCGTCGAAGTCGTCGTCGTCGTCGTCGAGCTCGTCGTCCTCGTCGAACTCGCTGTCGAGGCGATCGTCGTCGTCGTCGTCGTCGTCGTCGTCGTTCTCGTCGAGGTAATCTTCGTCCTCAAGGAGCTCTTCGAAGACCTCCTCGACCATACGCGCGGACTTGGGGCGGGCCGCGCTGAGACGCTGGGCGAGGTCTTCAGCGATGAGGCCCTTCTGGCTCCAGGCCTTCACGACGTAGTACGCGACGTCATACTCGCTCTGGGCCTTCTTGGGGAGCTTCGAGAGGATGACTTTGCCGTGGCGATAGTGCGCCACGAACTTACGAAGCTCTTCTTTGGTGAAGAGCTCCATGAGGAGCT
>JAKLKE010000520.1:0-275 GCA_023150775.1 Myxococcota bacterium
CGCGACATCGACCGGCCTCGCAACCTCGCGAAGTCGGTGACGGTGGAGTAGGGGCCGCTCAACACGTCAAGGGCGCGTCACGGGCCTTGCCCCGGCGGCGCTGAGGTGGCACGCTTGCGATCTATGACACTCCGCCCGCGCTCGACCCTCCGCCTGATCCTCTCCGCCGCTGGCCTCGCCGCCTTCGCCGCCTGCTCGGTGAGCCAAGAGAAGATCCCCGATCACAAGCTCTTCGCTGACGAAGACGACGCGCTGACCGCCCAAGGGCAGGTCAC
>JAKLKE010000520.1:285-3658 GCA_023150775.1 Myxococcota bacterium
TCGACAAGGGCGAGGGCCTCGTGTGGCACGACGGCGTCACCGAGGCGATCCAGGCCGAGCTGCAGCGCCGCGCGGACGCCAAGAGCCTCAAGTTTGTCGTGCTCACCGGCGACGAGGTGCGCTACTCCGCCGACAAGGAGTGGAAGGCCTGGGACACCGAGTGGCGCGACGTGTTCGACGGCGAGACCTTGCCCACCCGCGAAGGGTACCGCCTGCCGGTGATCCCGGTCGTCGGTGACCACGAGTACCTCGGCGACCGCAAGCTCAAGGGCGTCGAGGGCGCCTTCCCCGGCGTCGGCGTCGACATCGGCTTCAACCGCGTGGCGAGCTGGTACCACTTCGACATGCGCGTGGGTGACAGCATCTGGCGCTTCGTGATCCTCGACTCCAACAAACAGAAGCTCGGCTCGCGCTGGAACGAGCAGCTCTACTGGATCCCCCGCGCCGCCGAGGGCCGCTACGACCACGTCGTCACGTTCATGCACCACCCCGTCGTCTCTTTGGCGCCGGCCGCTGGGCGCAACGAGGACGGCGCGCCTTTGGAGCTCGTCGAGGCCTTAGAGGAGAACCTCAAGCTCCTGCGCCTGCGCGCGGTGTTCAGCGGCGACGCCCACACGAGTGAGGTGCTCTTGCCCGATGGTCGTCTGGGCTCGGCGCACATCAGCGCCGGCGGCGGCGGCGGCGGGGCTGAGGCCTTGGAGCGCTGGGGCAACGGCAGCGACGTGAACATGGGCGACATCCAGCTTGAGCCCATCTTCGACGTGAAGCTCCAGATGGCCTTTGACGCCCAGGCCCAAGCCAAGGCCTTCCCCGAGGCCGTGGTCGACAAAGCCAAGGCCCGGGGGAGCTGGGAGGGCTTCACCGCCACCTACGATCCCAGCTACTTCCCACTCTATGGCTTCTGGACGGTCACGATCACCGGGGCCGATCTCTACGCCGAGTATGTGGCCTGGCAGCCCGACGGCAGCTTCAAGGAGATCTACCGCATCGACTACATCGACGGGAACGGCTGGATCGCCGGAAAGAGCGACGACTGACGCGGCGGGCGGATTAGGCGTGCAGCCGGGCCAACGGAGAGGGCTCGGCGAGCACCTGGGCCTCGTGCTCCGCGAGCTCCTCCAAGCGGCCAAGCACCGCGTCCCGATCCCCGAAGAGCTCCACGGCCAGCTCGACGTAGACCCGGTGATGCCGGGCCTCACAGGCGAGCAGGCCCTTGTAGAACGCCGCCAGCTCTGCGTCCGGGAGCTGCTCCGAGAGGAGCTTCATGCGCTCACAGCTCCGGGCCTCGATGAGCGCGCAGCACAAGAGCGTGTCCAAGAGCCGCGCGGGCTCCGCCGGGCGCACGGCCTTGTGCAGGGCCCCGGCCTAGGGCGGCGGCGCCTGCCGACCGAAGACGCCACCCCGGGCGCTGATCACGCCGAGCACCTGCTCAAAGTGCTCCAGCTCCTCCCGAGCGAGCTCCGAGAGCGGGCGCATCAGCGCGGGCTTGTCTTGGTATCGAAACATGAGGTTGATGGCGGTAGACGCCGCCTTCTTCTCACAGTGGGCGTGGTCGATGAGGATCTGGTCCATCGCGCCGATCGCGCGGTGAACCCAGTCCAAAGACGTCTCGGAGCGTAAGCGCAGCATAGGGCAGGCCCTTAACCCACAGGCCTTGGGCGCGGCGAGCGGGCAGGGGAGGTGGTGCTTTTCACACACCCAACGCTTGCGAAGGTCCGGGGACCGGGTGACCATGACCCCTCGCCCACGCCCACCCCACGCGTGGACCTAGAAGAAGGAGCCTCCATGAACCTCAGCGACGTCCTCCATCGGGAGATCTTCCCCCGCATCGAGAAGGCCAGCCGCTACCTCGGCACCGAGCTCAACGCCGTCCAGAAAGATCCGGCGACGGTCTCCGTGCGAATGGCGCTCATCTTCCCCGACCTCTACGATCTCGGCCTCGGGAACCTCGGCGTTCACATCCTCTACGCCATCGTGAACAAGCTCGACGGCGTGTGGTGTGAGCGCGCCTACGCCCCGGCCCAAGACATGGAGCAGGCCCTCCGCGAGCGTGGCCTGCCGCTCTTCGCCGTGGAGTCCAAAGATCCGCTGCACAGCCTCGACGGTCTGGGCTTCACCCTGCAGTCGGAGCTGACCTACACGAACATCCTCAACATCCTCGATCTCGGCGGCGTGCCCGTGCGCGCCAAAGATCGTGGCGAAGAACACCCCTTGGTGTTCGCGGGCGGCCCGGCGGTGTTCAACCCCGAGCCGCTGGCGCCGTTCATGGACTTCTTCGTCATCGGCGACGGCGAGGACGCCATCGTTGAGCTCGCCGAGCTCATGAAAGAGATGAAGGCCCAGGGGCTCTCCCGCTCCGAGCGCCTTGTGCGTATCGCCGGGATGCGCGGCGTCTATGTGCCGTCGCTCTACCCCATGGAGCAGCTCCCCGACGGCCGGATCTTGCCGGCCGTAGACGCCCCGAAGATCGTCAAACGAATCACCCGGGACCTAAACGGCGCGACCTTCCCCACAGACTACATCGTGCCCTTCACCCAGCAGGTGCACGATCGCATCAGCCTGGAGGTGCTGCGCGGCTGCACCCAAGGCTGCCGCTTCTGCCAGGCGGGCATGACCACTCGGCCCGTGCGCGAGCGCACCATCGAGAAGGTCGATGAGCTGATGACCCGCACCTTGGCCAACACCGGCTACGAGGAGGTCAGCCTCGTCTCGCTCTCGACCTGCGACTACTCCAAGGTGCGCACCCTCGTAGACACCGCCGTGAGCCGCGCTCAAGAGGAGCGGGTGAGCGTGTCGTTGCCGAGCTTACGCCTCGACTCGTTCTCCGTAGACCTCGCCGATCGGGTCGCTGACGTGCGCCGCACCGGGCTCACCTTCGCCCCCGAGGCCGCGAGCCCCCGCCTGCGCGCCTTGATCAACAAGTGGATCCCCGACGAGGACCTGCTCAACATGAGCGCCGAGGCGTTTAAGCGCGGCTGGGGCCACGTGAAGCTCTACTTCATGATCGGCCTGCCCACCGAGCGCGACGACGACATCGAGGCCATCGCCGATCTCACCCTGCGCACCGTGCGCGCCGGTCGGGAGCACAACCCCCGGGCCCGGGTGAACACCGGCGTGTCCACCTTCGTGCCCAAGCCCTTCACGCCGTTCCAGTGGGCCGCCCAGATCGACGTCGAGGAGACCGACCGCCGCCAGCGCATCCTGGAGGGGCGCTTCCGCAACAACGGCAGCGTGAAGTTCGGTCGCCACAACTCCCGGGAGACCTACCTGGAGGGCCTCGTCTCCCGCGGTGACCGCCGCGCCGGAGATCTCATCGAGGCCGCCTGGCGAAACGGCGCGCGGATGGACGCCTGGAGCGAGCCCCTCAACTTCG
>JAKLKE010000521.1 GCA_023150775.1 Myxococcota bacterium
CTCGAAGGTGCCCGTCTTTTGTTCTTCAGCGAAGTGCCGCATCGTGAGCATCGGCAGCACAAACATCAGGGAGATCGAGACGTTGCCCATCATCACCCGCAGGCTCGCCTCGCCGGTGAGCGCGATGCCCAGGTAAAAGAACACCCCCGCCAAGAACAGAAACACGCCCAGAAAGACATAGGCGAGGGGGCTCACGAAGTAGGTGAGCAGCTCACGCTTGAGGATTCCGAAGGTGGCGGTCACGCGCCCTCCCGGCCGACGATGGACAGAAACGCCTCCTCTAAGGTGGGGATGGTGCGCTCTAAGGCGGAGACGCCCCAGCCCCGGCCCACGGCCATGCTGGCGATGGCGGGGCGAGGATCAACGCCGGGCTCAGACTCGACGCGTAAGGCGTCCCCGTCGGGCTGCACGACCTTCACCTCGGCCAAGGCGCCCACGGCGCGGGCCACGGCGGCGGGCTCGACCCCGGCGGCGAGCAGGCTCACCCGGTACGAGGCCGGGGCGGCCTGGGCACGAACGGCCTCCATGGTGCCCGAGGCGGCGATCTTGCCCTTGTTGATGAGCACGACCTGGGCGCAGAGCGCCTCAACCTCGGGCAAGATGTGGGTGGAGAGGATGATGGTGTGATCCCCGGCCAAGCCCGCGATGAGCTCTCGGACGCCGACGTTCTGCGCCGGGTCGAGGCCCGAGGTGGGCTCGTCCAAGATGAGCACCGGGGGGTTGTGCAGGAGCGCCTGGGCGAGGCCCACCCGCTGGCGATAGCCCTTGGAGAGCGTGCCCAGCACACGACGCTCCCAGCCGCGCAGGCCCACACGCTCCATGACCTCGCCCACACGGCGCAGGCGGTCGGCCCGGGGGAGCTCACGAAGCTCGGCGCAGAAGCGCAGGTACTCGCCGACGGTCAGCTCGCGGTAGAGCGGCGGGGTCTCGGGGAGATAGCCCACGCGGCGCTTCACCTCGACGGGGTCCTCGAACACGTCGAAGCCCGCCACGACGGCGCGGCCCTCGGTCGCGGGCAAGAAGCCCGTGAGCACACGCATCGTCGTCGTCTTGCCAGCGCCGTTGGGCCCGATAAAGCCCAAGACATGACCCTTCGGCACCGAGAAGCTCACGTCCTCGATCGCCGTGAAGGCGCCATACCGTTTGGTGAGATGCTCAACCTCAATCATGCCGTCGCCGGGTCCGAGCCTCTCCACGTCGACACGACCTCAACTTGTCGTGCCGGGGAGAGAGCTTGGCGCACTTTAATGCAAGGCGCGGCCCAAGCAAGCCTCACCCTCGGCCTCACCCTCGCCGCGTCTGGGCTCGCCGCGTCTGGGCTCGCCCGGGCTGAAGTCGTCGACCGGGTGATCGAGGTCGTCGGCGACCGGGCGATCACCGAGACCGACCTGGGCTTTGAGATTCAGCTCTCCGCCCGGGACGTGAGCCCCCTGCCCCCTTTTGAGGACCCAGGCGGCGACCCGATGACCCGCCTCGAAGACGCCCGCATCCTGCGCCTGCTCGCCGGGGACGTCGCCACCTTTCAGCCCAGCGCCGCCGAGGTAGACGCCCGCCTGGCCGCGCTGCGGGCCACCTTCCCCGATGAGCAAGGCTACGAAGACTTTGTCTTGCGCTGGGTAGACGACGAGGCCGGGCTCCGAGAGCAGATCTACGGGCGGATGGTCGCCGAGCGTTACGCCTTACGCGCCTTGGGCGCCGTGGAGCTTCTGGAGAACCCCGAGGCCTGGACGGCCCGCTACGAGGCCTGGATGACCCCCCGACGCGCCGCCGTGCCGGTGCGGGTGGTCGGGCTCCCCGACGCGCCGCCGCCGCCGCCAAAAGGCCTGGAGTCTCTGTGAGCGCCGAGGACGGCCCGCCCTTTCGCCTGCGCCCGGCGACCCTCCTCGACGTGCCCCAGCTCGCCGCGCTGGAGGCCAGCGCCATGACCGGCGCCTGGACCGAGCGGGAGATCGCGGAGGAGGCCCAGTCGTCCTTGGCCCGCCTCGTGCTCGCTGAAGACCTCAGCGGCGCCGTGCTCGGCTACGCCTTGGGCTGGGAGGTCGCCGGGGAGACCCAGATCCTCCGCGTGGCCGTGGGCGCGTCCCACCGCCGCCAGGGCTTGGGCCGGGCGCTCTTGGAGGCGCTCTGTTTGGCCTGCGGCGGCGGCGAGGCGCTCTTGGAGGTGCGGGTCTCCAACCTGCCCGCCATCACTCTGTATGAGCGCGCGGGCTTCGTGATCACCGGCCGCCGAGAGGCCTACTATCGCGACGGTGAGGCCGCCATATTGATGTCACGCCCGGCGCCAACTGCTTGAGAAGACGACATCTGGCTTGCAGGCTTGTGTCAAAGCGGCGACAATGGCAGGGCAACCTGTATGGAGACGCCATGAACCTTCGCCTGATCTTCGCGCTGCTCGGAACCTCCGCCCTCTTCGCCTGCGCCGGTGACAAAGAGGCCACTGACGACACCGCCCCCATCGGCACCGACGACTCCGCCGAGGGCGACGCCGACGCCGACTCCGACGCCGACTCGGACACCGACTCCGACTCTGACGCCGACGTGCTCTACACCGGCTGGACCGGCGTTGAGACCTTCACCTACGACTTCTCGCTCTCTCCGGGCAACCGCGAGTGCGACATGATCTGGAACACCACGGGCACGCCCTCCACCACGGACTGCCCCGACTGCCTCTTCGCCTTCGACGTCACCCTGACCTACGACGCCGCGAACAGCGTCGCCGGGGACAGCTGCTCCGGCCTCGCCGGTGACCTGGAGTACACCTACGGCTACGTCGAGGACTACTACGGCTACCCCGCCCTCACGTTCGCCTATGACTACTACGGCACCGTCTACTGGTTCGCCTTCGCCGACGCCGAGTTCGACGCCAGCAACGACACCCTGAAGTACTCCTCAGGCAGCTTCGTTGACTACGCCTACAGCGGCTACTACACGGGCTACGTCACCTACTACTACACCAACTACTACACGGGCGACGTCCAGCTCACCAAGTGAGCTGAACACCGTAAGCGGAGCGCCCACGGGCCTTCGGGCTCGTGAGACTTGGGGAGGTGGTTCGCCACCTCCCCTCTTTTTTTTGGCCCACGCCCGCGGGGAGCGCTCAGCCCCGCAGCAGGATGAGGGCGCTGAGGCGCTCCGCCGGGAGGTCTACCCGCGCCCGCGCCGCGATGAGCAGCGACTCCCAGGCCTCCTGAGAGCAGCGCGCCGTGGGCTGAAAGAACCAGGCGTCGATGAGGCGCTTGAGCTGCCAGGCCGTCTCGCCGTCTTGTAAGGCCGAGGGCAGCAGCTCCAGGGCCGCGTCGAGCTCGCCGTGGGTGGCGCTGCCCGCGGCGAGGCGCCCGGCGTAGACCGCGACGGTCTCGGAGGCGTCAAAGGGCAGGCCCTCGACCATCTGCAGGGCGCGCTCAAAGGCCTCGGCGGCCTGGGCGGTGTCCCGGCGCACCAAGGCGACCTCTCCGCAGAGCCGCGCCACACGCTGCATGATGCGCCCTTGGCGGCTGGCCAAGGCGAGCTCGATGGCGGCGTCGGCGGCGCGGAGCGTCGGGATGGAAAGGATCTCGTTGCCGGTGGGGAGATATTCGGTGGTGGCGGGGGCCATGGGAATCCTGGGAAGTACGAAATACGAACGATGAAGTACGAGTTGGGGAATTC
>JAKLKE010000522.1 GCA_023150775.1 Myxococcota bacterium
AGCGCGACGGAGGTGTGTGACGCGAGCAACACCGATGAGGACTGTGACGGCCTCACCGACGACAGCGACAGCTCGGTGTCGAGCACCGGCAAGACGCGCTATTACAAGGACGCCGACTCTGACGGTTACGGCGACAAGGCTGACGCCGGCGCGGCGTATTGTGACAGCACGAGCACCTACAAGGTCACGAGCAAGACCGACTGCAACGACAGCGTGAGCGCCATCAACCCCGGCGCCACGGAGGTGTGTGACACGAGCGACACCGACGAGGACTGCGACGGCCTCGCCGACGACGACGACAGCAGCGTGTCCAGCGCCTCCAAGTCTACGTTCTACAAAGACGCCGACTCTGACGGCTACGGCGACAAGTTCGACAGCGGCGCTGCGTCTTGTGACGCCACGTCGAGCTACCCGCTCAGCACCCGCACCGACTGTGACGACAGCGACAGCGCCGTCAACCCCGGCGCCACCGAGATCTGTGATCCCAGCGACACCGATGAGGACTGCGACGGCCTCGCCGATGACGACGACAGCTCCGTCTCCGCGGCGAGCAAGACGAGCTTCTACAAGGATGAGGACGGCGACGGCTTCGGCGACGAGACCGACCCCGGCCAGGCCCGCTGCGACGACAGCGCGACCCACCCCACCGGCGACAACTCCGACTGTGACGACGCCGACGCCACGATCAACCCCGACGCGACGGAGACGCTCTACGACGGCATCGACCAGGACTGCGACGGCGGCGACATCGCCGACGCCGACGGCGACGGGCAGATCTCGGTGAACGCCGGCGGCGAGGACTGCGACGACACCGACGCCGACATCTACGCCGGCGCGGCGGAGATCTGGTATGACGGCGTGGACCAAGACTGTGACGAGGCCTCGGACTACGACGCGGACGGCGACGGCCAAGACCACGACGGCTACGGCGGCACCGACTGTGACGACTCCAACGCGACGGTCTACTTAGGCGCGGAGGAGCTCCCCGACGGCCTCGACAACGACTGTGACGGTCAGGTCGAGATCCTCGACGCGGATGGCGACGGGCTCAACGACACCGACGAGCTGCCCCTCGGCACCGACCCCCAGAACCCGGACACCGACGGCGACGGGCTCAGCGACGGCGAGGAGGTGCTCACCCTGGGCACCGATCCTCTGAGCGATGACAGCGACAGCGACGGTCTCAGCGACGGCGAAGAGGTCAACGAGCACGGCACCGACCCGCTGAGCGGAGACAGCGACGGCGGAGGTGTCGGCGACAAGGAGGAGCTGGAGCGCGGCTCGGACCCCCTGGAGAGCGCCGATGACGAGCTGCCCCGGAGCACGGTGAAGGGCGGCGGCTTGTCCTGCGCCAGCGCCCCCGGCGCCGGCCTCGACGCTGGCCTCGGCCTCGGTTTGGTCGTGGGCCTCGCCGCCCTCACCGCGCGCCGCCGCCGCTCCCCCACCTCCCGCTGAGCCGGAGCCATGATGACCCTCATTCTGTTTCTCCTCGCCCAGCGCCCGGCCCAGGCCGAGGGCGTCGACGCCCACCACTTCACGCCCCTGCCGACCCTCGGCGAGCCGCTGGGCCTCGTCGAGACCTGGCGGGTGACCCCCCAGCTCCCCGGCTCGTTCTCTGTGTCGGGCACCGTAGACATGAGCCGCGGCAACGCCCTCTTGGTCTACGAGGACTGGGAGGGGGTCGTCGAGACGCCGCTCTTGGATGACGTGCTGGCGCTGAACCTGAGCGCTCGGGCGGCGCTGACCCCCCGCCTGTCTGTGGCGCTGATGGGGCCGCTCCTCTTGCGCAGCGAGGGCGCCTCGGGCCAACAAGGCGCGGGGCTGGGGGATCTTCGCCTCGCCGCGCCCATCGGCCTCATCATCCCCGAGTCGAAGGGCCTCGCCTTGGGCGTCGTGCCCGGCTTGGACCTGCCCACGGGCGACTCCACACAGTACGCTGGGGATCCGGGCCTGGGCCTGAGCGGCATCCTCGCCGCGGGGTGGCGGGCCGAGCGCCTGAGCGTCGATCTCAACGTCGGCGCCCAGCGTCACCCCGCCGCTGAAGCCACACAGTCCGCCGAGGCCATCGGCGGCGCGGCCTTGTTGTTGGCGGGCGGCGCCTCCTTCGCCCTCAGCCCCAGCCTCGGGGTCGCCGCCGAGGCGAACCTGCAGCGCGCCTTGGGGGAGGGGATCGTGCGCCCTGGCGAGGGCCTGCTCAGCGCCCGGGGCCAGCTCGGCACGGGCCTCACCTGGACCGCCGGCGCCGGGGTTGGGCTCGGCGAGGCCGTGGGCGCGCCCCAGTGGCGTCTGTTCGGCGGCGTCGGTTATGCCCGGGTGGTAGACCCGGCCTCGGATCGTGACCTTGACGGCATCGTAGACGACCTCGACGCCTGCGTGCGAAAGGCCGAGGTCAAGAACGGCTACAACGACGCCGATGGCTGCCCTGACGCCTTGGCCGAGCTTGACCTGACCGTGCTGAATGATCAAGGCGAGCCCGTGGTGGGGGCGAGCCTCAGCGTAGACGGCGTGAGCCTCACCACAGACGCCCAGGGCCGCCTGCGTGTGCCCCCTCGGGCGCCCGACGCCGGGCTCAGCACGTCGTTGAGCGCCGAGGGCTACAGCCCCCTGCCGATCAGCCGCCCGACGCTCTCCGAGGGCCCCCAGGCCGAGACCGTGACCTTGCCTTGGCTGCCGGGCACGGTGCGCCTCATCGTGAAGGATGAGGCCGGCCAGCCCGTGCCCGCCGTGGTGGAGCTCAAGGGGCCGACCCCCCAGGCCCGCCGCCAGCTCAGCGCCGAGGGCCGGGATCAGCTCGTCTTGGGCGCTGGCGACTGGCAGCTCCTCGTCTCCGCCCCGGGCAAAGGCGCCGAGGTGCGGCAGATCAAGCTCGACGGCGTGAGCACCGCGCTCACCGTGGTCGAGCTGACCCTCACCGTGCCCGTCGTCGAGCTGCAGGCCAAAGAGGTGGTCATCACCCAGGCCATCCTGTTTGACCTCGACGCCGCCACCCTGCGCCCCGACGCCGAGCCCATCTTGCGCCAGGTCGCCGGGCTGCTCATCCAGCACCCCGAGCTGACCCAGGTCGAGATTCAAGGCCACACCGACGACCAAGGAGAGGCCGACTACAACCTCACGCTCTCCCAGGCGCGGGTCGAGACCGTGCGCACCTGGCTGATCGCCAGCGGCGTAGACGCCGATCGCCTCGTGGCCAAAGGTTACGGCGAGAGCAAGCCCATTCAGCCCAACACCACCGAGGCCGGTCAGGCGGCGAATCGTCGTGTTCAGTTCGTGATCTTGGCGCAGCAGCCTCCGCCGAAGAAGCCATGAAACGCCGCCGGGGTCTCCCCCAGGGATGACCTCGGCGCCATCCTCCGCTATGCTGGGCGCACCCCCTGTCCTCCAATGAAGGAGCCCCTGATGCGCCTCTCCCCGTTCCTCTTCGCCTTGGCTGTCCTCGGCTGTCGCTCTGAAGACAAAGACCCCATCGACACCGTGCTCGACACGGCCCCGGTCTCCGTCGATGAAGACGGCGACGGCTTCTCTGGCGACGAGGACTGCGACGACAACGACGCCGCCGTCAACCCCGACGCCACCGAGCTCTGTGACGGCCTCGACAACAACTGTGATGAGGTCATCGACACCGACGCCGCGGAC
>JAKLKE010000523.1 GCA_023150775.1 Myxococcota bacterium
CGACGCCGTGGACGGTGTGGTCGGCGCGGCGGTCGGCATGTTCTACACCGTAGACATCGACGCCGTGGCGTTTGGCCTCAGCTACCCCCGACAAGACGAGATCTTCGAGAGCTACGTCGAGTTTGAGCGCACCCAAGAGTCCCCCCGCGACTGTTTTTTGGACCGGAGCTGCCCCACCCACAGCAGCATGAGCGAGGTGCACGCGAGCCTGGGTCTCGGGATCGAGATGTGGAACGAGTTCAGCCAAGATCTGCGCTGGGTGGAGTCTGAAGACTACGGGCGACTGCTCGTGGTGCGTGTGCTGGGGCCCACGCCCGTAGAGTTCAACATCGACTTTTTGCAGGTTCACCAGCAGTACAGCTTCTCGATTGTATACCAGCCCGACGACGGCGCGGCGTCGCGGGTGCAGGCGATCTGGGTTGACGGTGAGGTGGTAGACGCCGACATGCCCGAGAGCACCGCGCTAAACCTGGGCATCAACACCATGGTCAACTCCGCCGAAGATCTCGACGCCTGGCTCGTCGCCCGTGAGGAGGGTTTATGAGCGCGATCCCCCCAAAACTCCCCCTGGCGCTCCTGGCGCTGCTGCTCGGCGGCTGCGGTCCAGCGAAGGCGCCGATGGACATCGAGGAGATGTTGACCTACGGCTTCGTTCAGTACGATGAACGATTTGACCGCAGCCTACAAGAGCTCGGCGAGAACCTGATCCCCTGGGTGAACCAGCACTTTGAGGAGGCTGAGGCGGGCTACACCGTCGGCGCGCTCACCGCGGACCACCTCGCGGCGGTCGGGATTGAGCGTGAGCTAGAGGCGGGCATCGTCGGCGCGGTCATCGGCATCGATTACGACATCTCCATGGACACCTTCGCCTGGGCCCTGGCCCACCCCAACCAGACGGAGATCTTCCCGGCGTACCTGGAGGCCGAGCGCACGACAGAGGACGACCTCGACTGTTTTCGGTCGCGGGAGTGTGAGTGGTTTCGTGCCCACGACGTGCTGCACACCTCACTCTTGGAGTCCCTGGGCTGGGAGGCCTGGAGCGAGATGGACGTGAACTTGCGCTGGCTCACCTTAGAGGACGGCACGCCGGTCATCGCCCACTGGAACTTTGTGCCCGACAGCATCACACTCAACACAGACCTGTTTGAGATCCACCAGCAGTACGCCTTCACCTACTCTTGGGAGCGTGAGGACGGCCAGGTGCGCCGGGCCCAGGCGATCTGGGTAGACGGCCAGGTGCTCGTGGACGACGTCGCCGAGGACTTTATGCTCTCTGTGGGCATCACCGGCGTCATCGCCGCCGCTGGTGATCTGGAGGCCTGGGGTCAGGCCCAAGAGGCGGCGGCGGAGTAGGGGACCCCGCCGCCGCGCGCCTCGTCACACGGTCTAGGCCCGGCGACGGCGGGTGATGAGGCCGACGAGGCCGAGCAGACCGGCGATGAGCCCAGACTGGGGCGCCTCGGAGGTCGCGCAGTCACAGCCGCCGTCCTTGGGCTCATCGACGTCGAGGCCGGTGTCGCCGATGGGCACGCCGCCGTCTGTGGCGTCGGTCGGATCCGCGCCGTCGATCACCTCTTGGCCGTCCGTCGCGCCGTCTCCGTCGCTGTCGGGGTTGGCGGGGTCGGTGCCGAGGTCAACCTCTTCGCCGTCGTCAAGCTGGTCATCGTCGCTGTCCGCGTCGGTGGGATCGGTGCCGAGGTCCACCTCCTCCCCGTCGGTCAGGCCGTCATCGTCGCTGTCAGCGTCGTTGGGATCGCTGCCCAGATCCGTCTCCTCGCCGTCCGTCAGACCGTCGTCGTCGCTGTCCTCATCGAGGGGGTCCGTTCCGCCGCTGACCTCTTCGCCATCGCTGAGCCCGTCGTCGTCGCTGTCGTCATCGAGGGGGTCCGTTCCGCCGCTGACCTCATCTCCATCGCCAAGCCCGTCGTCGTCGCTGTCCGAGTCGCTGGGATCGGTGCCGAGTCCGTTCTCCTCCGCGTCGGTGAGGCCGTCGGTGTCGCTGTCGGTGGTGTTGGGGTCCTCGTCGATGAGGTCGTTGCAGTTGTCGTCTTGGCCGTTGCTGGTGTTCTCAGGGATGCCGGGGTTCACCGCGACGTCATCGTCGTCACAGTCGTCGCCGCCAGCGGCCTCGGCGTCGTAGCCGTCCCCATCACGGTCACCGTCGGAGCCGCCGGAGCAGTCCTCGTCAACGCCGTTGTACCAGGTCTCCGTAGCGCCGGGGTTGGCGGCGGCGTTGTTGTCGTCACAGTCATCCCCGCCGGCCTCGGTGGCGTCGTAGCCGTCGCCATCGGCGTCGGTCACGTCCGCCCCGGAGCAGTCCTGATCGACGCCGTCGTAAGGCGTGTCGGTCTCGCTGGGGTTCACCGTGGCGTCGTCGTCGTCACAGTCGTCTCCGCCAGCGGCGACGGCGTCGTGGCCATCGCCGTCCACGTCGGTGAGATCCGACCCATCACAGTCTTGATCTTTGCCATCGTAAGGAACCTCGGCCTCGCCGGGGTTGATGGTGGAGTTCGCGTCTTTGCAGTCGCCGCCGGGCTCGGTGGAGAGCGCCTCGCCGCTGTCGTCACAGTCGAGATCCGCGGAGCTGACCGTGGAGCCGCTGTGGTAACCGTCGTCGTCCTTGTCGGCGTAACACTCCTCGGTCCCGTCACAGTCTTGATCGACCTCATCTCCGGCGACCTCGGCGGCGCCAGGGTTCACCGCGGCGTCGCTGTCGTCACAGTCCACGTCCGCGTTGTAGCCGTCGCCGTCGTCGTCCACCTTGGGCTCGGGCGCCTCCAGGCCGCCGTAGGCGCCGATGTCGCTGCGGCTGCCGTCGTCGTCCTTGATGGTGCTGTCTCCGGCGTTGATGAGCGAGGAGCCTGAGGACAAGGAGAGATCGTCGTTGGAGCAGTCACCGTCGAGGCTCAAGCCCGCGAACTTGGGATCGACGGTGACGTTGCCGCTGCCGGAGATCATGCTCGCGGTGAAGCCGCCGCTCACGTTCGTGCTGGAGTTGGAGTACCAGTCATTGTACTCCATGTCGCCGGTGAGGGCTGAGGCTGAGGAGGAGTCGCCGTAGATCCCGTCGCCGTCGGCGGTGTAGGCGACGATGTTGTTCGTGAACTCACCGGAGTAGGTGCCGATCTGATCGTTCAGGTAGAGCGCGCCGCCGTAGGTCGACGCCTCGTTGCCGACGAAGGTGTTGTTGATGAGCTCGGCGTTGTAGTCGGACTGGAAGTACGCGCCGCCACCGGCGTAGGTGCCCTCGTTCTCTTGGAAGACGTTGTTCGTCCAGGAAGCGAGGCCGATGCCGCCGTAGGTGTAGTAGACGTAGACGCCGCCGCCGCCGTAGGCCGAGTTTGCGCAGAACACGTTGCGGACCGCGGCGAGGCTGTCGGTGTAGTAGATGTACACGTTGTCGGAGAGCATCAGGTCATCGGCATAGACCGAGTACAGGCCGCCGCCAGATCCGTAGGCGGAGTTTGAGTCGAATGTGGAGGACTGAAGCGTCAGGTCGTAGGTGGAGGGCAGGCCGGGGTTGAACGACATGCCGCCGCCGTTCCCGTAGGTGCTGCTGTTGTCCTCAAACACGGTGTTGTAGACCGTGGCGGCGGAGTAGGTGTAGGTCATCACACCGCCGCCCTCGTAGGT
>JAKLKE010000524.1 GCA_023150775.1 Myxococcota bacterium
GGAGCAGCTCGAGGGGACCGTCGTAGACCTCGGTGTGGACGGCGAAGAGCTCGGGCTGAAACGCGAACAAGGGGATTGGCTCGTTTGGGACGGAGGAGGGAGGAGCAGCGGAAGAGAGCGGGAGATTCCCCCCGGCGGGGAGCCGGAGGAGAGGAGCGATCGAAGGAGGATCATCACGCTGGGGATTGGGCGCCCCAGAGGAAGTTGAGAATAGCCGAGGCGATCGGGGGGGACAAGGGAGAAGAGAGGATGTGCCGCCTACGGCATAATTTCGTCGATTTCAAGGATCCTTGGAGCCCCAGAGTCAGCGCGCGATGAGCAACGGCATGTCTACCTCGGCGAGCACACGCTCGGTCACCCGGCCAAGAAGCAGCTCTTTCAAGAGGCCGCGGCCTCGGTAACCCAGGGCCAACACGTCAGCGCCGATCTCAAGGGCCACCGCCGGCAAGGCCTCGGCGGGCTCGCCCTCGACCACCAGCGCCTCGGCCTCAAGGCCCTCTTCACGCAGGGCGGCGACGCCCTCGGCGCTGGGGTCGTGGCCGGGCTCACGGCGGGCGTCGACGACGTAGATGACCGTCACCGGGCACTTGAGCTGGGCCGCGAGGGGGCGCACCGCGCGTAGGGCCGCCCGGGCGCCGTCGCTGCCGTCAAAGCCCAAGGCGATGCGGCTCAAGGGCGAGGGCGTGGAGCCGGTCAACAAGACCGAGCACGAGGCCCGGCGCACGAGGCGCTCCACCGTGGCGCCGCCTTGTCCCGGCGCGCTCTCTTCAGTGTCGCCCCGCAGGCCCATGATGAGCAGGTCGGCCTCAGCGCCTAAGCTCACGAGGCGCTCGGCGACGGCCCCGTGCTCCACCCGGGCCTTGACCTCGACGCCCAGCTCAGCGGCCTCAGCGGCGAACCCCGCCAGCAGGCGCTCGCCGCGGTGCTGCACCTGCTCGGCGACCCGCTGGGGCACGATGACCGGCTCCCAGCCCAACATCCCGGCGATGTCCTGCAGGACATGACCGCTGAACGGCGCCACGTTCACGACGTGGGTGGCGGTCACATGAACCCGATCCGGCGCACAAGAGGCCACACGCAGGCAAGCGCGGGCAGCGGCGGCGGACCAGACGGAGTGGTCAAGAGCGAGCAGCAGGCGGTAGCGCATCCTCCAACACTACCGCACCTTGCGCCGAGTCGGGGAGGAGGGACGACGAGCGCCCCTTCCCCGACGAAATCTTCACAGGTGGAAGGCCCGCAGACCGCCGATGCTGGCGATGCGCGCCTCCGCGAGCGCGTTCGACGCCGCGACGGGGGTGACCCCTTGGGCCTTGGCGTGGTTGATGATGCGTTTGACCGTCGAGAAGATGTTCGCCGCGTCGTTCATCGCCTTCTCGCGCGGCAGGTGCTTGAGCTCGGAGTAGACGTTGATCAAGCCGCCGGCGTTGATGACGTAGTCTGGCGCGTAGGTGATGTTTTTGACCGCCAGGGCCTCACCATCGGCCTGCTCGTCGAGCAGGATGTTGTTCGCGCCGCCCGCGATGATCGGGGCGCGCAGAAGCGGGATGGTGTGTTTGTTGATGATGCCGCCCACGGCGCAGGGGGCGAGCACGTCCACGTCGAGGCCGTAGAAGTCTTCGCCCTCGACGACGGTGCCGCCGAACTCACGGGTGCAGCGCTCGACCCGGGCGGCGTTGATGTCGGTGTAGACGAGCTGCGCGCCGCCCTCGTGGAGGTAGCTGGCGAGGTAGTAGCCGACGTTGCCGCAGCCCTGGATGGCGATCTTGCGGCCGCGCACGTCGGGGGAGCCGTAGACGACCTCCAAGGTGGCGCGAATGCCATGAAACACACCCCAAGCCGTGACCGGGGAGGGGTCGCCCGAGCCGCCCGCCGCGGGGTCGAAGCCGGTGACGTGTTTGGTCTCGCGACCGATGAAGGACATGTCGGCGACGTTGGTGTT
Organism: Myxococcota bacterium; assembly: GCA_023150775.1. Lineage (GTDB taxonomy): Bacteria > Myxococcota_A > UBA796 > UBA796 > CAJQPC01 > JADKFE01. Next base: position 1,940 of record JAKLKE010000524.1, read on the forward strand.
CATGTCTTCAGCGGTGATGTAGCGACCGCCGAGGCTCTCGACCGCGCGACCGAAGGCCCGGAAGAGCGCCTCGGACTTGATGCCGGGATCGCCGATGATGACCGCCTTGCCGCCGCCGAGATCGAGGCCCGCCATGGCGGCCTTGTACGTCATGCCGCGAGAGAGGCGGAGCACGTCGCGGAGCGCGTCCTGCTCCGTGGCGTAAGGAAAGAGGCGGCAGCCGCCGAGGGCCGGCCCCAACGCCGTGTTGTGAACCGCGATGATGGCCCGAAGACCGACCTCATCATTGCGAAAGAAGCATACCTGCTCGTGGCCCATCTCTGCCATTTGATCGAAGGCGCTCATGCTCCAGACTCCCTGGGTTCACGTTCGGCTCCCCCGTAACCAGCCCTCTGCCCTCGCGGCATCCACCCAATGACCGCCCCAGGTCATATCGGCGTCAACAACACGTTCGGTGTGTGTGCGATATCCTTGGTCTCGGTCGCAGGAGGCTTGACCCCGGATGGATGAGTCCCTGGTGCGTCGTTTTCAGGAGGGTGACCTCACGGCGGTGATGGCCGTGCGAAACCACCTCCGAGATCTCGCTGGGCGCGCGCTCAGCGTGGGTGAGCTTCGTGTAGACGACGAGGACGAGCGGGCGAAGATGGAGCAGCAGGCGGCGGCCATGGCCATCGCCGCGCGACCTGACAGCGCCGTAGCCTTCGCCCGGGAGGCCCTACGCGCCGCGCTCACCTTGGGGATCGAACGATGGCGGCGAGAGATCCCCCCGCCGCCTGGAGATCACCCGGCCCCGACCCTCGTCGCCGCCATCGCACTTGAGACCGCGTCTTTGGCCCAGGCGCGGCTGTTTAAGCAGCACGCCGACACCTGCCCGCCCTGCGCGCACATCCTGACCGCCTCCCAGCACACCCTACGCGCGGCGATCCAGACCGAGAGCCCCGCGGCCCCCGCGCCGACCCCCTCCCCTGCCCGCTCCAAGAACCTCGCCCAGCGACAGGCCGACGCCTTGCCCCCGAGCGTCGACACCTTGAGCCGGGTCATGGCTGAGGCCGCCGCCGAGACGGACGAGTCCACCAGCAAATCCAACACCAAGCCCGGCGCCCGCCCCAGCCCGAAGCAGGCCCCCAGCCGCGCAGCCGCCCCGCCCCGCCGCGCTGGCGCCGAGGCCAAGTCGGGGGTGCCGTGGATCCCCATCGCCCTGGTGGCCCTGGCCGTCGGCTTCTTCGCCTGGCGCGACGCCCAGCCCAGCGCCGAGCAGCGCGCCTGGGCCATGGCGGCGCTCCTGCCGCCCGAGCTGCCCCCGACAGACCTCGGCGCGCGCTACGAAGGCACGACCAAAGCGGCCTTTGACGACATGGGCCGGGGTGGCTGCCGCAGCGCCGCCGGTCGGTTTCGTTCGGCGGCGCGCTCGGCCCCCCAAGATCCGATGTTGCCCTGGGCTGAGGGGATGGCCCTGGTCTGCTCTCGGGACGGCAAAGGCGCGCTCCTCGCGTTTAAGCAGGTCGAGGCCCTCGGCGGCAAACCCTTCGGCTGGGACTGGTGGACGGCCCAGGCGCTCTTGCTCGACGGCCAGCTTGAGCTAGGCCTGGGCCGCCTCGACGGCCTCGGGAGCACGAGCCACCCCCGCGCCGCCCAGGCCCGGGCTCTGGCCGCCAGCGTGCGAGAGAAGC
>JAKLKE010000525.1 GCA_023150775.1 Myxococcota bacterium
GGCGTGGGTGGGCCGTCCTTGGGGGCGCGGGTGCGCGCGGTGCTCGACCGCCGCCACCGCAGCCCCCGGCGGGCGGCGGTTTTGGCGCTCTGCGGTGGCCTCAGCTTGCTGGCCCTGCCCACCTTAGGCGCGCTGGCCCTCTGGACAACCTCGACCGAGGCGCTGGAGTGTCAGCCCGCCCCGCCGCCGAAGTGAAGGGGGATCACGACGTCCACGGACTCTTCGCCGTGCTGGGGGTAACGCCCCATCGCGATGAGGTCGTTGGCGCACCGCAGCAGCTCTTGGTCGCCTACGCCGTCTTCGGTGACGCACTGGCCGGTCACGAGGCCATCGGCGCCGATGTGGGCATGGATCACGATCGAGCCCGTCCGTGCCTCGCTCGCCCGGCTCTGCCAGCAGCGCTCCAGGTAGCCGGCGTTGTGCTCAAGCTCGGCCAGCACGCCCTGGTGGTCGCCCTCGGGCAGCGCCCAAGGCCCCTCGGGCACCGGGGTGAAGGGCTCGCCGAGGCGCACCGCAACACCGCCCGCGCGGCCCATCGGGTCGGCGGCGCGATCGACGGGGCGCGGCGGGGCGAAGGTGACGTCGCCCACGGCGGCGACCTCACCCATCACGGCGACGTCACCCGCGGCGGCGGGCGGGGGCTCAGTGACCGTCGAGCCGCAGGCGGTGAGCGTGAGGGCGGTGATGAGAACAGCGGCGCGGTTGAACGACATCGGAGCTCCGGGGCGGTGGGTTGACGTGCTAAAAAAGTAGCACTTCTTTGGGCGGTGGTCAACGCCAAAGTGAAGCGCCCGCGAACCAGACCCAGCCGAGCGCCTCCAGCGGCGAGGGGCGTGCGCCTCAGAGGCTCGGGCTGCGCTGGCGGATGGCTGAGCGGGTGAGCGCGGAGCGTTCGGTGGAAGACCGCCACCTCCTCCCCGGTCTGCATCACGGGCCAGCTCGAAGGTCTCCTGAAGAGCCAGAACACCTTGGACGAGGGCGAGTCTGAGCATCGGGTCTGCCGCCACCCTCGGTGATCAGGGCGTAGCCAACCTCGGCTAGCCCATCGAAGGGGTCTCCACCGGTGATATCCATTGATCACCTCTTCCGTGCGGAGTCGGCGCGCCGAGGCTCGGGTGTCGGACGAACGAACCACAGAGGCCAGACACAGTGGCCAGACACAGAGACCAGACACAGAGACCAGACACAGAGACGGAGGGCGAACACCCACAAACCCCGGGGAAGGTCAGTCAGAGCGGGTTCCGATTCTTGTAGAACAGATCGGGCTTCAGATACTCCCCCAGTCGAATCAGATCAAGCTGGGAGAATCCCTTTGAGATCAGCGGCACCTGGACCTGTATCACCGGCGGCAGGTGCCGTCGGATGTCGAACAGGAGTACCGGCTTATCGGAGTCAAGCAGCGGCAGAAATTGCTCAACGTTCGTCTGCCGCGACACCGTGAAGGTCTCCTGGATCAGCCTAGGCTTAATCTTCTCACGATCCTTCTTCAGCCGTTCGCGATCCTTGAGAGTGGGGATCGGCTTCTGGACAGTCCGTTTGAACTTCACGCTCTCCAGACGCATGGGATAAACCCACTTCGGCTCCATCTGCTGGCTTGAGATCATGTACTTGCCGGAGCGTGTGGGCACCTGACTGATCTGGATGCGGCGGTAACCCACCGTGTCGTGCCACGGCTCCATACGTTGCTTGTCCAGCGCCTCGTCGTCATCCCCGTAAGTGTCCTCGAAGTAGCTGACTTGATAGCCGAGCAAGGCCAGGGACTCGAGGTTGCCGCTGCGAGCGCCCAGGTGCTTGACGTAGTTGTGATAGTGCAGCAGCTCGAACACCTTGAACTGATCGACACGCTTCTTGAAGTTCTGCTTCCAGGTCTCTTCAGCCCAGAACTCGGTGAGGTCGATGGTGGGGATCGGCGACTCGGCGATGATCTGTTTGATCTTCTGGGCGCGCGCCTGTTTTTTGAGCTGGTCAGATTCGTACATCTTGGGCAGCTTCGGCTTGTCGCCGACGATGATGACCCAGTCGTTGCCCTTCTCGTAGGCCTTGCGGAGGAGCTGTCGTAACCCCTCGAAGCTGGTGTCGTACTCGACGTGCGCCCCGCCGGTCTTGCCCGTGAACCTCACCCAGAGAACGACGACGTGTTTGCCCCGGGGGAAGGTGCCGTCCTTATTCTTGAAGCCCTTCGTCTTGAGGAGCTGGCTGAGGGCCTTCACCGCGGGGCTGCTCACGGAGTGTACGCCCCAGCCACGGCGCACAATGGCGCGCACGCTCTTGCGGGTGTCGGGATTCCGGAAGCGCAGCGCCACGTAGTTGGTGCCGAAGAAGAGATCGACGGCGAAGAAGACGCTCCCCTGGTCTTCCATGTACTTCCAGAGGTCAGCGCTCAGCCACTTGAGGTAGTTCTGCTCCCGAAGGTCTTTCGTGTCGAGCGCCGGGACCCACGCCTTGGCGCCCGCGCCGGTGGTCTTGATCTCGCTGATGCGGGCCTCATTGGGCAGAAACGAGCTCAGGAACCCCTTGACCGCGCCGGCCTGGTTTTTCCGTCCCGAGTTGTCGCCGACGATGCGCAGCCGTAGGCGCTCATCGAGCACCATCGACGCGCCGACGCCGTACATGTCCCCGGAGGCGTAGTACGGGTAGATGATCACACGCGGGAAGGTGTCGGTCAGCACGAAGATCTCCTCGAACTGCTCCGCCGGGGTCTTGCGCAAAAGCGTCCGGTACTCCTCGGCGATGAACTTGCCCGCGCCCACGAGGAACCGCAAGACGCGCTCATAGGTGAAGTCCTGGAAGCGGGTCCACGCGGAGCGATCGGAGTCAACGAAGAGCGGGAGCGGGCAGCTATATCGCAGCGGGACGCCACGGAGGAGGCTCGTGAGGGCCTCCTGCACCTGCTGATTCACCTTGTAGGTAGAGGAGAACTCGACGTTCTGGAGAGCGCTCTCCAAGAACTGAATCAGGGGGACGGACGCCATGGGCTCTCTCCACACGCTTGGCTGAGGACACGGTTGCGGCCCTGCCCGGGGACAGGAATCATGAATTGCTCAGCCGACTTAGGCTACCACGACTTCGCCCTGCCCATCACGCCGACCCGGCCCCCCCACCTCAGAATCTGACCGGGCGCCGCTGACCTGCCTCCCTCGTCGCGGGCTTCTCATGGGCGCCTGCGCGGGCTCCCTAGGCGCCCAAAAACGGCATGAGGTTGAGCGCGGCCGCCGCCACCCAGAACGGCGTGAACAGGATGCCGACGTTCCGGCCGTGACGGGAGACCCGGGGGCGCTCGCCCGCCGCCGCGGCCTTGGTCGCGGAGATCACGGCGGAGCTGCGCCAAGCCTACAGGGTATGGTTCCGGCGCGCGGCGGCGCGGGGCGAGGTGGACGACACCCTCTCGCCCACGCTCGCCACGAGCTTCATCGACACGCAGATGAACACCGTGCTCTTGCAGCTCGGCCTCGGCGCCGAGCCGAGCCTCGTCCGCGAGCAGGCCGAGCTGGCGTTCTCCGCCTTGACCCGCAGATCGAAGCGCTAAGCGGCGCCCGGGCGCCTCGGGGCCCCATCAGCCCGCGGCGACGTCGCGCAGCCGATAGAACAGGTTGTAGCCGC
>JAKLKE010000526.1 GCA_023150775.1 Myxococcota bacterium
AACTATGCCAGTCTTGGGCGAGGGGGTGCGGCTATGCCGTGTAAGAATGACCTCAACCTCGACGATCACCGCTGTAGTTACGTTTCGTTTCGGCGGACCCCGCTGACGTGGAAGTACGCCTTGGGCGGGGTGCGTCGGTGTGGAAGTACGGTTGAACCGCCTTCATCGTCGGCTATGGGCCCGATTACGGCTTGAGGCGCCGCGCCTCCCGGCGTTGAGGCCAGGAGGCGGGCGCGCGCGGGTCGGGCTCGCTCAGCCGAGGGTCGCGGCAGGCTCGTCGAAGCGCAGCAGCTCGTAGATCGGCACCTCAAGCACCTCGGCGTAGCGGGCCAGCAGCGGCACGGACGGGCAGCGGGCGCCCGACTCGTGGCGGCTGACTTCGGCGGCGTCGGTGTTGAGCAGGGACGCGACGTCGCGTTGGCTCAGGTCGCGGGCTCGGCGCAGGGCGCGCAGGCGGGCGCCGACGCGGACCTTGAGGGCGTCGGTGTCTGTGTCGGAGGTCATTTGTCCTCCGGCGGCGTCTCGGCGCTGGCGATCAAGATGGCGTTGATCACGCGGATCGCCTTGTCACGCTGGGCGGGCTCGGAGTCTCGGAGGAGCGTCAAGGCGCCCTCGATGTCGCGGAGGTCGTCGAGAGGCTGCTCGTGGTCGAGAAGCACAGTCAGACTCGACTGAAGCCCCCGGGCGATGGCGTCGAGGGTGATGAGGCTCGCGGCGCGCTGACCGTTCTCGATCTTGCTCAGCTCGGCGTGGCCTACTCCGGCGCGCTCGGAGAGCTGGCGTTGAGTGAGGCCGCGAAGCTCGCGCAGTGTGCAGATGCGGCGCCCGACGGTGCGGATGAGGTTGGTAGGGGTGGTCATCAGCGCACCTCATCGGCGGTCGGGAGGCTGTTGAGGGCGCGGAGAGCTTCGCCGAGGTGATCGTGGGCGGCCTGGAGGGCGCCGGGCTTGCCGTGGAGGCTCGTGTGGAGGTCGTGCAGCGGGGCGAGGTCGGTCTCGGTGAGCGGACGCTGGCGGAGGGTTCGTGTGAGGTGGAGGAGGAGCGCCTGGGCAGCGCGGGCCTGCTGGTCGAGACGGCGGGGGCCGGTGCCGATGGCGCTGCGGAGCGTGGCGATGGCCTCGGTGAGCGGGATCAGGGCGTCGGCGCCTTGGTTCAGGGGGCGCGGCGGGGTGTGGGGCGGGATGGTGGCCTGCTCGACGCAGAGGGCCGTCTGGAGGTTCGCGGCGCGGGTCACGTTCAGGGTGAGGCCGTCGAGGTGGGATTGCAGGTGGGTGAGATCGAGCATGAGCGGTCGCGGGTCGGCGTCGGCGCCCTGGAGGGTGGTGAGGGTGAGCGTCTCGGCGTTTGTGCAGGCGCGCTCGGCGATGGGGAGGAGGTCGTCGAGGCGGTCGCGGGCCTGGAGGAGCTGGGCGTAGAGGTCGAGGCTGATGGCCTGAGGATCGGTGGACATGGTTCGTTCCCGAGTGGATGAAGGGTGAGTCTGTGTTGGGCCTGGGCAGAGCGCGGCCCTGGGTCGGGTCGTCTTGGGGACGACGCGGCCTGAACGAGCGGACGCGGGGAGGCCGAGGGCAGGCCCGGATCCCCCGCGGATGGGCGCGGGACCAGCGGGCAGAGCTCGGCCAAGGATCGCCGCAGGAGGGGATCACGCGGAGATCGCTGGCGTTGGCGCTATATGCGGAGAATCCGCCTGGGACCTATGTTTAGGTCACCAAGGGCGGCTCACGCGGGGGCTCTGGGGCCTCGCTCGACGGCGGCTTGCTGGCGTCGGAGCGAACTCGGGAATTATGTTCAAGGAGCGGGCAGTTCCGTGCTGCTCGCCGGGGTCGCTGATGTGTAGACATCTTCGGCTCCGGGGTCCGGTGAGGTTGCAGCCTCGCCGGGCCCGTTTCGGCTTGGGTTGGTGGTGTCAGACGGTGCGGGAAGGCACCGGAGATAGTGTTACATAATCCTCGGGGGCTGGGCAATGGCGGAATGATCAATTTTGAAGAAAAGTTGTTTGTGTCGGTAATCGCTGAGGATTATGAGGGTGTCGAGGACAGGAGATCACGGTGGTCAAGCCATGTGAGAATGAGGAGTGTGCGAAGCCGTTCATCGCGAAGCGGCGCGACACGAAGTTCTGCTCGGCGAGCTGTCGGGCACGGGCGCATACGCTCAAGACTCGGCGGGAGTATTTGCTGGCGCGAACGAGCGTGGCTGCGAGTGTGGAGGTGGTGGTGCCGCCAATAGCACCGGAGACACCAGCGACGGCGCGGCTGGAGCGGCGGGTGCGTGGGCTTGAGGCCGCGATCGAAGGCGCTCGCGTAGAGGCGGTGCGTGGGCTTGGTGAGCTGGCGGCGGAGCTGCGGGTCGGGCGGGACCAGGCCGCCGACGTCGTCGCGGAGCTCTCGGCGCGGGTCGATGCCGAGGTCGCGGTGCAGGCAAGGCGGGCGCGAGCGGCGGCGACTGAAGGGCGGCGGAGAGACGAGCGGCTCCGCGAGGTCGAGGCGCAGTTGTTGCGGGTGACGACGGTCCTGGCCGGGCTGGAGCAGCGGCTCGTGGCCGTCGATCAGGCGGTCGCGATGCCGACAGCGCGGCTCGGAGGGCCGCGACGTTGAGGATTTGGCGGGGTGGCGCGTTTCCAGGGCGCTAGGATTTGCTGGTCTGGTAACTTCGGGCGGCGGGGCTCGATCGGCCCTGGCGGGGTCGTGCGGGCCGAAGTTGGCGAGGGCGCGCGTTTCCAGGACGCTGAGATTCGCTGGTCTGGTAACTTTGGACGGCGAAGCGCGATCGGCCTTGGCGGGGCCGTGCGGGCCGAAGTTGGCGAGGGCGCGCGTTTCCAAGACCGTCAAATCTCGCTGGTCTGTCAAATTTGGGGCGCTCGCGCTTGGCTTGTGAACGGGCGCATAGTCTTGTTTGCCTAAGCCATGGAGGTCCTGCCGTGATGATCGCTCAATACATAAGTTAATACCAAGAGAATCCTCGTCGATGTCCCCATCGGAGCTCGTCTGCCGAGCCCGCGTCCGAGCAAATCCGTCGAGCCCCCGTTCTTGACCAAGGCGTCTTGGTCAGCTTGACCAAGGGCCGCTTGAAGGGCTGGTAAGCGTTGACCAGGCCCCTGGTCTGCGCAGACCAGGGGCCTGGTCAACGCAAAAAGCTTGCTGGTCAGCGGCGTCCAGGCCGATTTTGCTTTGGAACGACTTAGAGAACGATGCGCGCATGGGGCGCCCTCGTCACACCGAGGGGATCCGGTTTGGCGGAGTGGAGCGCCGGGTCGATCCGGCGCTCGGGACGAGGTGTCCCAGCCCGCCCTGAGTGATCCAGCGCTGGCTCGGCCAAAGTGATCCAGCGCTGGCTCGGGCAACAGAGCCGGCGGGCCCTCACCGGATAGGTCAGCCTCCCGAACGCGGAGGCCGACACGAGAACGCGTAGACGAGACATGCACGGAGGCAGATCGGGTGACCCAAGCTCCAAGTGGTCACCTCCCCCTCCCTGGCGGCGCGTGGCCCTTCTCCCTCCCGCAAACCTCGGCTATCCTTGTCTCACACCCAAGCCAGGAAGGCCCTCATGTCTCGACGACTCCTCTTCGCCCCGCTGCTGCTCGCCCTCGCCTGCAAGG
>JAKLKE010000527.1:0-3265 GCA_023150775.1 Myxococcota bacterium
TGTGTTCATCCATCTGTGCATCTGTGGTTTGTTCGCCCGGCACCCGGGCCTCGGCGCGCCGACTCCGCACGGAAGAGGTGATCAATGGATAGCCTGAGCGGAGGGCGGCGCGGCGGCGCTCTATCGATACAATTCCATCTCCATCAAATGTTTGCCGAAGGACTCCATCGTTAAGAACCGTGCGCCGGCCAGGTAAAATTGGTCCTCCAGCGCGCGCATGTCGTCCTCCAACTCCGCCGCCGACAGCGCTCCCTCATACCGATACTGCCAAAACTTCTTTAGCTCATTCAGATCGAAGGGCTCCTTGCCCGGGATGCTCTGGGCGGCGTGTTTTGCGAGCGCACACTTCATGGCGTTCTCTTGTTTGACCCGCTGCAGAAGCTGCTTCACGCGCTCTTGATCGTTCATGAGATTGACCTGTGGTTCGGTTCGGCTCCGCACATCTTAGCCATGGATCGGGCTCGATGGGGCTTGATCGGCCCCGCGCTCGCCTTTAGGTCTCCCGGCTCAACAGCCCGGCGCGGAAGGCGTAGAGCATCACCTCGCCGTTGGTCTGTACGCCGAGCTTCTCGCGGATACGCGCGAGGTGGTTTGACGCCGTGGAGGCCTGAATCTCCAGCTCATCGGCGATGTCGGCGACGTTTTTGCCCCGCAGCAAGAGCTGAAACACGGCGAGCTCCCGGGAGCTGAGGCGCTCGTGCGGGGCGGATTTTTCGGGGTCGAGGGCGACCAGCTCACGCAGGGTCGGGGTGAGGTACCGCTTGCCGCTGGCGACGGTCTGGATGGCGCGCAGGAGCTCATCGGCGCCTTGGTCTTTGGAGAGGTAACCGGCGGCCCCGGCGTCGAGGAGGTGCAGGCTGAGGCGATCTTCGGGCTGCACGCTGTAGATCAAGATGCGCACAGTCGGGTGCCGCTCGATGACGGCGCGCACGAGCTCGATGCCGCGCAGGTAGGGCAAGCTCAGGTCGAGCACGAGCACGTCGCAGGGCTGGGCGGCGAGCAAGGTGAGCAGCTCGGCGCCGTCTTCAGCCTCCAGCACGAGCTTGAGGTTTGTCTGGGCCTCAAACACGCGGCGTAGGCCGCTGCGCAAGAGGGGGTGGTCATCGGCGACGCCGACACGGATCATGGGGCCTCCAGGGGCAGGCGCACGCGGAGCCGTGTGCCGTCGTCTCGGGACCAGCTCGCCTCGCCGCCGACTTCAGCGGCGCGCTCGCGGATGTTCTGCAGGCCGTGGCCGCCGCCCTCCACCTCGTCGATGCCGACGCCGTCGTCGATCACCTCCAAGATGAGCCAGGGGCCCTGGGCGCGCAGGCGCAGGAGGAGCTGCTTGGCGTGGGCGTGGCGCAGGACGTTGTGAATGGCCTCCTGGGCGATGTGGAAGATCACGACGCTGTGTGCGCTCGGCAGGGGGTCGGGGAGCGCGCCCAGATCGAGGCTGGCGTGAACGCCCCAGCGGCGCTCGGTGTCGCTCAACAGCGTGCGTAGGCCCTCCACGAGGCCTTGCTCGTCGAGCAGCCGGGGGCGCAGAGCCTGAAGCACCCCACGCAGGCTGAGCTGCACCCGGCTCACCAGGCCCTCCAGCTCCGAGAACAGCTCCCGCGTAGGCGCCTCGTGGGTCTGGTGCTGGCCGTGACCGGCGAGCAGGCGCAGGGTGCTCAGCTCTTGGCCTAAGCCGTCGTGCAGGTCGCGGGCGATCTTCCGCTTTTGTTCGGCCCCGGCCTCCTGGGCGCGGCGGTGGAGCAGGCGCAGCTCGGCGGTCTGCTCCTCCACACGCTCCTCTAAATGGGCGGTCAGCTCGGCGAGGTGCGCGCGCTGCTCATCGAGACGGAGCTGGGTCAAGAAGTTGCTGCGCACCAGGAGGTAGACCGCGTGGCCCAAGGCCGCGGCCATGAGGCTCGTGAAGGCCAGGTAGGAGAGCGTGGAGGCGGTCTCGGCGGTGGCGAAGGCGTCGCCGGGGGCGAGCATGAACCCCACCGCCGCCGCGCCGCCGATGGAGAGCGACGAGAGCACCCGCCCGGCCAAGGGCTGCAAGAAGCCGACGGAGAACAGCGGCGAGATGTAGAAGTAGGCCAGCCAGTAGGGATCGCTCTCGCCGGCGCGGGTGACGTTGTAGGCGGCGATGCCGCTGGCGATGACCGCGACGGTGACGGTGGTGACGACGGCGTGGGCGCGGGCGATGTTGAGGCGGGGGAGCCCCAGGCTGCAGAGCGTCAAGAACGAGGCCGTCGCCAGCCTCGCCTCGCCCATCACGGCCCGCTGCTGAGGGTCGGCGTAGATCACGAGGTCGAGGGGCCACCACAAGACCAAAGCCGCGACGATGCCCGCGCCGACGAAGGGCCCGTACCACATCATCGTCGCGCCGCACCAGGCCTCAAACCGCGCCCGCTCCCGGTCGTCTCGGGGCGCCTCGGTGATCGAGGTGCGTCCGTAGACAGAGGGCGGGGTCGTCTCGGCCACGAGGGCGCTCCAGAGGGGGGCGTTCACGAGTATGTCCCCTGTAGCGGCGCTTGGGAAGCCATCGTCAGTAGCAGATGACGTACAGGCTGTTCAGCACGCCGGCCTCGATGGTCGGCCTCCACTCGTCGATCCGCGTCTCGTCGCGGTACCAGGTGCAATACTCCACGCCCTCGGGCGCGGTCACGGTGACGCCGAGCTCTCCGGCCACCACGTTGATGAAGGTGATCTGCGCCCGGGACTGGGCATCAGACACGGTGGTCTTGGAGGGCGCGAGGCCCCCCGGCGCGCGCTGGTCGCTGGTGAGCGCGATGTCATAGGGAGCGTCGAGGTCGATGGTCACGCCGCCGAGCGCGGTGGCCGCGCCGCTCTGATCGCGCAGGTAGGCGCGGATCATGAGCATCGCCTTCGTCTCGTCATAGGGCACGCCCACCGCCGCAGAGATCGCGTCGCGGGTGTTGATGTCGAGCATCGGGGGGAAGAGGTACATGTCGACGTCTTCAGAGAAGCCCTGCATGACGCCCTCCATGTAGCCGGGGGCCGAGGCCCGCGCGGTGAGCAGGGTGCTCTGGGGGGCGGTCCCGCTGAACGTGCCGTCGGCGTTGCGGGTGAGGGCCTCGCCCTGAAGGCTGGCCTCGGCGCCGGAGAGGTCGGCGCCACCGACGATGTCGTCGAGCTCCACGGTGAGGTTGATCATCGCCGGGGCGGCGGTCTCCCCGGTGTCGGCGGTGTCGGCGGTGTCCACCGCGCCTTTGTCGGAGCAGGCGGTGAAGGTGGTGTGCGCGGTGAGCGCGGCGATCAAGGAACGGGA
>JAKLKE010000527.1:3275-3592 GCA_023150775.1 Myxococcota bacterium
TCTGTGTTCAGTGTGCCGCGGGCGGACGCGGCCGTCTGTAGAGAAAGCTGGAGGGCGCGTTAGAGGCTCTGCAGCTCCACGTCGTCCTTCAGGAGCTTAGAGCTCACGTCACCCGAGAAGCGCAGGGTGTACTCCGCGAGCTCGGGGTCAACGCAGTCCCCGTCCCACTCGTCGGAGCCGCCGGTGCCAGACGTGACCATGATCTCCCAGGTGCCGGGGCGGAGCCACCCGCGGGCGCAGCCGTAGGTCTCCAGCGGCCAGGTGCAGGCCCACTCGTCGTCCCCCAATACGATCTTCTCGTCCCAGCTCTTGCCCGG
>JAKLKE010000528.1 GCA_023150775.1 Myxococcota bacterium
CACCGGGCTCCTTCTCCGTCGCCATCCTCGCCTCCTTTACTCCAGCCCTTGCGCCTGCCCCGCCCCGCTCCACTCCTCCGCCGCCAGCGGGGCCGCGTTCAGCTCGGCGCGGAGCGCGGGCCAGCGGGGCAGGTGCTCGTTCATCAGCTCGGTGAACCGCTCGCCGTGGCTCCGGTCGAGGAGGTGGGCCAGCTCATGCACCACGACGTACTCCAGGCACGGGCGCGGCTTCTTGGCCAGCTCAAGGTTGAACCACACGCGGCGGGCCTCGGGCTTACACGAGCCCCAGAGGGTCTTCATACGTTTGATGCCCACGGCCTGGATCTGCACGCCGAGGCGCTGCTCCCAGCGCGGGACCAGCTCGGCCAGCGCGGCGCGGAGCTGCTGCCGATACCAGCGGGCGAGGAGCTGGCCTCGGGCCTCGGGGGTCGTGCCGGGCGACACACCCAGCTCCATGACTTTGCCCCGCAGGGTCACCCGATGGGCGCCCGGTCGCTCCACCACCCGGAGCAGGTAACGACGACCCCAGGCGTAGTGGCTCTCGCCGCCCGTGTGCTCCCGCTCGGACTGACGCGCCTGGGCCTGAAACCGCTGGCGCTGCTGGCGGATCCAGATCAGGCGGCGCAGCACGGCGAGGCGCACGGCCTCGTCGGGGAGGTGGAGCGGCGCGGCGACGCGCACGTCCCCCAGCGGCGGGTACACCGAGAGGTGCAGGTTGCGGATGTCCTTCCGCACCACCTCGACGACCAGATCGCCCACCTCGACGCGGCTGCGCTCCACACGCGGCGGGGCGATGACCGCGGGCTCAGCTTTGCTGTTCATGGTCGTGCTGCGCGCAGAGCTTGAGCAGCTCGTCGAGCTGCTCGTCCGTGGCGTCGGGGAGCTGGGCCTTGATCAGCTCCCGCACCTGTCGGCGCTTCATTCGGTGCTCGGGCCAGCCGTGCGGGGCGTGCAGCTCGACGGCCTCGTCCACACGTTTGGCCAGCGCCGCGTCCCCGTTGAGCGTGTCGAACAGCGCCCGGAGGCGGGCCGTGTTGACGCTCGCCGGGTAGGCCGAAGACGTCTCCGGGCGCACGACGGCTTGGGCGAGCTCGCGGACACGCGCGAGGTAGGTCTGGTAGTCCAGGGCCCCGTTGCGGCGCTCCTCGATGAGCGCGACGAGCAAGGCCGACATCCGGTCGAAGTAGCGCGGGTTGAGAGACTGCTCCTCCTTGATTCGCCGCCGGATGTTGTTCTCGATGGTCTCGGACGCCGACTCCTCGTCACGAAGGCTCGGCGGCAGAGACTTGATCACCTCAGCCCCGCGCTCCACGATCAGCTCGATGAGGGTGAGGTCGCCGAAGTCGCTCACCACCTCGCTGTCATCGGCGCGGACGTAGAGGTCGATGAGCTGGCGCATCGCGGGCTCATACGCCTTGAGGTCGATGTAGTCGCCGCTGCGCAGCTTCACCTCGTCCCGCAGGAGCGAGAAGCGCCGCAGCTCGTCACGAAGCTCGGCCTGCTCGGCGGCGCTGTAGCCCGCCGCGTCGAGGTCGTTCGTGAGGTCACCGAAGCAGCGGATGAGCGCCGCGACGGCCTTGTACAGCGTGAGCCGCCGATCCGAGAGCATCCTCTGTACGTCATCAGGGTCGTCGGAGAGGCCGCAGAAGAAGCGCAAGAACGCCTCTCGGTCACGCGGCATCGGCACGGGCTCACACAGCACACGGACGGCCTCCAGAGCGGCGTCTAAGGCGGTGCGCCCCTCGTCGATGCGGTCGTGGATGAGGCCCTTGACGTCCTCGGGGTCATAGCCCTCTAGCGCCCCCGAGGCGTAGTCCTGCACCGCGCCCTCGACGCTGTGGAACAGGTCGCGGTAGTCCACGATGAGACCGTATTGTTTCTCGGCGCCGTCCAGGCGGTTCACCCGGCAGAGCGCCTGAAAGAGCCCGTGGTCTTGCATGGGCTTGTCGATGTAGAGCACGTTCGCTGAGGGCGCGTCGAAGCCGGTGAGCAGCTTGTCTACGACGATGAGCAGCCGCATCGCCGCGGGCTCGTGGATAAAGCGGCGCGTGACCTCACGCTCGTAGTCCACCACCCGCGCGTCGGCGTCCTTGGGGTCTTTCAGGCCGAAGTAGCCGCACACCATGTCCCGGTAGATCTTCAGGCGCAGCATGGCCTCGGTGTCGCCTTCGCCGCCGTCCTCGTTGCGGATCTTGGCGTCGGCGGGCCGGTACGACGTGACCACGGCCACCTTGCCCGCCAGCGGCGTCTCTTGGAAGTGGGCGTAGACCTTACACGCCGCCGTGATGCTGTCGGTGACGAGGAGCGCGTTGCCTTGGCCCAGCGCGAGGCGGTGCAGGCGGGTGAAGTCGAGCTCGATGTCGGCGACGATCCGTTTGAGGCGCTCGGCGCTGGACAAGACCTTGCGTAAGGTGCCCCACCGCTGCTTGAGCTGCGCCCGCGCGTTCTCGGTGAGGCCCCTCGTCTTGGCCTCAAACCAGGCGTCTACCTTGTGCTGAGAGCCGAGCGTCTGGTCGATGTCGCGCGCCTCGTAGCGCAGATCGAGCACCACCCCATCGGTCACGGCCTCGCGGAAGTTGTAGACGTGGATGAAGTCGCCAAAGACCTCCATCGTGGTCTTCCGGTCCACACGCAGAAGCGGCGTGCCGGTGAAGCCGATGAAGGTGGCCTCGGGCAGAAGGCGCTTCATCGCCCGGTGTAGCTCTCCCGACTGTGTGCGGTGGCACTCGTCCACGAACACGAAGATCGAGCCCTTGGCGCGGAAGCCGGGGGGCAAGCTGCGCTCTAGCTCGGCGGTGAACTCGCTGGTCGCCCCGTCGTTCACCACGCCGAACTTGTGGATGAGCGAGCAGATGAGCCAGTCGTCGGCCAGATTGAGGCGCTGGATCAGCTCGGCGGCGCTGCCGACGTGGCGCGCGGTGTTGCCGGTGCCCTGGAACACGCCGACGATCTGCTCGTCCAGCTCGGTGCGGTCGGTGATCACCACCACCCGCGCGTTGTCCACGGCGCGGCGGATCCAGGCCGCGAGGTACACCATCGTCAGGCTCTTGCCGCTGCCTTGGGTGTGCCAGAGGATGCCGCCCTCACGCCGCTGAACGTGGTCTTGGGCGCGCTTGACGCCGACATACTGGTGCGGGCGGCAGACCTTCCGGGCGCCCTTGTCGAACACCGTGAAGTCCCGCAGCAGCTCCAAGAGCCGCGCTGGTTGCAGGAGCGAGGCCAGCGCGGCGTCGAGGGGCTCGGCCTCAAGGGCGCCCTCGGGGGGCTTCCAGCGCACAAAGTACCGCTCGCTGGCGCCGGGGGCGGCGTAGGTTAGGCCCTGGGAGTCGTTGCCCGCCAAGGTGAGCCCCACCGTCGCGAAAAACTGCGGGATGGCCTCGCGGTGCTGGTAGCCGATGAGCTGGCGGATGCCGTTCTGGACGGACACCGCCCCTCGCTTCAGCTCGATGACCACCAGGGCCAGGCCGTTGACGTAGAGCACCAGGTCGAGGCGCCGATGCTCGTGTTTGCGGTCGTGCAGGGGCACCGTCACCTCTTCAGCGACGCTGAAGCGGTTGGCCTCG
>JAKLKE010000529.1 GCA_023150775.1 Myxococcota bacterium
TTCGGGCGGGGGTGGGCGCGAGGGGGATGGGATCGACGCTGCGACCGCCGGAGCGGGCGTCGTTGATCACCACGGCCGGGGTGGGCGCGGACAAGGCCGCGAGCAAAGACGAGGCCGCCAAGGCGTCACCGTCGAGGGTGGGGGCGAGGCCGTTCTCAGTCATCTGGACTCCAGGCTGTGCGAGGCCGCATAGTGTACACGGTCTCGGCCCGAGCTCCCCCTGGCCCGATCAGTCGCCGAGGCGCTCCAGGGCACCAGCGTCCCCGGGCGGCGCCAAGAGCACGAGCCAGCCGCGCAGGACATCTTCGGGGAACACCGTGGCGATCCGACGTGGGGCGATCTCCTCCTGGGCCGCGAAGCGGCTGAGGTCCAAGACCGAGGCGGGCTCGCCGATGATCCCGCTGGGGTCGAGCTGCCCCTGGTGCCAGATCACGAGCCAGCCGTCTTGGGGGGGCGTCGCCTGGGGCGTCTCCAGCACCGCGCCGCCGCGCCCCTCCAGCAAGAACAGGCCGCCGCGCACGGGCTCCATCACATGAATCACCTCGTCGGGCAGCCGCCGATCCAGGCTGTACCAGACGCGGGTGGCGAGCTCCGCGCCGCCGTTCGCCATGTTGTGCAGCACGAGATCGCTGCGTCGGTAAGGCGACTCCTCCCAGACCAACCCCAGCCACAAGGCCAAGGCCAGGGGGCTGTAGCGCAGGATCGGCAGGCGACGGGTGAGGGCGGCCAAGGGCGCGAGGGCGAGGAGCGGCGTGAGGGTGAGCGCCGGGGTCAAGAAGCGGAGCTGAAGGTTCTCGGCGTAGAGCGCGGGCAAGACCCCGGCCACGGTCACCCCCAGCCCCAGGGCCCCCACGAGCGCCGCCGGGCGCCCCCGCCGGAGCCCCAAGAGGCCCACCCCCAAGAGCGTGAGCTCGCCGAGGCCGAGGCCCCACAGGACCTCACGGCTCGCCCCGGGGAAGGTCGCCCGGAGGTCGTCGAGCGAGCGCGTGAGGCGCTCCGCCCGCGCCGCCTCCCCGGCGTCTACGGCGCGCACGGCCTTGAGCACCGTGGCCGGGGACATGCTGCGGCCGAAGACATAGCCGCCCTCGTCCAAGAGCGACCCACCGCCAGCGCGCATCGAGGGCGGCAGGAGGCGCCCGCCGTCCGCCGTCGGCATGACCCCCGGCGCGCGGCTGCCTTCAGCGATGCGCACCTGGGCGTCGAGGCTCGCGAGGGGCTCGGGGAAGACCGCATACGCCAAGGCCAGCGCCAGCACCGGCCCGAGCCCGAGGGCCGAGAGTCTGCCCAAGACGCCGAGCCTTGCCCCCGCGGGCGCCCGGGCCGCGAGCCCCGCCACGGTGAGCCCGGCGAGGCCCAACAACAGCAGGCCCAGGCCGAGGCCCTTGTCCATCACCGCCAAGACCCCCGCGACGCCCGCCCCGCTCACGAGCGCCCAGCGCTGGTCTTCGCCCCGGGCCAGCTCCACGAGACCCATCACCGCCACGGCCGCCGCCGCGCACCACAAGGCGTAGCCGTTCGCCCACACCGCCTGCTCAAGCACCGTGGGGAACATCAAGGTGAGCGGCGCCATCGCCCAGGCCCCCGGGGCGCCGATGAGCGCCCGGGCCACCCGCCACAGCGCCGTGATCATCACCGCCGTGGCGAACATCGAGCAGAGCTGCGCGGCGATGAAGATCGGCTGGCCGACGAGCGCCAGGTCCAGGGCGGCGGTGAGCCCCCCGTACAGCGGCCAGCGGCTCATCGGGTAAGGCACGTCGGCGGTGATCGCCAAGGCGCTCAAGATCCACGAGTCCCAGTCCGCGCCCCGGCCCAGAGCGTCTCGAGGCTGAGCACAAACACCAGCGCCGCGCCGCGCGCGCGAGGGCTGAGCAGGAGAGGCAATCGACACCGTGCGCTGGGGCGCTCACCCAAGCTCGTCCTGAGCCTGGGCTCTGACACCATGGGGGGTAAGCACGGTGTACATCGGCCCCGGGACGCTGTTGTCAAGGGGAGGTCAGAGGCGCCGGGCCCCGGTCACTCCACGGTGACCACCTCCCCCTCGACGGCGAGATCCCCGACGTCCACGACGGCGGAGAGGGTCAGGTCCGAGGCGGGGTCATGCACGACGTTGACCAGCCTGAGCTCTCCGAGGGGCGCCTCTACATCCAGCAGATACGCCCCCGCAGGGACGTTGAGGTTGACCTCCCCGGACCCGACCCAAACGAACACCTCTCGCGGAGGATCCTCCAGCTCCAGGTCAACAGTCCCGTTGTCGATGCTCATCATCAGGGCGCTAGACCGCATGGCGGCCCCGCTGACGGTGAGCCCCTCCCCGGAGATGTCAACAGCCCCGCTGAGTCCCTCAAGGGCCACCTGCCCCGAGTCCAGCGCCACGCTGAGATCGAGGTGGGCGGGCATCGTGATCGCCGTGGTCACCGCGCAGGTCCGGGGCAGCGGGCAGCGCTCCTCCAAGATCAACACCCCGTCGCGCTCCACGTGGCGAAACTCGAAGCCCGGCAGGCCCGACTCGGCGCTGCGGACCACCGCCAGGGCCTCCCCCGCGGTGACCGTCACCGCCCCCGACGCCGAGCGCAGGTCAACCCGCGTCACGTCAAGCGCCGAGAGGTCCAGCGCCTCCTGGCTCACCTGGACCTCACAGCCCGCCAACCCCACGAGCGCCCCGAGCACCATCGACCGCGCGGCTCTGAACATTGGAGCCTCCTAAACAACAGACACCTGGGCCGTCGTTTTGGATGACTCGATCTCCTCAGCTCTCTGAAGATTTTTGCCGCGCGGCGATCCCACACAGCGCCCCCAGCAGGAGCACGGCGAAGGTCTTGAGCTCTTGCAACAAAAACGCTGTGATCTCAGCCGACCGGCCGGCCTGCTCCTTGAGCGCCGTGAGGGGCGCGCAGAGCAGGACGAGGGCCAGAAGCCAGGGCCCCCAGGCGAAGCGGGGCAGGCGCCCGGCGCCCAGGGCCGCCGCCGAGGCCAGCACAGCCGGGATCAAGAAGGTGAGGTGGTGCTCGTAGGCATACGCGGGGACGACGACCATCAGGCAGGTGAGCGCGCCGACGGCGTTGGCGACGGCGAGGCCATCCTTGGGGGCGCGCAGCGCGGCGAAGGCCCCGGCGACGAGGCCGAGGTTGGTCATTGAGGAGGCGAGGCGCGCCGCGGAGGACAGGCCCTCTTTGGCCGGGAAGACCTGGGCCCAGAGGTTCGGCAGGCTGTGGTTGCCGAACAAGGTGAGCGGCACCTTGAGGCCGTGGTAGTCCCCGCTGCCGAAGCCGGGCAACACGTCGCGGTAGAAGTGGAGCTGCAGGCTCGGGCCCAGAAGCGGCAGGCTGAGCACGGTCAACAAAACCGCTGCAATACAGGCGGCCACGGCGGCCCGCCAGCGCCCCCGCACGAGCCACCACGCGACCAAGAGCCCCGGGCTCATCTTCATCATCGCCGCCGCGCCGACCAAGGCCCCGCCGAGGAGCTCTCGGCGCCGTGGCCCCTCGGCGGCTGCGAGGCCCGCGGGCATCAAGGCGAGCACGGGCAGGTTCGCCTGGCCCATGAGGTGGT
>JAKLKE010000052.1 GCA_023150775.1 Myxococcota bacterium
AGATCCGCCGGTTCAACCTGCGCACCGGCGACTGGATTCGCGGCCGGGTGCGGCCCCCCAAAGAGGGCGAGCGGTACTTCGCGCTCACCAAGGTCGAGGCCTTAAACGGCGCCGATCCCGAGCAGCTCCGCGACCGACCGCTCTTCGACAACCTCACGCCCCTGCACCCCGAGCAGCGCTTCATCTTGGAGCACGGCGCGGCGTCCATCGCCCCCCGGCTCATCGACCTCTTCGCCCCTGTGGGCAAAGGCCAGCGTGGGCTCATCGTCGCGCCGCCCCGGGCGGGCAAGACGGTCTTGCTCCAGCAGATCGCCCAGGCCCTCGCGGTGAACCACCCCGAGGTGAAGCTCATCGTGCTGCTCATCGACGAGCGGCCCGAAGAGGTCACCGAGATGCAGCGCTCGGTGCGGGGTGAGGTGATCGCCTCCACCTTTGATGAGCCCCCGGCGCGGCATGTTCAGGTCGCGGAGATGGTCATCGAGCGCGCGCGTCGGCTCGTCGAGGACAAACACGACGTCGTGATCCTCCTCGACTCTCTCACCCGCCTCGCCCGGGCCTACAACCACGTCGTGCCCAGCTCCGGCAAGCTGCTCTCCGGCGGTGTCGACGCCGCGGCGCTGCACCGGCCCAAACGGTTCTTCGGCGCCGCGCGCTCGGTCGAACAAGGCGGCTCGTTGACGATCCTCGCCACGGCCTTGGTCGAGACGGGCTCACGTATGGACGAGGTCATCTTTGAGGAGTTTAAGGGCACGGGAAACATGGAGCTTGTGCTCGACCGCCGCGTCGCCGAGCGCCGCATCTTCCCCGCCGTAGACCTCTTGCGCTCGGGCACACGCCGCGACGAGAAGCTCTTGGAGCCCGCGGCTTTGGCTCGGGTAGACCTCATGCGCCAGGCGATGCAGGGCCACGCCGTCGCCGACATGGAGTGGGTGCTCACCGCGCTTGGCCGCCATGAAACCAACGACGCGCTCCTGCGTCAAGTGACGACGGGCTGAGCGGGCCCCGAGCGTCTCGCACGGCTTGACAAGCCCGTGAGGCCGCGTAATGGGGGTGTGTCCTGCCCCCCCACGCTCGGGAGGCCCTCCCCTTGGAGACATCATGAAAACTGGCATCCATCCCAACTACACCGAGTGCAACGTCTCCTGCGTGTGCGGGAACAAGTTCACTACCTTCGCCACCATCCCCAGCATCTCCGTCGAGATCTGCAACGCTTGCCACCCGTTCTACACCGGCAAGCAGAAGCTCGTTGACGCTGAGGGCCGCGTGGATCGCTTCATGCGTAAGTACAAGATGAACGCGGCGAGCTGATCCGCAAAGTGTCGTGCAGAGAGGCCCCTGGCCGCCTCCTCTTGAGGAGCCGCCAGGGGTTTTCTGCGATCGGGATTCGATATGTTTGACGAGCGGCTGGTCAAGGTCGAGGCGCGCTACGAAGAGCTGAACCGGGCCCTGATGGACCCGGCGTTGGCGAACGACCGCGTCCGGATGCGTGAGGTCACCCAAGAGAGCGCCGACATCGCGCCCTTGGTGGAGGCTTGGCGTCAGCTCCAGCGCGCCCGGGAAGAGCTCGCGGGCCTTGATGAGATGATGGCCGATCCCGACATGCGCGAGCTGGTGCAGGACGAGCGCCAGGCCCTCGTCGCCCGCGTCGACGCCCTGGTGCAGAGCCTCCGCGTGATGCTCCTGCCCAAAGACCCTTACGAGGGTCGCCCCGTCGTGCTGGAGATCCGCGCCGGGACGGGCGGAGACGAGGCCGCGCTGTTCGCTGGGGATCTGCTGCGTATGTACCAGCGGTACTGCGACGCCAAGGGCTTCAAGCTGGAGGTGCTCTCCTCAAGCGAGCTGAGCGCCAGCGGCGCCGGCGGGCGGGCGGGGTTTAAGGAGGTCATCTGCTCCGTGGGCGGCCAAGGCGCCTACTCCCACCTCAAGTACGAGTCCGGCACCCACCGCGTGCAGCGTGTGCCGGTCACCGAGAGCCAAGGCCGCATCCACACCTCGGCGGCGACGGTGGCGATCCTCCCCGAGGCCGAAGAGATCGAGGTCAAGATCGCCGAGAACGAGCTGCGCGTGGACGTGTTCCGCGCCGGCGGCCCCGGCGGCCAGTCGGTGAACACGACGGACTCCGCCGTGCGTATCGTTCACATCCCCTCGGGCCTCGTCGTCATCTGCCAAGACGAAAAATCCCAGCACAAGAACCGCGCCAAGGCGATGAAGGTGCTCTCCGCGCGCCTGCTCGACCTCAAACGGAACGAGCAGCACGCTGAGGAGGCCGCCGCGCGTAAAGCCCAGGTCGGCACCGGGGATCGTTCAGAGCGTATCCGCACCTACAACTTCCCCCAGAACCGCGTCACCGATCACCGCATCAACCTCACCCTGTACAAGCTCGATCGAATGGTCGAGGGTGACTTGGACGAGCTGATCGACGGCCTCATCGCGTTCTACCAAGCCGAGGCCATCGCGGCCCAGGGGCTCTGAGCCCATGTCGGCGCCAATCACGGTCTTGGAGCTCCTCAAGAAGACCCAGGCGTACCTCGCCGAGCGAAAGATCCCAAACCCACGCTTTGAGGCCGAGCTTCTGCTCTCGATGGCCCTGGGCATGGAGCGTCTGCAGCTCTTCCTCAACTACGACCGCCCGGTCACCCCGGCGGAGCTTGAGGCCTCCCGGGAGCCCGTGCGCCGCCGCGGCCGGGGTGAGCCCTACGCCTACATCCTCGGCCAGCGCGAGTTCTGGTCGATGGTGTTTGAGGTGGGCCCCGGCGTGCTCATCCCCCGCCCCGACACCGAGACCTTGGTGACCGCGGCCCTGGAGTGGATCCCCGCTGAGGCCGAGCTGTTCATCGCCGATGTCTGCGCCGGGACGGGCGCCGTGGGCCTCGCGCTCGCCAAAGAGCGCCCCCAGGCCAAGGTCTACGCCACGGAGCTCAGCGCCGAGGCCCTGGAGTACCTCAAGCGGAACGTCGCCCGCCACAGCCTCGGCGACCGCGTCGCCAGCCTGCGCGGAGACCTGCTCACCCCGATCCCGCCGCACCGGCCCCTGGACTGGGTGGTGTCGAACCCGCCGTACATCCACGCCGGGCTCTTGCCGAGCCTCGACGTGGCGAAGTTTGAGCCGACGCTGGCCTTAGACGGCGGCGAGGACGGCCTCGTGATCTACCGCCGCCTCATCCCCGAGGCCGCCCGGCGCGCGAGGCGGGGTGTGCTCGTCGAGATCGGCCATGACCAGGGCGCGGCGGTGAAGGGACTGTTTGAGTCCGCGGGGCTCGCCGATGTGGAGATCCTGCGCGACCTCGGCGGGAACGAGCGTGTCGTGCGTGGCCGACGCGGCTGATCGGTTACGTCAGTCCAATGTTCCACCCAGACGAACGTTTCGCGACGGCGCTTGAGG
Organism: Myxococcota bacterium; assembly: GCA_023150775.1. GTDB lineage: Bacteria > Myxococcota_A > UBA796 > UBA796 > CAJQPC01 > JADKFE01. The sequence continues at coordinate 3,383 of JAKLKE010000052.1, forward strand.
CCGCGGTCACCGCCGCCGAGGCCACCACCCGCGCGGAGATCGTCGTCGTCGCCGCCCCACGCTCGGGCCGCTACGATGACCTCGCCTGGGCTGTCGGCGCCGTCACGGCGCTGGGCGCCTACCTGCTGATGTTCTTCTCGCCGATCACCTTCGACGCCATGTGGATCCCCCTGGACCTGGCCCTGGTCGGCGGGCTCACGGGCTGGTTGGTCGCCCGCTCGCCGGGGATCCTTCGTGGCCTCGCCAGCGCCGAGCGCCGCCGCGCCCAGGTCAACGCCGCCGCCGCCGCCGCGTTCACCGATGAGCGGGTCACCGAGACCCCCGACCGCGTCGGCGTGCTCGTCTACGTCTCGGCCTTGGAGGGGGAGCTTCGGGTGATCGCCGACACCGGCGCCCGGGCGCTGCTCACTGAGGCCGATCTCGGCGGTCTGCCCCGCCGGGTAGACAGCGAGGCCGAGGTGTTCTCGCTCTTGAGCGCCCTTGGCGACCGCCTCAGCGCGCGCCTGCCCCAAGACGACGCGGCCGAGGTCAACGCCCTCCCCAACCGCCTGCGGGTGCGCGGGTGAGCCCCCTGCGCCTCAGCGTCCTGCTGGGCTTGGCCCTGGTCGCCTTAGAGGCTGAGGCCTGGGCCCGGGTCGGCGGCGGCGAAGGTTTCGGCGGCGGCGGCGGTGGGTCCAGCGGCGGCGGGTCGAGCGGCGGCGGCGAAGGGATGCTCGCTGAAGGCCTCCTGCGCCTGCTGCTCTGGCTTCTGTGGCACCACCCGGCCATCGGCGTGCCCCTCACCTTGGTCGTGATCGCCTTCGTGATCTTTCGCGGCCGCTCAGGCCGCCGCGACAGCCGCCGCACCGTACACCACCACCGCGACGCCCCGGCCCAGCGCGCCATGCGGCCCCCTCGCCCGCCGCCCGCGCCCTCGTTTGAGGCCCTCCGCGCCCGTGACCCGGGCCTGAGCGAGCTGTTGTTGATCACCTGGAGCCAGCAGGTCTACAGCCTCGTGCTCCGCTCCTCCGCCAAGGGTGACTGGGCGCCGCTCCGGCCTTACCTCAGCCCCGAGCTTGAAGAGACCTTACGGTCTAAGCCGCCTGAGGTGCTTGACGAGGTGCTCATCGGCGCCACACGCATCGTCGGCGCTGGGCTTCGGGGGGATCGGGCCGAGGTGGTGTTGGAGTTTGAGTCAAACCTCGTGCGTGGCCAAGGCGACTCCGCCCAGCGCCTCTACCGCCGCGAGCGCTGGACCCTCCGCAAAGACGCCGACGCCCTGAGCCCCGGCCCCGACAAGATGCTGCGCCTCGTCTGCCCGTCCTGCGGCAACCCCGCCGAGACCGACGACGCCGGGGCCTGCCAGTCCTGCGGCGCCGTTCGCCGCGACGGGCGGCTCCAGTGGCAGGTCGAGGCGCGTGAGCTCGTCGAGGAGCGCCCCGTGCGCCCCGTCGCGCTCACCTTGGGCGGCGGGGTTGAGGTCGGCACGGATCTGCCCACGGTCTACGCGAAGGATCTCCCCGAGGCCCGCGCGGCGCTCGGCCGGCGTCACCCCGAGCTGCGCCCGGCAGAGGTCATCGAGACCTTCACGGCGATCTTCCTGCGGGTGCAGCGCGCCTGGGCCAGCGGCCGCTGGGAGGACGCGCGGCCAAACCTCACCGACCCCTTGTTCTCGGCCCACCGCCTGCAGCTCGCCCAGCACGCGGCCCAGGGCCTCAAGAACCACGTCGAGGACGTCAGCGTGCTCAACGTGACGGTGGTGAAGATCACCCACGACCCCTACTACGAGTCGATCACCGCGCGCATCGAGGCTCGGATGCGCGACTGGACGACGAACGCCGAGGGGCGTGTGGTCGGCGGCAGCGAGAGCAAACCCCGGATCTTCTCCGAGTACTGGACCTTTGTGCGCGCCCAAGGCCAGCCCTTCACCGAGCCCAACCCCGAGCAATGTCCGAGCTGCTCAGCGCCGCTGGACCGGGTGAACGAGGGCGGCGTGTGTGGTTATTGCGGCACGAAGCTGAGCGCGGCGGAGCGGGCCTGGGTGCTCGGGGCGATCACCCAAGACGAGACCTACAGCGGCTGAGGAAACGATTGATGTCTGAGAAGGTGCGCACCCCGGGCTGGCGTCCGGTCGAAAAACTCGAGATGCAGGGGGCGCCGGACCTCGCCGTGCCGCTGGCCGAGGCCCTGGCGGTGACAGGCCGCGAAGATCGCCTCACCCACGGCTTTCACACCTACCCCGCCGCCTTACATCCCGACGCGGCGAAGCAGCTCCTGCAGCTCGTCGGCGGGATCTCCGTGTGGGATCCGTTCTGCGGAGGCGGCACCGTCGTCGTCGAGGCCATGACCCTCGGCCGCCGCGCCGTGGGCTCCGACGTGAACCCCGTCGCCGTGCTCGTGGCCCACGCGCGCAGCCAGATCTTGCCCCTGGAGCTCATCTCCCGGATGCGATCTTGGGGCCGCCGCATCGCCGAGAGCGCCAAGGAGTACCCCGACCTGCCCCGGGACGCCGCCGTGCGTGAGGTGGCGCCGTACTACGAGGAGCACGTCGCCCGGGAGCTTGAGGGCATCCGTGTGGGCATCAAGGCCGCGCCCCAGGAGGTGCAGGAGCTGCTCATCTTCGCGCTGTCCAGCATCTTGGTGAAGGTCTCGATGCGCGAGAGCGACACCCGGCAGGCCAAGATCGCCCGGCACCGGCCTGAAGAGACCACGTCGATCCTCTTTCACAAGAAGGTGCGTGAGCTGGGCCGCCGCCTGGAGGAGCTCGCCGCCGCCGTGCCGCCGAGCACCCCCGCCGCCGAGGTCAAGGTCGCCGACTGCCGCCGCACCCACCCCTCACGCACCGTAGACGCCGTCGTCACCTCCCCGCCCTACCCCGCGGTCTACGACTACGTCCCGCTCCAGACCCTGCGCACGGCCTGGCTGGGCTTGGACGACGGCGAGGCCCGCCGCGCGGAGATCGGCCCCCGCCGCGCCTTCTCCGCCGACCGCGCCCGCGCCTGGAAGACCTGGCAAGAGGACACCGAGGCCTGGCTCGCCCAGGTGGCGAAGGCGCTGAACCCCGGCGGTCGCGCGGCCATTGTCATCGGCGACGGCGTGGCCCTGGACCGCCCCGTAGACGCCTTGGGCACCATCGAGCGCCTCGGCTCCAAGGTGAAGCTGCACCCCATCGCCCGGGCCAGCGGGGATCGCCGCGACTTGGGCGCCAAGGCGGTTCGCCGGGAGCACATCCTGCTCTTGGAGCGGCGTTGAGCGACGACGAGACCCCGCTGGGCGCCCTGCGCGCCCAGGTCCGGGCCTTCAACGAGGACCGCGACTGGGGGCGTTACCACAGCCCCCGAAACCTCGCCATGGCGCTCTCGGTGGAGGCCGGTGAGCTCCTGGAGCTCTACCTCTGGTGTGAGGACGGCGGCCCCCAGCCCGCCGTGGCCTCTCGTGAGCCCAAGGTCGCTGAAGAGCTCGCCGACGTGCTCATCTGCCTGATGAACCTCGCCGAGCACGCCGGGGTGGATCTCAGCGCCGCCGTCGAGGCCAAGCTCAAGAAGAACGCCGAGAAGTACCCCGTCTCCCGCGCCAAAGGGCGCATGGAGAAGTGGGACGAGCTCTGAGAGCAGGGGCCGAGGCCTGGCGGGCGCTCAGTTCAGCGTGAGCGGATCCGCCAAGGTGAACGGCGCGATCTCGGCGTCGAAGCGGTCGCCCTCGTCGGTCACCATCTGGTAGGTGCCGTGCATGGTGCCCATGGACGTGGGCATCGGGCAGGCCGAGGTGTAGGTGTGGCGCTCGCCGGGCATCAGGCGCGGCTGCTGGCCCACGACGCCGAGGCCCTTCACGTTCTGCTGGCGCCCCGTGGCGTCGGTGATGATCCAGTGCCGCGACCACAGGCGCACCGGGCGATCCCCGACGTTCTCGACGGTGACGGTGTAGGCGAAGAACCAGCTCTTGCCCGGCTCGGACTGCTCGGGGACGTAGCGCACGTCTACCTGCACTCGAACGCCGCGGGTGGTGGTGTCGGACATGGCTCCTCCTGAGGTCTTGATGGCCCAAGCTAGCGTTTTGATGGACCACGCGCCAGCCCGACATCAAGCCGTCACGGACGGAGATGGGCTTTGGTTTGTGGCGCCGCGCGCGGTATCCTCGCGTCATGCCGTCGCCACCCGCCATCTTCAACGCCCCATTCGCCCACGAGCAGGCCGAGAAGCTGCTCAAACGCTCCCGCGCACGCCGCGCACAGCTCAGCGATCAGGCCATCTCCGAGCTGCTCTCAGACACGGTCTACCAGGAGCGGCGGCGCTACGAGAGCGACCGCCCCGAGCCTGGCGAGGCCGAGCGTGTGGAGCGCGCCGCGACGGCGATCGGCCACGACGATCGACCGGCGATGGAACGATCCCTCGACGAGCTGATCACGGCCTACACCGAGGAGATTCACAACCGCTTCTCGCCCCGGGCCTACGCCGCCGCCACCCGGGTGCTGCCCCAGGCGCTCACCCGCCTCGTCACCGCGACGGACCCCGCGCGCCTGCTCTCCGGCGACTTTGACCCCGACCGGCGCATCGTCGTGCAGGGCCACATCGACATGGTGCGCGGCCTGTGTGAGCGCGGCACGGTCATCCTCGCGCCCACCCACCTCTCCAACCTCGACTCGCCGCTCATCGGCTACTGCCTCTTCCGCGCCGGCCTGCCCCCCTTCGCCTATGGCGCAGGGCTCAACCTGTTCACCAACCCGGTGATGGCGTTCTGGATGAGCCGCTTGGGCGCCTACACCATCGACCGCCGCAAGAACGGCCTCATCTACAAAGAGACCCTGAAGGACTACTCCGTCGAGCTGTTCCGGGGCGGCTTTCATTCGTTGTTTTTCCCCGGCGGCACCCGCTCCCGCTCGGGCATGGTCGAGAAGTCGCTCAAGAAGGGGCTCCTGGGCACGGGCCTTCAGGCCTGGCAAGAGAACCTCAGCGAGGGGCGGCCCAACCCTGACGTGTTTGTGGTGCCGATGACGCTCTCTACGTCCCTCGTCTTGGAGGCCGAGACGCTCATCAGCGACGCCTTGGCGGCTGAGGGCAAGTCCCGGTACATCATCAACGACGACGAGTTCTCTGACGCGGGCACGGTGTTCAGCTTCTTGCGCCGCGTGCTCAACCTCGACTCGGCGATCTACGCGACCTTCTCCCAGCCCATGGACACCCTCGGCAACCCCGTGAACGCCCAAGGGGAGAGTCTGGGCCCTGACGGCGGGGTGATCGACCGGCGGCGGTATGTCTGCGACGCCCAGGGCCAGGTGGAGTGGGACGAGCAGCGTGACCGCGTGTACACCGAGCGCCTCGCCCGAGCGCTGGTGCGGGCCTTCCACCGAGACAACGTCGCCTTGCCCACACACCTCGCGGCGATGGCGGCGTGGCGTGCGCTCAAGCGCCGACACCCACGCCTCGACACCTGGCGCCTCGTGCGCTTAGGCCGCGACGAGCGGCTCGTGCCCAAGGCGAGCTTGATGGAGGAGATCACCGCCCTTCGTGAGCAGGTCGGCCAGCTCGCCGTGGCCGGGCACATCCGCGCCGCGCTGCCTGAAGACGCCGATGAGCTCCTCCAGGGCGCGATCACCCGCTTCGACAGCTACCACACCCGGCGCACCATCGAGCCTCAAGAGCATGAGGTGCGTGTGGATCCCGAGCTGGCCTTGTACTACCGCAACCGCCTCGTCGGCTACGGCCTCGACGGCGACGCCGTGGTGGCGGAGGTGTCGGCGTGAAGGTCTCCGTCTTGGGCGCAGGCCCGCTCACCGCCCCCCTCAGCCAGCTCCTCACCCTCGCCGGGAGCGAGGTGCGCGCCTTCGACCTCTCGCCGGACGCCCCCGCCGAGGACCACGCCGCCGCGCTGCACCACGCCGAGCTCATCTTCCTCACCGTCCCCGGCCCCAGGCTCGCGGCGAGCCTGCCCAGCCTTCGCCTCGGGCCCGAGCACCGCGTCATCGTCTGCAGCCGCGGCCCCGATGAGGCGACGGGCCTCTGGCTCTCGGAGCTGGTGAGCCTACGCACGGCCTGCCTGCGGGTCGGCGCCTTGGCCGGGCCGCTCTCCCCCGCCGAGGTGCAGCGCGGGAGCCCCGCCGCCGCCATCATCGCCAGCCCCTTTCAAGACGTCCGCGCCCGCGCCCAGGCCGCCCTGCACAGCCCCCGCTGCCGGGTGTACACGAGCGACGACCTGCGCGGCGTCGAGCTCAGCGCGTCGGCGGCCCGGGCGCTCACCGCCGCCATCGGCATGTCCGACGCCATGGGCATGGGCGCCGGGGTGCGTGGCCTCTTGTTGAGCCGAGGGCTCGCCGAGCTGCGCCGCTTGGGCAAAGCCGTCGGCGCCAACCCCGACACCTTCGTCGGCCTCGCCGGGGTGGGTGAGGTGGTCGCCGCGAGCGCCGCCGCCGATGACGCCGCTTACCTCGCCGGGCGCGCGCTCTTGCGCGGCGAGGCCGACCCCCACGAGGAGGCCATCGCCGTCACCGCAGCCTTGGTGAAGCTCGGCGCACGAAACAAGGTGGATCTGCCGCTCCTGGAGGCCGTGAACGAGGTCGCCACGGGGCAACGCACGGCGAAGGAGGCGCTCAAGGGCCTCATGGAGCGCGCGGCGAAGCTCGGCGGCGAGTGAGGCTCACAAAACACGTTCACTGAACGTGTTCAGTACACCCCCACCCTCCCCGGCCGCTCCAGATCGACGCCGACGAGCATCCCCCAGCTCCCATCGGGCCAAGGCAGCACCGTCCAGCGTAAGCCGACGCCGCCCATGGACGCCCGCGCCGTGGCGGCGACGACGGCTTGGGGCGGCTGGGGCAGGGTGTAGAGGCGCTCTGGCGTGACGAAGCCCGCGCGACCGGCGTAGACGACGACCCCACCGCCCAGCTCTAAGGTGGTGGAGTAGGTGCCGCTGCCCAGGCGCAGGCGCCCGCCGAGGTTTGTGGAGACCGCTGGCCACCAGGCCTGGCCTGAAGAGAGCGCCGTCCAGCGGGCGTCCGGCGCCACGCTGCCGTCTACGCGGAGCACGAGGCGGTCGCGCACGCTCACCTCGCCGTAGACGCCCACCGTGGGGCTCACGTCAGCGCTCGTGGGCAGCGCGGCCTGCAGCCCCGCGCCGTAGAGCCCGCCCGGCGCGCGACGGGGCGCGGGATCATCCCAGAGCTCCACGAGCAGCGCCGCCGGAGACGCGAAGCCCAGGCCCTCCCCTCGCAGCTTTCGGGAGACCACCCCGACGAGCTCCCCGTCCTCGTTCAAGATCGGGCCGCCGGAGCTGCCCGGGTTCAACGGCGTGTCCACCTGAATCAGCCGCGGCCCGACGGCGGAGACGACCCCCAGGCTCACCGACCAGGTGAGGATGCCCTCAAACAGCGCCCGGCGCTCGGCCTCAGCGCCTTGGGGGTGCCCCAGGGCGATCACCGCGTCCCCAGGCCTCGGCGGGTCAAGGGCGATGGCGCGCCAGGGGCTCCCGGCGAGGGTCGGCGCGGAGAGGAGCGCGAGGTCATCCCGCGGGCTCGTGTTGAGCACAAACGCCCGGGCCTCACGCCCGTCCTGCGTGGTCACCCGGGAGGTCCAGCCCGAGGCGATGCAGTGATACGCCGTGGCGATCGTCCCCTGCTCGTCAATCAGCGTGCCCGCGCAGAGGTTTGGGCCGGTCTCGACGAGCACGACCGCCCCCAGCCAGACCTCGACGTCCTCGGCGGACGGCGCCGCGAGGGCGAGACCGCCGATCCCAACAAACAGCGAGAGCGTGAGCACAGTGTCCTCGGGGGCTTTGGCAGACAGAGCAGGCTACGGCGGCGCGCAGCAGATCGCAAGGGCGGCGCGCTGCGCTACAGTGATCCCGTGATTCTGCCCCCCTGGAGACCCCCGATGCGTTTCCTGCTCTGCTTCGCCTTCGTCTCGCTGCTCAGCCTCGGCTGCGGCGGCGAGCGCACCACGCCGAGCCCCTCCTCTGAAGGCCTCCCGCCCAGCACCGCCGCCGAGCCCGCGCCCGCCGCCGCCGGGCCCCTCGCCGACGCCGCCTCACGGCCCGCGGCGCCCCGAGCCGCCCGCGCCGCCGCCCGGCACATCCTCATCCCCTACGACGGCGCCAAAGGCGCGCCGTATGGCAAAAACCTCAGCCGCGACGAGGCCCGCGCCCAAGCCGAGGCCCTGCGCGCCGAGGTGCTCGCGGGCGGAGACTTCGCGGCCTTGGCCCAGAAGCACTCCTCCGACGGCAGCGCCTCCCGAGGCGGCTTCTTGGGCAGCGCCGAGCCCGGCGCCTGGGTGAAGCCCTTCGAGGACGCCGTCTGGAGCGTAGAGATCGGCGACGTGCCCCCCGTGGTCGAGAGCGAGTTCGGCTTTCATGTGATCCGCCGCGAGTCCTTGGACGAGATCCGCCTGCGCCACGTCGTCGTGCAGCACGCCGGGGCCCGAGGGGTGCCCAAGGCCAGCCCCGCCGCCGCCCGCACCCGGGAGGAGGCCCAGGCCCGCGGTGAGGAGGCCCTGGCCGCCTTGGCCGCCGGAGAGCCCTTCGACGCCGTCGCCGCCCGGCTCTCCGATGGCCCGATGGCCCTGCATGGCGGCGATCTCGGCTGGTTCTTACGCGGTGAGCTCGGCCCCGCCTTTGACGAGGTGGCCTTCGCCCTGCCCGTGGGCGGCCGCTCGGCGCTGGTCGAGACGCCCTTCGGCCTGCACATCATCGAGCGTGTGGAGTGAGCCTCGGCTCGGGGCTTGGCTCGGGCCGCGCCTTAGAGGTGTGACTCGATGGCGGCGCGGATCTCGGCGTCGGTGGCGGGCACGTCGGCCTCCAAGATCGTCATGTCGCGCCCGACGAGGATCACGCGGGGGAAGGTGTTGGTCGTCACCACGCCTCGGTACCACTCGCCGATGTCCCCGCCGATGGGCTGGGTGATGTCAAAACCATCGGCCCAGGCGCCCAGATCGGCGGTGTCGGGCACGTTGCCCTCCAGGTCTTGGGCGAGCACGGTGAGGTAGACCACGCCGTCGTCCGTGTACTCCGCGGCCGTCTCGTCTACGTCCGCGGCGAGGGCCTGGCAGGGCGCGCACCACATCGTCGAGATGTCCACCACGGTGAGGCAGCCGTAAAACTGGTACAGCGCGAGGGTGGCGCCGAGCTGATCGGGCCCGGAGAAGTTGGGGATCACGTCGCCGGTCGAGAACCCCACGCCGTTCAGATCGCCGGGGATCTCTTCGCTGCAGACGGGCCAGGTGTTCACCGGGGGCTCGAAGGGTGGGGCTTCGCCCGTCTCTTTGGAGCTGTCGTCGTACAGCCGGGGCGCGCAGCCCACGAGGGCGCCAAAGGCGGTGGTCAGGCAGGAGACGAGGAGCAGAGAGGCGAGGCGATTCATGGCGACATTATAGGCGCGACCTGGGCCCAACGCGAGCATCTGAGGGGCGCCTGAACCCCACCTTGACGAAGGCCCGCCCCGTGCGAAACATCGGGCGTCGCCGCGACACGGAGCCCGATCATGTCCGCCATCCCAACGCTGAACCCCGATGACGACCGCCCCGTGACGCGCAGCGCGCTCATCGAACGATTTCACGGCTATGGGGCCCCGAGAGATCGTTGGCTCGTCGGGGGAGAGTTTGAGCGCATCCTCCTCTGGGGTGATGGCCGGGCCCTGGCGTATGACGAGCCAAACGGCGTGCGCTGGGTGCTCTCCGAGCTCGTTCGCCGCCACGGCTGGGAGCCCCGCGAAGAGGACGGCCAGCTCATCGAGCTTCGGCGGAACGGCGCGAGCACCACCTTAGAGCCCGGCGGCCAGATCGAGCTCTCCGGCGCCCCCCACAAGAGCCTCCTCGCCCTGCAGGAAGAGACCCAGACGAGCTTCGACGAGATTCAGGGGATCATCGCCGGCCTCGACCTGCACATGATCGCCCTGGGCCTCACGCCGACGGCCAAGATCCGCGACATCCCCTGGGTGCCCAAAGGCCGCTACCGGGTGATGCGCGATTACCTCGGTGAGACCGGCGATCTCGCCCACGCCATGATGAAGGGCACCTCGTCGTTTCAGGCCAACTTCGACTTCGCCGATGAGGCCGACTGCGCGAAGAAGGTCAGCGCGCTCAGCCGCCTGGGACCCTTGACCACGGCGATGTTCGCGAACTCGCCCTTCTACGAGGGATCTCTCAGCGATTACACGAGCTTCCGTGGCCACATCTGGACCCGCACCGACCCCGCCCGCACCGGCTTCCCTGAGGCCCTGCGTGAGGACTACACCCACGAGCGCTGGGTCGACAACCTGCTTGATGTGCCCATGATGTTTTACTTGAAGGAGGGCCGCTGGGCCGAGGCCAAAGGCCGCACCTTCCGCGAGTACATGGAGAAGGGCCTCGACGGCCACTTCCCGCGCACGATGGACTGGGAGCTGCACCTCACCTCGGTGTTCCCCGAGGTCCGGGTCAAACGCACCATCGAGGTGCGCGGCGCGGACGCCTGCCCCTTGCCCATCGCCATCGGCGGCATCGCCTTGTGGACCGGGCTCATCTACGACGACGTCGCGCTGGACGAGGCGAACGTCTTGGCCGCCGAGCTCAGCCGCTCGGGTACGCTCCAGAGCCGCTTTGAGACGGCCTGCCGCCAAGGCCTGCGCGGTGAGGTCGGCGGCCGCAGCTTTGGATCGTGGGCCAAAGAGCTCACCGAGATCGGCGCCCGGGGCCTCAGCCGCGCCCGCCCCGACGAGCGGCACCTGCTCGGGCCCGTCGAGGAGCTCGTCGCTGGGGGCGAGTCTCTGGGCCAGCGCCTGCGCCAGGCCGCAGAGGCGGGGCTCAGCGGGCGAGATCTCCTGCTCAGCGCGCGCTATTGAGCCGCGCGCAGCACGATCCTCTCACCGCTCAGCCCCAAACAGGTTAAGTCCGCGGCCTCTGGTCTGAGTGCTATGCAGAACAAGGTCCGCACGGCCATCATCGGCCTCCCCCAAGACCACGCGCGTCAGCTACACGCCTTCTTGCGGCGTGTGGTGGACGTCGCGTTGGTGCGTGAAGATCCCCGCGACGCGATGTCCCCGCTCCTCGTCGCGCGGCCCCAGGCGGTGCTGCTCTACCTCGCCGAGGCCGACGGCGTCGGCATCCAGTTCGCCCGGCGAATGCGCTCGGAGCTGCCGGACACGGCCCTGGTGCTGCTCTGCCACGTCGAGGACGTGACCCTGACCCGAGAGGCCATGCGCCTCGGCGCCCGGGCGCTCATCGTCGTCGGAAAAGACGACGACGACCTCGCCCGCACGTTCATGAAGCTCGCTGAAGAGCAGCGCAGCGACATCCCCGGCGGTGAGGTCGTCACGCTCTTGGGCTCAAAAGGTGGCGTTGGCGCCACCTCCTTGGCGATCAACCTCGCCGGGGCCCTCGCCGTCGACCCCAACCTGCGCGTCGCCCTCATCGACCTCTCCCCCTACCTCGGCGAGATCGGCGTCTATCTCCAGCTCGACACCACCGTCTCCCCGCGCACCTTGGTGCGGGAGAGCCTGATGATCGATGACGAGTGGATGCAGAACGCCGTGCCCCGGCACAGCCTGGGCTTCTCGGTGTTCGCCCAGCCGCTCAAGCCAGGCGCGCCGCCGCTCAACGTCGCCGACATCGCCCAGTCCATCGGCATCCTGCGCCGCCTGTTCAGCCACGTCATCATCGACGCCGGCACCGGCGGCAGCGAGCTCGGCTTCGCGGCCTTGGCCGTGGCCTCAAAGCCCCTCTTGGTCATGGGCGGTGACACCCCCTCCCTCGTCGCCGCCCAGCGTGCGCTGCACACGCTGAAGGCCCTCGGCCAAGATCCACGCCGCATCTGGACCGTGCTCAACGCCGCCGCCCCCGAGCCCGTAGACGCCGCCCGCACACGCTCCATCTTAGGTGCCGACCCCACCCTCACCTTCCCCCACGACCGCAAAGCCGTCGATGTGTCCTTACACACCGGCCGCCTGGTCGTGGAGTCGGCGCCAGACTCGGAGCTCACCCAAGCCTTCTTGCGCGCCGCCATGGGCATGTGTGACGACTACCGGCCCGCCCTTCAAGTTGGCGCGGGCGGCAAACGTAAGAAGCTATTCGGCCTCTTCTAAGCGCGCCCGAGCCAGCCGGAGCGTCTCCGCGTCGTCTCTGTCCCGACGCGCTGCCGCTTTGGCGGCCAGGGCCTGCTGGCGGGTGCGCTCAAAGAGCAGCACCCCGGCGGTCACCGAGACGTTGAGGCTCTCCAGCCCGCCCAGGAGCGGCACGGAGACGATCTCGTCGCAGCGTTTGCGCAGAGGCTCCGTGAGGCCCTTGGACTCGCCGCCGAGCAGGATCAACAGCGGCCCGGTGAGATCGACCTCGTGGTAAGGGCGGCCGTCCATGTCGGCGCCCACCACCTTGAGCCCGGCCTTCTTGCAGCGTTTGAGCGCTGAAGACAGGCCCTCGTGCACCACCGGCACCTCCTCCACCGCGCCCATGCTCACCCGGGCGACGACGGGCGACATGCTCACCGTGCGGCGGGTGGGGGTGATGAGGCCGTTGACCCCAGCCCCCAGGCAAGAGCGTAAGATCGCGCCGAGGTTGTGCTCGTAGGAGAGCTCATCCACCATCACCAAGAACGGATCGGTGGCGTCGGCGAGCTCATCCAAGAGCGAGTTGACCGAGTGTTGGGGCAAGGGCTCGGCGTCGGCGACGACACCGTTGTGGACGTCACCCCCGGCGAGGCGATCGAGCAGACGACGAGGCACCCGCTCAACGGGGACCTTCAGGTCACGGGCGAGGTTGAGCAGGCGGTCGAGCTTGGGATCGGGCTGGGCGCCCTCGTCGAGACGAATGAGCCGGACCGCGCGACGGCGCCGCTGCAGCGCCTCAATGACGGGGTTCCGGCCTTGAAGGCGCTCAGTAGACATGGACAAGGACGCTCAGGGGACGATGAGGGTGTATTGGCGGCTCGCGCCGTCAAGAGAGTCCGAAGAGCGCCGTGTGAAGGTGATCTGCGGGGAGGCGAGGTTGAGGGTGCCCGCGTCGTTTGAGCCTTGGCCCAGGTAGACCTTGAGCAGCCCACCGCCCAACGAGGCGCCAGCGCGGGCGCTGATGAGCACCTCGTTCTGGCCCCGTCGGACGTAGCGGCTGATGTCCATCAAGACGGCCTCATCCCCAGACTTGATCGTCTTCACGAGCACGCCAGAGATGTACACGTCGATGGTGTGGCCCGTGGACTGGTTGTCTTCAGTGACCAACCACCAGGTGCCGGCGGCGACCTCAGCGCCGCTCACGGCGGCGGGGGCCATCGGCGCCGCGACGGGCGCGGTGATGGGCGTCGGGGCGACGACCGACGGCATGGGCGCCGGGGGGGCGGTGGGCGCCTGGGGGGCCGCCGGGGCGGTCTGCCCGCCGGGCTGCAAGACCTCAACGCTGTAGCGCGGGGCGTCAATCCAGACGTTGCCGTCGCCGTCTACGCGGATGTTGACGTCTTTGAGCTCCATGTCGCGCACCGCGTCCGCGCGCACGCCGTTGATGTACAGCGCGCCCGCGAAGGTGACCGGCGAGAGCAGGAGCCCGAGGAGCAGGGCGACGCCACGTTTAGTTTGTGTCCGCCGAGGAGCCATTGACACGCCTCCGAAGCGTCTTGCCGACCTTAAACACCGGCAAGACTTTGGGTCGAACCTGAATCAGGGAGTTCGTCTTGGGGTTGCGACCAACATAGCCGTCATACCGCCGGACCCGGAAGGAGCCAAACCCACGAATCTCGATGCGCTCCCCGTGGCACAAGGCGCTCTTCATCCCGTCAAAGATCAAGTTGACGACCTCTTCAGCGGTGGCGCGGGGAAGGCTGCGTTGGGTAGCGATGAGGCTGATCAGCTCAGACTTGGTCATTGTTCTCCCTGAGGGCTTGAAGGGTCAACACGCCGAGGGTCTCATGCCATCCTGGCGTTGGTTGACCATCTTCAAGGTCATGGGCTCCCGGGGCGATCTCGTCGGGGCGACTGGGCGAAGTCCTATATGCTACTCGCGCCGCCCCGGTCAAGGGACAGGACAGATCAAGGCGAGCCGCCGCTGACGCTGTCCGTGCTCACCCCAGTCGCGGCGGGCGTAAACAGCTTTTGCAGGCTCGGCTTGACGCTCTCCATAATCAAGATGAACGGGCTCGCGACGTAGACCGTCGAGTACGCGCCGACGACAATGCCGATGAGCATGGCCAAGGCGAAGTTCTCGATGACTGGGCCGCCCATAAACAAGAAGGCGGAGATGGCGAGCAGGGTCGTGAACGCCGTGGAGAGCGTGCGGCCCAGGGTGTCGTTCACCGAGTCGTTGATCAGCCCGGCGAGGTCGGAGCGGCGATACCGCTGCATGTTCTCGCGGATGCGGTCGTAGATGACGATGGTGTCGTTCAGCGAGTAGCCGATGATGGTCAACAAGGCGCCGATGAAGCTGACGTTGATCTCCCGCTGGAGCAGCACGAAGATGCCCATGGTGATGATCACGTCGTGGAAGAGCGCGATGACCGCGCCGGGCGCGAAGGACAGGTCGAAGCGGAAGGCGACGTAGAGCAAGACGAGGCCGAGCGTCGCGAGGATCGAGATCACCGCGGCCTGCTGCAAGCTCGCGCCGACCTTGGGGCCGACGGAGTCCACGGAGAGCACCTTAAACTTCTGGCCGTCGAGCGCGCCGGCGATGGAGCGCTGCACCGCCTGGCTCACGCCGGGCATGACGACCTCGAAGGTGTTCTCGTCTTGGTTGGCGCGGACCTCGACGCCGCTCACGCCGGCCGCGTCGAGCACGTCCTGCACTGTCGTCGTCGAGACCGCCGGGGGCTGGTGCTCAATGACGAGCAAGGCGCCGACCTGGGCGTCGAAGCGAGAGTTCACGAGCCAGGGCTCGCCGTACTGCTGCTTGAGCGCGCCGAGCACCTTGGCCTGGGTCTCTTCAGTGCCAAAGCCCGCCTCCTGCACACGCACGGAGAACTCGTTCAGGCTGGGATCGTTCACCTGCTGCACGGAGTCGTCCGACAGGCCGATCTCCCCGAGCGCGCCGCGTAAGGTGCCGATCTCGATGGGCTGCTCAAACTGCAGGAGCAGCTCAGTGCCGCCGGTGAAGTCGATGCCCCAGTTCGGCTTCTGCACGAAGAAGAGCACGAGGGAGGCGATCATCAGGATCGCGGAGACCGCGCTGGCGATGTACCGCTTGCCGATGAAGTCGTACTGGTTCGCCCGGTTTGGCGAAGGCAGGTTGGTGGGCGTCGGGGAAGACGAAGGGGTTGGGGTCAGCTCCACGAGCGCCTCCTACAAGAGCGCGCGCGCGCTGACGCGACGCACGGCGAGATCCATCAACGTGCGGCTGACGAAGATGGCGGTGAACAGGGTGCTGGCGATGCCGATGAGCAGGGTCACGGCGAAGCCCTTGATGGGGCCGGTGCCGTAGCTGTAGAGCACCACCCCGGCGATGGCGGTGGTGAGGTTGGAGTCGATGACCGCCGAGAAGGCGTTGTCGTAGCCCGCGACGAGGGCCGCGCCGACGCTCTTGCCGATGGCCAGCTCCTCGCGGATACGCTCGTAGATGATGATGTTCGCGTCCACGGCCATGCCGACGGTGAGCGCGATGCCGCAGATGCCGGGCAGGGTGAGCGTCGCGCCGAGCAGGCCCAAGGCCGAGAGGCCGCAGAGCACGTTCAGCGTGAGGCAGATGTTGGCCACCACACCGCTCACCTTGTAGCGGAGCAGCATGTAGAGCACGACGAGCACGGAGCCGATGAGGGTCGCGTTGACCGCGGCGGCGATGGCGTCGGCGCCGAGCTGAGGCCCGACGGTGCGCTCTTCAGCGATGTTGAGCGGCGCGGGCAGCGCGCCCGTGCGCAGCACCATCGCCAACATCCGCGCGTCGGCCATGGCGAGGTCGATGTTGCCCGAGCCCATGGAGATCGAGGCCCGGCCCCCGGCGATGCGGTCACGGATGACCGGCGCCGAGCGCACCTCGCCGTCGAGCACGATGGCGAACCGTTTGCCGACGTTCTCGCCGGTGACGTCGCCGAAGATCACCGCGCCGCCGGGCTTAAACTCGAGGATCGTCTCGGGCTGGTTGTACTGGTCCATGGACGTCGCGGCGTCGTTGACGTCATCGCCGGTGAGGATCACGCGGTCCTTGAGCACGTAGGGCGTCGTGCGGGCCTTCACGCCGCCCGTCGTCTCGTACTCCCACATCACCCGGTTCTCGCCGGGCACCCGGCCGTTCTCGACGAGCCACTCGTTCAGCGCGCGGTCGTCGTTGTACTCAGCCTCGGGCAAGGCGGCCTTGGCGGCGACGAGGGCCTGGTCCAAGGCCGCCATCTGGAACTCCTCATCGACGAGGTAGAACTCCAGAACCGCCGTGGTGCCGATGAGCTGCCGGGCGACGTCGGGGTCAACCTCGCCGGGGAGCTGAATGTTGATCTGGTCCGTGCCTTTGCGGACGATGTTGGGCTCTTTGACGCCCGTGGCGTCGATGCGGCTGCGGAGGGTCTCCACCGCCTGCTCGACGGCGCGCTGGGAGATCTCCGCGCGCTCTTCGTCCGTCGGCTCAAAACGATGCCACTGGCCGGTCTCGCCGTCGACGGTGCCGACGTAGGTGTAGCCGGGGAAACGCGCCGAGAGGAAGGCGCGCAGGGCCTCAATCGTCGTCTCCGGCCCGATCTGCAGCTCCAAGACCGCCTGCCCACGGGCCTTTCGGGCGCTGGTGAGCTGGATGCCCTCACGCTCGGCGGCGTCGCGGACGGTCTGCACGTCGCGCCCGACGCTGGAGAGCACGGCCTCATCGACGCCGACCTGCAGCGTGATGTCGAGGCCGCCGACGATGTCGAGGCCCTTGTTCAGCGCGGTGTTGGGTAAAAACGCCGCGACGCCCGCGGGCTCCTGGCCCTCAGGCGTCGTGATGAAGTTCGGGGCCAACACCCACGCCGAGCCCAAGAGCGCGAAGAGGACGACGGCGAATCGAAACCACCAGCTCCCGCTCATGCGGCCTCCCCGGCGGCCTTACGCCGGGCACGAACCGCGTCGAGGGCGACCTTGGCGATGACGGCCGGGGCGATCTCCAGACGCACGAAGCCGTCGCCGACCTCGACCACCGAGGCGATCAGGCCGCCGTCGGTGACCACCTCATCGCCCTTCTTGAGCGACGAGAGCATCTTCTGGTGCTCATCTTTGGCCTGGTTCTGGGGCCGGATGACCATGAAGTAGAAGATGCCGACCACGAGCAGGATCGGCATAAAAGACGAGAGCGCGCCCATGGGGCCCGCGTCTTGGGCGAGCTGCATCAGCACCATCGGCGTCTCAGCGGCGAGAGAGGGGGTCATGGCTGTCCTCGGGATCGTCCCGGTAAGGCTCTTGCCAACGTTTCGCCTGGAGGCGAAGCGACTCCAGCGCCTCGGGGCCGTCCACGATCGAGTCGCGAAGCCGGGCCATGAGGCGCTGATAGAAGGCGAGGTTGTGTAGGGTGAACAGGCGAGGTGCGAGCAGCTCGCCGCTGAGGTGAAGGTGGCGCAGGTAGGCCCGCGAGAAAGACCGGCACGTATAACATGGGCATCCATCTTCGATAGGGCGCGAGTCTTCCCGATACGCCGCGTGTTTGATGGCCAACCTCCCCTTCTCAGTGAAGAGGTAGCCGAAGCGCGCGGTGCGTGTCGGGAGCACGCAGTCGAAGAGGTCCACTCCTCTAATCACGGCCTCCACGATGTCTATCGGGTAGCCGACGCCCATCAGGTATCGGACCTTGTGGGCGGGCAAGGCGTCGGCGGACAAAGCCACCATGCGCTCGCGCTCCTCTGCGGTCTCGCCGACCGAGAGGCCGCCGATGGCGTAGCCGTCGAGATCCATCGCGCTCAGCGTGCGCGCGTGCTCCAGGCGTAGATCGGCCTCAAAGCCGCCCTGGACGATGCCGAAGAGCGCGGTCTGCTCTGGCGCCCGCCGCGCGGCGAGGCAGCGGTGAAGCCAGCGCGTCGTGCGTTGGGTCGAGGCCAAGACCTTCCGCCGCTCCGTGGGGTGGGCGATGCACTCGTCCAGCGCCATGGCGACGTCAACGCCCAGGGCCTCCTGCAAGCCGACGCAGATCTCTGGGCTCATGAAGCGCCATTGGCGATCGTAGGCCGAGAGGAACTTCACGCCGTCCTCCTGGGCCTTGGCCTTCTCCCGAAACGAGAAGGCCTGAAAGCCGCCGGAGTCGGTGAGGATCGGCCCCGTCCAGCCCATCATCTTGTGCGGGCCGCCGAGTCGCTGGACAAGATCCGCCCCCGGGCGCACCCAGAGATGAAAGGTGTTGGCGAGGATCATCGACGCGCCGATGTCCCACACCTCATCGGGGGTGAGACCTTTGACCGAGCCCGCCGTGCCGACGGGCATAAACGCGGGGGTCGGCACGACGCCGTGCGGCAGGTGCAGCCGCCCTAGCCGCGCCTTCCCCGCCTGGGCGACGAGCTCATAAGAGCAGCATCGCGTCGCCGTAGGAGTAGAAGCGGTAGCCATGAGCGATGGCCTCTTGATAGGCGCCGAGCACACGCTCCCGGCCGCCGAGGGCGCAGACGAGCATGAGGAGGCTGGTTTCGGGGAGATGAAAGTTGGTGAGCAGGCCGGAGATGACGCGGGGGCGATAACCTTCCCGGACAAAGAGCGTCGTCTCCCCGGGCCCAACCCGCAGCACGCCGTCGGGCTCAGCGGCGGACTCCAAGGCCCGAAGGCTCGTGGTGCCCACCGCGATCACACGACCGCCGCGGGCGCGGCAGGCGGCGACCGCCGAGGCCGTCTCCGCGGAGATCACATAGCGCTCGGCGTGAAGCGCGCCGCGGGCGAGATCTTCCTCACGCAAGGGCTGAAACGTGCCTTGGCCGACGTGCAGGGTGACCCGGGCCAAGCCGACGCCGCGCTCGGCGAGGCGGGTGAGCAAGGCGTCGCTGAGGTGTAGCCCCGCGGTGGGCGCGGCGACGGCGCCGTCGTGGGCGGCGAAGACGGTCTGGTACCGCTCATCGTCCTCTGGCCGGGCCTCGCGGTGAAGGTACGGCGGCAGCGGCAGCTCACCCCGATCGGCCATCAGCGTCGCCGGATCGGGGAGCGGGCGAACCTGCAGCGTGCCGTCCCCTGCCCTGCCCTCGATGATCACCCCGCGCGGGTCGTCGGAGGCGGCGCCGGGCAGGCGCAGGCGCTCGCCGATCTTGAGCTTCTTCGCCGGGCGCACCAAGGCGGGCACGACCTCGGCGTCGGCGCGCAGCAGCAGCACCTCGACCTGGCCGCCCGACACACGCTCCAGGCGAAGTCGACAACGAAGCACCCGCGTGTCGTTCACGACGAGCAAATCGCCCGGGCTGAGCCGATCCGGGAGGTCAATCACCCGCTGGTGGGGCTGCGGGGCGCCCAAGACCAACATCCGGGCCCCATCTCGCGCCGCCGGGGGAGCTGTGGCGATCAGCGACTCAGGGAGCTCGAAGGTGTAGTCAGCGAGGTTCAGAGGCAAGGGGTCCACCGTCAGCGCCGCTGACGTTTAGCCGAGTGGCGACCGCTCGGCGAGGTTGGCCCGCGTCCGTAGATCGCGGGCCCTTCCACCCCGTAAAACCTCGATCAGCGGCGACGCGCCATGCGGAGCACACGTCGCTCCGTGTCGGCGAGCTCCTCGGCGGCCGACATCGGCGCCGCCATCATCGGCGCCGCGTCTTCATCATCGACCTTCGGCGCCGGGATACGCTTGAGCTCAACCTCCTTGGGAGCGTCGATGCACAGGCGAACCCAGTTGCCCTTGATGCGCTTGATGAAGATACGAACGTCCTTACCAACCTGGAGAATCTCTCCTTCTTTCTGCGTGAGCACGAGCATTCCGGACTCCTTGGACTGAGGGGTTATCCTGCGCCCCAGGGTGCGCGCCTTCACGACCCCAGTCGCGCCTGCGCCGCACCTCAAGTACAAGATACCACGCGAGTCACCAGCCGCAACGAACCCCGATAGGTTCAGACTTCCTGCACCGCTTAGTTCGCGGTGATCGCCCCAACGTCCCGAGGTCATCGATGGCGCCGCCCCGGCCCGACCCCAAGAACACGCTCCTGAGAAAATCAGCCTCCAACAACCCTTCTCAAGGGAACGCACCCCAGGAGCGCGGCCCCCAACCGGCGCCGCAGACCGGCGGGCTTGAGGCCGAGCTTCAGCGAGACGCGGACGCGGCGCGATCTGCGGATCTCCAGTCTGCGGCGCGAGGCCCTGTGGCGCGCGCGCAGGAACCCGACGCGCATGGGCC
>JAKLKE010000530.1 GCA_023150775.1 Myxococcota bacterium
GAGGCCCTGATCTTTGGCCGTCCAGACGATGCTGCCAAACGTGAAGTCGCCCTCGGTGGCGCCCGCAACGGTCTGCGAGAGGCCGCCGAGGGTGTAGGGGCCGGTGATCTGAACGGTGAACAAGGCGTAGCTGCAGGCCTCGTCGCCGAAGATGCCCAGGTCGAGGGCCCAGGTCTCAGCGGTGAGGGTGAAGTCGCGGGTGAGGTAACTCTTGCCGCCTTGGCCATCGTCGTAGGCCTCGCAGCCGCCGCTGGCCCAGCGCCCGGTGATGTCCGCGCCGGTCAAGGCGGCGGGGGCGGCGTCGGAGTCGGCGGCGCTCTCGATGGGGGCGTCTTTGGGGCCGCAGGCGACGGCGAAGGGGAGCAGGGCGAGGAGTCGGATGATTGGCCCCCTCAATCTCGCCCAGGGGTATGATGAAATCCAGTGCATAGAACTGGAGCGTCATGTGAACAAGATTGAGCTTTCAAAGGTCGACCTCAACCTCCTGGTGACCTTGAGCGTGCTCTTGGAGGAGCGCAGCGTGACCACCGCCGGCCGCCGCCTCGGCCGCACCCCTTCAGCGATGAGCCACGCCTTGGGCCGGCTGCGTGAGCTGATCGGCGACCCGCTGTTTGTGCGTGTGGGCCACCGCCTGCAGCCCACGCCCGTCGCCGAGTCGCTGAGCGCGCCGCTCCACGACACGCTGAGCGCCGTCGAGTCGCTCATCCGCCAGGGGCCCTTTGAGCCCGCCCGCGCCGAGCGCAGCTTTCGTCTGGTCGCCAGCGACTACCTCCAGCGTGTGCTGCTGCCGGAGCTCGTCGCGCGCCTTCGTGAGGAGGCCCCGGGGGTGGATCTTCGCCTGCTGCCCGTGGTGCCCGACGTCGCCGCCGCCTTGGCGGATGACAGCGCCGACCTCGCCTTAGGCGTCTCGTTCTCGGCGCCCGAGCGCCTCAAGATGCGCTCGTTGTGCAGCGATCGATTCGTCTGTGTGTCGAGGCCCGAGTCATGGCGCTGCGGGGACGACGTCGCGGCCTGGGCGGCCTTGCCCCACGCCCTCGTCGCCCCTGGCCTCGCCGTGGGCAGCGCCGTTGACCGCGCCCTGGCCGAGCGGGGCCTGCGCCGCCGAATCGTCATCACCATGCCGCACTTCTTGGCCGCCCTCGCCGTCGTCGCCGCCTCTGATCTCGTCGTGACCTTGCCCGAGCGCCTCGCCCGGGCCTTGGCGCCCCCGGGCCTCTTGATCCGCCCGCCGCCTGTGCCCTTGGCGCCGTTGGAGCTCGTGAGCCTCTGGCACCCCCGGGTTCACGCCGATCCATCCCACCGCTGGCTGCGCGAGCTCGTCGTGAGGGCCGCCCGGGGCGCCCCCCATCAAGATCCTGTGTCTCAAGGGCCTCTGGGCTGAGCGCGGCGGCGTGGCGCAGGATCGTGCCGACCTTCTGACCTGGGGCAGAGAACCTGTCGTTTTTCTGAGCATTTTGGAGGTAGAGTGCTGAGAACTCAGAGACTTATCTCCAGGAGACCCCATGAGCGGCGGTCAGACCCGGCGGGCGCAGCAGCCCCAGCAGACGCCCCAGCAGGCCCAAGATCAGCGTGATCAGCGCACCTTTGATCGCAACTGCAGCTCTCCCGCGCCCACGAACCTCGACACCCGCCCCTTTCTGGGCAAGAGCTTCACCCAGAGCGACGGGGTGAGCGCTGAAGGGCGTGTGGGCCGTTTTGGCGGCGTGAACCCCACCCTGCGCGGTCGCCTCGACGCCGTAGAGGCCGAGCTCAACACCCGCTGGGGGCAGACCCCTGAGGACCAGCGCCTCAAGCCCGACGGCGGCCGGGCCCGCACCGTCGCCGACTGGTGCGGCGTACAAGGCAGCCACATCGGCTGGCGGCCCGATCGCAGCGGCCACCACCGCAGCGGCTCGGCGATCGACATCGACGCCGGGGCCAACCCCTACGTCGCGATCCGCCAGACCTCCACCGCTGAAGACGGCACCACGACGGAGACGATGGGCGGCGAGGAGGCCGGGCGCATCAACCGTCAGGCCCGCGGCGGCCGCGGCGTCACCGACGCCCAGCAGGACGCCGCCCAAGACGTGAACGCCCAACGATCCCAGGCCGTCGCCGTCTACGACCGGGCGCGCACCTTCGCCGGTCAACAGGGCCAGGAGAACGTCGCGCCCAGAAGCGGCCGGGAGACGACCGGCGCTCAGTATGACCGGATGCGCGCCGCGTCGGATCACCTCAGCCAGTACCTCGGCCTCGTGTTTCGCACGGCGCCGGGCTCGGTCTCCCGCCGCCCCGTCGCCGACCCCCAGAACGCCGCCCGGGACGTGCTCATCGCCGAGATCACTGAGGCCAACCCCCAGGCCACCGCCGTCGCCGCGATCCAGGCCCACCTCACGGCTCACCCCAACCCCGCCTGGACCTTGAGCGCGGACGAGACCTACCTTCAGATCCTCCGGGATTACGAGAGCGTGCGTATCCCGATGCAGCACGGCGCGGTGACCACCACCCCGGGCCGCACCCGCAACCCCGCCGCCGGATTCTTACACTTCACCCGGAGCTTTACCGAGGTGATGGCCGACACCGGCCGCCTGCGCTGGGGCGGCACGGCGATGGGCATGGAGAGCGGCGACATGATGCACTTCGACCTCGGCGGTGACGCCGAGGCGACGCCCGCCGGGGTCTGCGAGGCGGGGCGCCAGACCGACGCGGCGCCAGCGGCGAGCGGCGGCTGATCCACACGCTTCGGGGGCCGCTTGGGGGCTCGGAATGATGAAGATCGAGAGATCGATCTTCGCCTTCCCGTGGTCTATACTCTCCAGCTACCCCGATCGCCCTCTCGCGGACCCAATGATGACCGAGCAGGAGAGAGAGACCCTCGCGCGACAGACCCTCCTCCAGCTTGAGGAGGACCACGCGCGCCGTGTCGCCCGACTCACGACGGTGAGCCGCGAAGAGGAGTCCCGCAAAGCCAGCGACGCTGAGCGAGAGCGCTCAAAGCTCGTCTTAGAGACACGGCAGCGGTTCTACGAGGAGCGGGGCTACGTCAGCTACACGAACTCTCGGGGCGAGGTCGAGTGGCTCCTCCCCGATGAGGCCGCGCGGCGAATTCGCCGTCGTGACCGGCACAATCGCCACCTGGAGAAGTCCAGCGAAGCCCGACGCCGCTGGGTTCTGTTGGCCATCACCATCGGCTGCTTCGTGCTAGGCGCCTTGGGCCTCATGGTGCTCACCCGCTGAGCGAGGCGTGCCGCCCGAGCGCCTCGGCGGTCCAACGCGCCGAGGACTCTCCCGATGGCCGACCCCCAGCCGCCCCTGACCTTAGACCAGGCCCACCAGGCCCTACGCCACAGCCCCAAGGCGCGGCCTTGGCGGCTGCATTTCCGGTTTGGTTACGGCAACAACGCCCAGACCAAAGAGATGACGCTCTTGGCCCCGCCCGACCGGGGCGCCCTGGTGCTGCTGCGGCTTCACAACGGCCTCTTGCTGCTGCAGCCCGCCTCGGTGCGGCTCTACGCCCCCGTCGAGGAGGCCGAGCTAGAGCCGCTGCTGGGCACCCTACG
>JAKLKE010000531.1 GCA_023150775.1 Myxococcota bacterium
GGAGCGTGACATGCGCCATCTTTATCCGATGCTGATCATGTGTCCACTATGTTAGCGCGTATGGGGTCAACCCCCCGGGCCGCCGAGCCGATGAGCGTGAGGATCTCCCCCTCCCCATAGGCCCAGCGCCGCCGCCAGCTCGCCTGGGGTGAGACGAGGGAGGGCAGCACACCCAGCACAAACAGCGCCAAGAACCCTACGCCCAGCACCCCACGCGCCGAGGGCAGCACCTTCTCGGCGAGCCTCGGCCACCGGCTGAGCGGCGCCCAGATCCACCCCCGCAGCCGCTCCAGCGGGGCGCTGAGCGCGCTCGGCGCCGCCCCCTCACACAGGCTCGCCCAGGCGACGCCCATCCACACGGCGAAGACCGGCATGGAGCTGCCCAGGTAATGAAGCTGGGCCCGCTGCAGCTCCACGGCGCCCTTAAACGCCATAAAAAACGGCACACCCGCGCCAAACACCACGACGAGGCGGGCAAAACGTTCGGGGCCCCGAAGGAGGCTCAGCGCCGTGAGCGCACAGGCGGCGACCCACAGAGGCGTCCAGGGCGTGACGTGCTCAGCCAAGAGCCGGTGCAAATCATCGGTGTCCCAGGCCTCCCGGGGGATCACCGCCGTCTCTCTCATCACCCACAGGATGGTCTTGGGGATGTCCTCCGGCGGTGAGCTGCCCCAGATAAACGCGCTCTCGGCGCGAAACGGGGCGGTGAGCGCGGGGTCGGTGAAGCCCCACTCCACGAAGCGCTGCCGGGGGTTCATCACCTCCTCTAAGCTGATGTTGAAGCGGTAGGCCCAGGGCCCCAGCCGCCAGGCATAGATCACGGGGAGCACGAAGGCGGTGAGATTCAGCACAGTCCGCAGGAGGCGCCGACCGAGCCCCGCCACCCCCGGCGCGGGCCAGATCGCCGCGACGAGGCCTAAGCCCAGGTACGAGACCGCCCAGAACAGCCCTCGAAAATCGGCGAGGCCGGCGAGCCCGACGCCGATCCCCGCGAAAAACAGCGCCCCGGGGCTGCGTTGGCGCCAGGCCACCGCCGCCCCGGCGCCGCCGAGCACAAACCAGCCCGTCATCTCGTCGTACAGGCTCAGGGTGCGCGACATCACCACGACGGGCATCATCGTCGCCGCGCTCAAGGCCGCGCTGATCCCCGCGAGGCGAGAGTGTGCGGCCCGGCCCCAGAGGTAGAGCCCGGCGCCGATCAGGCCGCTGGAGAGTAAGCCCGCCCAGGCCATGCCGTCGATGAGCCCCGTGTGACGGCTGATGAGCGCCGCGGGCAGGGCCGCCGCCGCCGAGCGCTGCTTGGTGAACCGTTCGGGCTCGTCCATGGCCAAGGCGCTCACAGACGAGCAGTACTCATGAAAGTCGGAGCACAAGAAGTTGTCGCCGATGAGGTAAAACCGCGCCAACCACAGCCCACACAGGGCCGCGAACAGCGCGCCGACGACGGCGGCGAGGCCCAGCTCTCGGGGCCAAGACCAAGGCGCGGCCGTCCCGGAGCCCGTCGTTGGGCTGACGAGCCAGATCCCGAGGGGGGCGAGGGCGAGGGGCAGGAGCGAGGTCATCATGCTCCGCCAAAGTGTACACCGACGGCGCGCCGCTCAGCCCTCGTGGGGGACGTGGCGCAGCTCCTCGCCGTTTCGGTGGCCGTGGGCGCGGCCGTCGAGGTCAAAGCTCAAGGGGTCGGCGGGCTCGGGGCGCACGCTCACGCGACGGGCGCTCACGAAGGGGTCGAGGCCGAGGCCCAGCTCATCGACGCCGGGGATCGGGCCCGTGGGCAGGCTCGCGAGGGGCAAGGTGAGCGCGCCCTCGGCGCCGTCTGGGGCCACGAGGCGCAAGCGCAGGCTGTCGGCGTCTACGGCGTCTACCCAGGCCCGGCCCAGAAGCCAGCGCGGCTGGCCCGCCAGCACGACGAGCTTGAGGCGCTCGACGGCGAGATCGTCGAGGCCCGCGTCCCAGATCACGAGCTTCTCCCGGGCGGCCTCTAAACCAAACACCACCCGCACCGTCCAGCGCGGCGCCTCAGCGCGCAGCTTGGCCGGGGCGGCGAGGCCCAGGTTTCGGGTGACGCTCAGGGCCGTGGCCGCGGCGAGCTCCGCCCAGTGGCGCTCGGCCCAGTCGGGATAGGCCACGATCCATTGGTGTCGGCGAAAGTCCATAAACGCGCTGGTTCGTTGCACCTGGGCCGTTCGCCCGCAGGCCGCGCAGCGCAAGACGTTGATCTCTCTCGTGAACAGCCCCGCGCGTAGGTCTGCCCGAGCGCCGAGGTTCGCCATGACGACGAGCTCACCCTCGACGGCGGCGCCGCAGCCCGCGCAGTCCACCCGCGCCAAGGTCAAGGTGCTCACGGCTTCACCCTCGGCGTCGTGGTGGCCTCGGGGGGGCTCAGCTTCGTGTTCAACACCACGTCGATGTGTTGGCCGCGGGCGTTGGCGTAGACAAAACGGATCTGGCCGTCGTCGCCTCGGCTTGGCCTCGGCAGGCCGTCCCCGGCGTAGCCGAGGATCTCTTCAGCGCCGCCCCGATGCAGGTAGAGCCAGGCCCCGGCGAGGGTCTCGGCGTCGTCGGTGAGCGCCAAGACCGCCGCGTAGCCCTCGGCCCCGCTGAGCGCCGCGCCGTCGAGCACCACATACGACACCCCGGGCATCACGCCGTCGCTGCGTGGCCTCGCCCCGGGCTGAATCACCCGGTAAAACGGCGCGAGGCCGTCAAGATAGAGCGGCTGCACCCGCAGAGACTCTGGCGGCGCCCCCAAGCTCTGGGCGGCGGCGGCGCGAACCACGCTCTCTGGGCTCATGCGGAGATCCTCGGGCGACTGTGTGGGGGCGGAGGCGGTGGGGGCGGAGGCGGTCCCGTCGACCTCCCGGCTCGGCGTGGCGCAGGCGAGGCCGAGGAGCAGGAGGTGGACGCTCACGCGAGGTTCCGAATCTCAGGCCCCGGGGTGGGGAAGTCGCCGATGGGGCCCTCGGGGGTCGGCGCGCCGGGCATCCCCACCGTGCCTTGGCCGGTGACCTCACCCAGGCTGTTGCCCGCGTGCACCGTGCTCATCATCGTCTTGTACAGCGCGGGATCCCGGCCCTGAACGAGCTGGCCGAGCGGCATCCCCGGCTGGTCGGCCTCGGCATAAAACGTGGCGTAGACCTCGGCGAACCACTCCATGGGCGAGCGCATGGCGTAGGTGCTCACCTTCTTGGCGTACAGACCCACAGGCGCCGAGCAGAAGCCGAACCAGTCATAGGCGACGTGGTAGCTGCGGCCATCGACGTTGTCCATTTGGTCCCAGGCGCCGCCTTGGCTGCGCTTGAGGAGGTAGTTGATCAGCGGCTCGCCCTCAATCTTCGTCCACAGGCCCCGCTGCACCCCCTCGACGGCGGCGCGATAGGCGGCCCGGCTCGTGGTGCTCACCTCACCCAAGGCGTCGAGGATCTTGCCGCGCAGGGCGTCTTTGCCCCGGGACGAGACCGTGGTGAGGGGCAGGGGGTACTTCTTGATGAACACGTCGAGGAGCGGGCGGAGATCTTCGTGTTTG